>JAAEXZ010000022.1 GCA_017879645.1 Nitrosomonas sp.
AATAGGGTTTTAAGTGAATTACGTGCATAGGTATATGTTACGACTTTCATAGTGATTGCTCAGACCTGTTCAGTTAATTGAATAATCATAATCAAATACAGTACATTGACCAAGTTCCATTCTTGTTAATGGCAAAAAATATGCCGACTATGGCTTACTTGGAAGTAAAAGCGACTGAGTCAAACTGATACTCAGCACTCCGGCATGATCAGGCAGGAAAACATCCGCAGCAAAAATTTCACTTTGATTACCATATGAAACATTGCTTTCGCTTCAATTGAACGATTTGCCACTGACTATTCAGTATGAATTTAAAATAATAGTCATATCTCAATCCGCGTCCCCAGTACCAGAACCCGATTGGCCGGTAACTTGAAGTATTCGACCGCACTGCCGGCATTTCTGGCCATAGCCGCAAAAATACGCTCCTGCCACTGCATCATGTCCCTGCCCGGGGTTGGTACGATGATCTCTCGACTCAGAAAATAGGAACTCGACTCAGAAAATAGGAAGTCTTCAGCGGCTCGAACTCCAACCCGTGACGTTGACATAACTCCAGCGCCCGGGGCAAATCCGGCTCATCCTTGTAACCGTAGCGGACCGCGATCTGATAGCAATTCCCTTCTAGGGGCTGTATCGACAGACGTTCTGTATCCGGCACATTGGGAATTTCCAGATACTCAACGGTCATGAATACCACACGCTCATGCAGCACCTGGTTGTGTGCAAGATTATGCAGTAACGCATGGGGCACACCGTTCATGTTGGATGTCAGGAATACGGCTGTTCCCGACACCCGCAACGGCGGATTCAGCAACAACGATTGCAGGAAAGGCTGCAATAGCAGATCGTCTGCCCGCAGATGCTCGAGCAGGATCTTCCGGCCCTGATTCCAGGTCAGCATCAGAAAATACAAACTGATGCCAATTACCAGTGGGAACCAGCCTCCATGAAGAATCTTCAGGATGGTAGCTGCGAAAAAGGTGGTGTCGATAACCAGAAAAAATCCCGTCGCCAGCAAAGCCACAAACAAAGGATAACGCCAGGCAAAGCGCAGCACAAAAAATGTAAGCAGCGTTTCCATGACCATGGTCGTCGTTACTGCGACTCCATAGGCTGATGCCAGATTCGCCGACGAGCCAAATCCCACAACCGCCAGCACCACAGCACCGAGCAGCAGCCAATTGACGAAAGGAATGTAGATCTGCCCAATTTTCTCGTCAGAAGTATGGCGAATTTCCATGCGTGGCAGAAAACCCAGTTGTATGGCTTGCCGGGTTACCGAAAACACACCGGAAATAACCGCCTGCGACGCAATCACAGTGGCGACTGTTGCCAATGCAACCGCCGGATACAGCGCCCATTCCGGGAACAGCAAAAAGAATGGATTGGCAATCGCCGCCGGATTCGCCAGTAACAGTGCACCCTGCCCGAGATAATTCAGTACCAGCGCCGGCAACACGCAGCCATACCAGGCAAACCGGATCGGCTTGATACCAAAATGCCCCATGTCGGCATACAGCGCTTCCCCCCCGGTTACGGCCAGTACCACGGCACCCAGTGCAATGAAGGCAAACCACCCATTCTCCAGACAGAAAGTCACGGCATAGAGGGGATTGAACGCTTGCAGAATCTGCGGTGCAACACTCATGTTGGCAATGCCGGTAACACCTAACGTTATGAACCAGATCAGCGTGACAGGTCCGAATAAGGTACCTATCCCACCAGTACCATGCTGTTGCAGCAGGAACAGCGAAACCAGAACCACCAATGTAACTGGCAATACATATGGCTGGAACAACGGTGTGGCCACTTCCAGCCCTTCCACTGCGCTCAATACGGAAATAGCCGGTGTGATGACACCATCGCCATAGAAAAGTGCAGCGCCGAAAGCGCCAATCATAAACAATATGCTTCGCAGACGGAGACGACTGGACACGGACGCGCTGGCCAGTGACAGCAGTGCCATAATGCCGCCTTCGCCATGATTGTCGGCACGCAAAAACAAGGTGATGTACTTGAGTGTCACGACTGACATGATGGTCCAGAAAATCAGGGAAATGGCGCCGATCACGTTGGCATCGGACAGAACCAGTCCATGAACAGGATCAAAAACCGTTTTCATGACATACAGTGGACTGGTGCCAATATCGCCATACACCACGCCCAATGCCGCAAGACTGAGCGCAGTCAACGACTGGCCTTGGTTCGCGGAATCGATGGAGACATCCTTGGAATTCGTCATTGCAGAAATCATCCTGTGCAATTCGATTTGAGACCCGATAACAACACACGCAATCCGATCAAGCGACGATTGTAAACCCAAAGCCGACGTTGCAATCGCATTTTCTCAATCTGCCGGCACAAAATCCCCCGGATAAAGTCATAATAGGCATTGACTATTCAGACTCTTGATTCAGTATCCATTCAGACATCCTGCGATAGGATGCTAATCGGAAAAAACCTGAAATGAACGATCTGATCGCCATATCTTACGAATACTGGAATTACCATGAAAAAGTTTAAGTTAACGTATATCACACTTGCCATGATTACCTTGCTCGCCACTCCACCTGCGGCAGCCGAAGGCGATGGCGGTTTTGATGGCGGCGGTGACTTTGGGGGTGATTTCGGTGGTGACTTTGGCGGTGATTTCGGAGGCGACTACGGTGGCGACTTTGGGGGCGGTTACGATGCCGGCGGGTATCATGATGGTGGCGCCGATTTTGGCAGCGACGCGACCCAAGACTATTATGATCCTGGTCAGATGGATCACTCCAGTGGATTCGATCAGCAACCCAGCGACTTCCAGTCAAATAGTGATCCAGCAGATAGTCACTTCTTCGATCAGGGCAACCCGGCTCATGACCTGAACCAGTCAAACCTGGATCATCCCGATGGGGCCGGAAGTGCTGATTTACATACGCCATCGGATAATTCCCTGGCGCAGGAACCACAGCAAAACCATCTGACCACGGAAAGCCAGAACATCCCAGAAACCAGTCCCAACCAGGAAACCGGAATTGCCCAACACCCATCATCGCCTGACCCGACCAGTCTTCACGATCAGACCACAACGAATTCCAGTACCGCAACGGCTGATCAGCAGCACAACAGCGGAACCCAAGCCGCCGCCCCCGAGGCAACTCAGGATCAGCAAGTCACCGGTCAGCACAGCGATACGACTGCAGGTAATCCGGTAAATCAGGATGTGTCACAGAATCAGGCAGACAACGCTCAGAATGTCGTCCAGCACAATCAAACTCAGGTCGACCAGAATACTGTGAATAATCAAAATATCGATCCCAGCTTCCATCAATCCGGTCATCACGGACATCATCATGGACACCACCATCTGGATGGCTTCGGTTTGGGATTGGGCGTCGGTTTAGGGATGGGATTGGGTTTTGGACCTTTCAGTCCGTTTGGTCCCTTTGGTGGATTTGGATATTACGGTTTCTCCCCATTTAACAACTTCGGATTCTACAGTGGCTGGGGAGGTTGGGGATTCAGTAATTATTCCGTATTCGGTCCATACCGTCGTTTTGAAACTTACTACCCGCTGGGAGGCTATTCTGCCGTTGCCGCCGCGCCCGTTTTCAGCATGCCAATGGCTTCAACACCCACGTATATTCAACAAAACTCAACTACGCGCCCTACCAACACCCAGAAGCCAAACTACTGGTACTACTGCCGTAGTCCGGAAGGATATTATCCCTACGTCAAGCAATGCTCGGGGGAGTGGATCAAAGTACCGCCGCAACCGGCTTCCTGAAAGTGCAGAAGACAGTTTCCGTAGAGCTATCCTGATAACTTTGCAATTGCCTCTCGCCCATACATGATGATAACCACACCCAACAGACATACAACGACACCAAGCCAATCGGTCATGACAGGCTTTACACCATCCACCAGCCATAGCCACATCAGCGCCATGCCGATGTAAACACCACCATACGCAGCATAGACCCGGCCCGTTGCTTGCGGATGCAGACTCAGTAACCAAACAAAAATTCCCAGACTCAGTATCGCCGGAATCAGGAGCCAAGCCGGTTTTCCCTGTTTTAACCACAAGTAGGGCAAATAACAGCCCAGGATCTCGGCCAGGGCGGTCAAGATATATAAACCAAATGTCTTCAGAATTTCCATGATTTAACACGCAGTCAATTTGTGGGTCATTTTGTCACAATCCACAGTTTCATGGATTTTCAAGAATCGGGTTTTATCAGAGTTTAATATCCCAGATACCACTATCGTGTATATTATGCGCATTTAACTCGCATTGAGGAATCAAGCATCATGTCACAGGATACAATTTCATGCGAACTTCACGATTATGTGGAAGTGGTATGCATGTATGGCTATCAGCTCAAACTCACGCTCAAGGACGGCCGGATTGTCGAGGGGAAAGCCGTCGACATCATGAGTTCCCCGGAAAAACGCGAGTACCTGATGATCAACAATGGCACGCAACAACAGGTTGATCTGACCGAACTTGCCAAAATGGAAGTACTGACCCCTAATACACGGTTCAATCAGGTCATTTTTGATTGAATCCGGACGTAATGTCTTCCCTGGCGCAACCACTCATCGACTGGCACAAGATTCATGGACGGCACCACCTCCCATGGCAACGTAACGCTGATCCCTACGCGATCTGGTTATCCGAGATCATGTTGCAGCAAACGCAAGTCAGTACTGTGATTCCTTATTACCTGCGGTTCATGCAGGAGTTTCCCGGAGTTGACCATCTCGCACAAGCGCCACTGGATTCGGTTCTGGCACTGTGGAGCGGGCTGGGATATTACTCACGGGCACGGAATCTGCATCGTACGGCGCAGATTCTTCGACAAGATCATCGCAGTCAATTCCCATCTAAGCGGATTGATCTCGAAAAGCTGCCCGGTATTGGCCGATCGACAGCCGCTGCCATCGCGGTATTTGCCTTTGGGCGACGCGAAGCCATACTGGACGGCAACGTCAAACGCATTCTCGCACGATATTTCGGGATTACCGGTTATCCTGCAGAAAAATCGACCCAAAACAAATTATGGCAACTGTCTGAACAATCGTTGCCCACTCATGCCGATCAGGGCAGGATACAGTCCTACACCCAGGCACTGATGGACCTGGGCGCCACAGTGTGCCTGCGACGGAATCCGGTCTGTACCACGTGCCCGTTACACTCGGACTGCACGGCACACAAAAACAACCTGACCCATCTGCTGCCCGCCCCGAAGCCACGCAAGCCCATGCCGGAAAAGGAAGCAATCCTTTTGTTTCTGGTACAGCAACAGAAACTGCTGCTCAGAAAACGGCCTTCTCCTGGAATCTGGGGCGGATTGTGGTGCCCCCCCGAAATAGCAGTCGACACCAATGCTCTGACTTACTGCCAGCAACAATTTGGCATGAGAATCCAGTCCACCCTTAAGTTACCTGCAATGGATCATCAATTCACACATTACAAGCTACGGATTTACCCCATGATCCTGCACGTTACAACACCAACAACATCATCGGATGATCAGCAGGTCTGGTTGGAACCATCGATGGCCATTCACCAGGGCATACCAGCTCCAGTCAAAAAATTGCTGAATCAGAATTTCATTGTCGCTGACAATCACGCTATGCAAATGGACTCACATGAATGACTCATTGGATTGGCGAAAGCAACAACGCAAGCTTTTGCTTGCAGCACGCGAGGCACTGCCTGAACTGATGCACCAGCAATGGAGTCAGACCATTTCGGATTTTCTTGTGCAGTGCACCCGTGGCTTTGAAAGAAAAATCATCGGAATATACTGGCCTTTCCGTGGTGAATATGATGTGCGTTCAATAGCACATCATTTTATATTGCAGGAAGCGACGCTCGCTTTACCCAAGGTCGTCGGCAAGCATCAGCCACTGCATTTCTGCGCATGGTCACCCGATAGTCCCATGAAGGATGGCGCTTACGGCATTCCCATACCGGAGCATGCTCAAATCGTCAGGCTGGATGCAGTCATCATTCCAATGGTCGGGTTCGATCAGCGTGGCTATCGTTTAGGGTATGGCAGTGGCTACTATGATCGCACCCTGGCGACTTACGATCCACAGCCGATCAAGATCGGGGTTGCTTATGAGATGCAGCGACTGGATGACCTTCATCCACAGCCACATGATATTGCAATGCATTATGTTGTGACTGAACAAGGCATCTTTAAGATTACCGATGGTCAGTTAACATTGACGACATCGATTGAAGGTTGAATCCTGCAAAAAACAGGTGAGTTTCCCAAACTACTCTGATATCGTCACTGATGTTCGGAGCCCCAGCGTGGCATCAAGGTGTGTGCGATATTCAAGTGATCCAGAATGCGTGCAACCACAAAATCGGTCAGATCCTGAATGGTTTGTGGATGATGATAAAACGCTGGATTCGCTGGTAAAATAATGACGCCGCATCGGGAGAGCTTGAGCATGTTCTCCAGATGAATGGTCGAAAAAGGCGTTTCCCGTGGTACCAGGATCAATTGCCGATTCTCCTTGATCATCACATCGGCGGCACGTTCGATCAGTTTCTCGCTCATTCCCGCTGCAATGGCAGCCAGCGTCCCCATCGTGCAGGGACAAACCACCATGGCATCGGATGGGTTAGACCCGGAAGCAACGGGTGCAAACCATTCTTCACGACCAAATACGCGTAACTGCCCTTCTGGAAGCTGGTATAGCTGATTGAAATAAGCTTCGGTTTCCCTGGCACGAGATGGCAAAGCCAGATTCATTTCTTGCTGCGCCACAATCTGCGCCACCTGCGAATACAACAAGTACACTTGCTTACCGGAATGTAGCAATTGTTCCAGCAAGCGGATTCCATAAGGCATACCTGATGCACCTGTGAATGCCAAGGTAATGGTATGGAGATTTTTCATGGCAGATAAACGGCGTGAAGGGCAATTGCAGCTAATGCCCGGCGCGAAAGAACGCTAGTGTGACTGTCCGCCACTGTCTTCCGATTCGGCATTCATGGCCTGTTCGTGGCGTTCGATGAAATCCTTGGTGCTATCGATACCACGAAGCTGCAACACATAGTTTCTGACCGCCGCCTCGACCAGTACGGCAAGGTTGCGTCCTGCCGCCACAGGAATGATCACCTTGCGGATATCGACATTCATGATATTTTCATTCAGATTACTCAGCGGTAAGCGCTCGAGCAAACTGGCATCCGTACCACCACCATTTTGCAAGTGCACAATCAGTTTCATATTCTTGTGCCGCCGTACCGCCGTCTCACCAAAAATGGTGCGTATGTTCAGCATTCCCAGACCGCGCACTTCCAGATAATCCCTGAGCATGGGTGGACAACGCCCTTCCAGTGTCTCCGGTGCAATACGACGCAATTCGACGACATCGTCGGCTACCAATCCATGCCCCCGGCTGATCAATTCCAGAGCCAGTTCACTCTTACCTACGCCACTTTCACCGGTAATCAGCACACCCATTCCCAGTACATCCAGCAAAACGCCATGGCGGGTGCACGATGGTGCCAGAATTGTGCCAAGATAGGTGCGAATGACCCAGATGACTTCCAGACCTGGATAAGGCGAAGTCAATAACGGAATATGGCGGGTACTGGCCATATCAAGAATCGATTCAGGTACTTCCGCATTATCGGCAACAATGATGCAGACCAGATCGCTCTCGGTCAACTGATTGAGTTTCTTCTCCAGCGAGGCCGGCTCAAGTCTGTTCAGATAATGAATTTCGTCAATACTGATGACCTGAATCCAGTCGGGATGAATAAAATTCAGATGCCCGATCAAACCTTGACCCGATTGACTGATCTCGGCATCACTTAATTCCTTGGCGCCACCTTCCTGACCTGCAATCCAGTTCAGTTTCAGTTTCTCTTTCTTATCTTCGAATAATTGCGTAATACTAATTCGAGACATTGGGTTCCCACTCGGAGATCAATTTGTGAATGTGTGTTGCATCCTTGCTATGCAGAATGTTTTCGCGAAACTGTTTATCACTGAACATTTGTGCCAGCTCGCTCAAGATTTGCAGATGCTTGTCTGTCGCTTTCTCGGGCACAAGTAATATACAGGCAATATTTACCGGTTGCCCATCCGGTGCATCGAATGGAATGCCTTCCTTCATGGTCACCAGTGCCGCTACGGCTTCACGCAGGCCTTTGATACGTCCATGTGGAATGGCTACCCCTTGCCCCAGACCTGTTGAACCCAATTTCTCACGCGCAAACAAACTGTCAAAAACCTGATTTCTAGCAATCTGACTGGTATTTTCAAATAATAATCCTGCTTGTTCAAATACTCGTTTCTTACTGGCAACATCCAAATCGACTATTACATTTGACGGCGGTAATAATTGTGAAATCAAATTCATAGATGAAATATTTTACTGGTCAAATGTTTATAAAATGTTACATGAATCATGACTTGCCTTTTCTTTCAACGTCACACAACTGAAATGTTTACTTTATTGTTCGAAATCCTGATCCTTCAATGCACCATGATTACGGCGTTCAAGATTCTTTTCTTTATGTTTCAGAATCTGCCGATCCAGCTTATCGACCAGGCTGTCGATTGATGCGTACATATCCTCACTATCGGTTTCGACAAAAATATCTTTTCCACGAATGTGCACATTGGCTTCCGCTTTTTGTTTCAGCTTATCCACCGACAAAATGACGCTCACATCGATCACATGATCGAAATGCCGCGTAATCTTACTAATCTTAGAAATCACATATTCACGCATCGGATCGGTTATTTCTACATGATTGCCAGTAAGTTTGAGGTTCATTATCCTTCCTTTATTCTAATTAAAATGATTTGCGTAAATTTGCTGCCGGAATCTGTAAGGACTCCCGGTATTTTGCTACGGTTCGACGAGCAACAACAATACCCTGTTGTTCGAGAATGCCTGCAATATTGTTATCACTCAGTGGCTTCCTTGAATTTTCTTCACTAATGAGTTGCTTAATGAGCGCTCTTATCGCGGTCGCTGAACAGGCCCCTCCGGAATCTGTCGACACATGGCTACCAAAGAAATACTTCAACTCGAAAATACCACGTGGTGTATGCATAAACTTCTGGGTTGTCACACGGGATATCGTCGATTCGTGCAAATCCAGAGCATCAGCAATCTCCCGCAATACTAGCGGTCGCATCGCAATTTCCCCATGCTCCAGAAATTGTTGTTGCCGATCAATAATGGCATTAGCCACAGCCAGGATGGTGGTGGATCGCTGTTGTATGTTTTTGATCAGCCACTTGGCTTCATTCAGTTGATGGGTCAATGCCAGTGCCGAAGGGTGATGATTTTGCTTCAGGATATTGGCATACTGCCGATTGATGCTGATTTTGGGCAATGCATCGGTATTGATACTGGCCGCCCACACCCCGTTTATCTTTTTGACGATGATGTCCGGAATGATATAGCGTGCACTCGGAACATTAAAATCGCTTCCGGGTTTCGGATTCAAATGAGAAATCAATTTCAGGGTAGCGCGCAGTTCTATATCATTACAGCCAAGCAATTTTTTAATCAGCGTAAAATCATGTGCGGCAAGCGGCTTTAAATGCATTTGCACCACTTTCTGGGCACGATCTCGAAACGGCACATCATCCGGTATAGCATTCAGTTGCAATAGCAAACATTCTCGCAGATCGCGCGCACCGACTCCGGTAGGATCGAATTGCTGCAAATGATCCAGCGCAACCTGCAAGTCCTTCAGGTCCATGTTCAGTTCCGTTGGTAGGATTGTAGTCAATTCTTCCAGGGATTGCTGTAAATAGCCATCATCATCCAGACTATCAATCAATAGTTCGATAATTTGACGTTCGCGCCCGGAAATCTGTTGCAAGCAGGCTGCCTGCACATAAAGATAGTCACGCAAACTGGCCGGCCTATCAGGAATCTGCGTAAATTCATTTTCTTCCTGCTCGGTTGAATCATAAAACAGGCTATCCTGCGACCAATCTGTTTCATGTTCGGCAAGCTGCGAAGCATCATGTTGATTTTCGGTAATGGCAGAATCCGTCAACGGTTCGTTATCGTTCGATTCAGAAAGCTTCTCCTCATTTCTTATATCGCTCGCATCCGGATTGACCGCACCCCAGTTTTCTTCCAGTTCCAACAATGGATTTTCCTGAACGATGCGTTCTATCTCCTGGTTTAGTTCCAGCGTCGACAATTGCAACAAACGTATCGACTGCTGTAACTGCGGTGTCAGTCGAAGTTGTTGCGATAACTTTAATTGAAGTGTCTGCCTCATATTTTGGTAAGCTGCAAATTGTGCAATGATTCAGCTCGATTCGTTCATTTTGTTACAAGCGGAAATGCTCACCCAAATAAACTTCCCTGACTCGCTCGTTATCAATGATTGCTTCAGGCTCGCCCTTAGCCAGTACCTGCCCCTCACTAATGATATAAGCCCGATCGCAGATTCCAAGCGTCTCACGCACATTATGATCCGTAATCAGCACACCAATCTGACGTTCACTCAAGAAAGCAATCACCTTCTGAATATCGATAACGGCAATCGGATCGACACCCGCAAATGGTTCGTCCAGCAAAATGAAACGGGGTTGCGATGCCAATGCACGCGCTATCTCAACGCGGCGACGCTCCCCGCCCGATAAGCTGATTGCTGAATTATTGCGCAAATGACTGATATGCAAATCATGTAACAAACCGTCCAAATGCCGCTGTTTTGTATCTTCATCCCAATTTTGCAGTTCCAGCACAGCCGAAATATTTTCTTCCACGGTCAAACGTCGAAAAATTGACGCCTCTT
Source organism: Nitrosomonas sp. (assembly GCA_017879645.1). Lineage (GTDB taxonomy): Bacteria > Pseudomonadota > Gammaproteobacteria > Burkholderiales > Nitrosomonadaceae > Nitrosomonas. The sequence goes on from JAAEXZ010000022.1 coordinate 10,802, forward strand.
GTGGCAGGTAACTCAACCCAAGCTTGGCACGCGCATGAATGGGCATCTGGCTCAAATTATTTTCATCGAGATAGATTCCGCCGCCATCCAGGGATACCAAACCCACAATCATATAAAAACAGGTCGTCTTCCCTGCCCCGTTGGGACCGAGTAAACCGACCACTTCACCACTACTCAGTGAAAAGGAAACATCTTGCACCACGGTACGGGATTTGTAGCGCTTCCTCAAATTGACCGCATTCAGCTCACTCATTGTCGAAAACACACCATGGACAGATTACACAGCAGCAATGAATTATTCCGATTTGTTTTTAGGTTGAATGGTTATCCGAACCCGCTTGTCAGCACTGGATTCATCGCCGCGCTCCTTGCTACCCATGACTTTAAAAAACTCGCTGGTCATGTCATACGAAATATAATCGCCTTTCACCTCATCCGTTCCACGTTTGAGTCGGGCTTGACGAAACAACTCGATCTTATCGGTTTTACTATCGTACTCGACACGCTGACTCCAGCCTTCCACATATTCGTCCAGACCATCACGTTTTTGCCGGAATGTAACCAGATCACCCAGTCCCGTTGCATGTTTAAAACCGTTCAAATCCTCTTTCATGATTACTTTATCAGCTGTAATGCGCATAGTACCTTGTGTGATGACGACATTACCGGTAAAGACGGTAATCCGGCTGGATTCTTTACGATTGACGTCTTCAACAGTCGCACGGTCGGCTTCGAGGTGCATCGGTTTTTTTCGGTCGGCCCGCTCTGCCATGGCAGATTGAGCCAAGCATAAAACCAATAACCCTATCGCATACAAAAACTTCATTGCTTATTTAAATACCGCATATCGACAACCTTTACCTGACTCAATAACTCAATCTTTCCAGAGCGATTATCCAGTTCCATACCCTGAGCATTTATCGTGGTTAGTAATCGCGTGATCGTCACCTGTTGGTCTGTTTTTGCCAGGCTTTCCTTTGGCAGGAGATTCAGAAAGTGCGTCGTCAGTGTAATTTTACCTTTCTCCTGATCCTCGCCCCGGATAGCGGTAACGTTATCCATCAAAAAAATGTTATCTCCCTTGTTTCTTATCTCGGCTCGATCAGCTTGTAATCGCAGTAACGGGTTTTGCGGATCAATATTGATAAATCCAATTTGCTCCAACTGGGTTACTTCGTCTCGGACATAATGCAACAGCTTACGAGCAGTGAATTTTCTCTGAATGGCATGCTCATGATCCGACCGACTTCCGGACAAATCCTCAACGATATAATCGGGAGTATGCAATGCCCCGTTATCCTTGTTTTGCTCGGAAGGGCGCGTGATTTGATCCAGCCAGATTGTCAAAGCGATCAGAACGATTAACAAAATCAAGGAAAAGCTGAAATGTAGGCGATTGACCATTTGAAATATTCGTTGTTCCCAATTTTCCTGCTACGTCTGCGCTATGCTATGTGGATTCGACTTTATTGATAAAATTTCCTTTGTTGCATTATAACAGAACTCAAAATATGATTTAATCGATAGATTCTTACATGCCGCCGTGAACCTCGCACGGTCCATGACAATCACATATCACACCAGGTAATACCGTGTGTATCGATCAACTTTCACTCATCGGGTAACTCAATCAGCAAATGCAAGCAGAAGCCATCGAATTTCAGTCTTATGATCAACTTCAGGATGACGCATGTACGCAGCGCATTATTTCCGCCAAACAGACGCTTGGCAAACATACTGTCATTCTGGCTCACCATTATCAGCGAGCCGATGTGTATCGGCATGCAGACCTGACCGGTGACTCTCTCAAATTATCATTCTTGGCCGCCCAGACGGATGCCGACTATCTGGTTTTTTGTGGAGTGCATTTCATGGCTGAAGTCGCAGACATGCTCTCCAGTTCACGGCAAATTGCCATTTTGCCCGACATGGCGGCAGGTTGCTCAATGGCCGACATGGCCAGTCTCTCCAATGTTGAACGCGCCTGGCGCGAGTTGATGGAAATACTGGATCCCGACGAAAAGATAACGCCCGTCACGTATATCAACTCGTCAGCCGATCTAAAGGCTTTTTGCGGAGAACATGGTGGAATTGTTTGCACTTCGAGCAACGCTGCCAAAGTCATGGAATGGTCCTTTCAGCAGCGCGAAAAGATTCTGTTTTTCCCCGACCAGCATTTGGGTCGCTGGAGTGGACACAAGCTGGGTATTCCCCTGGAAGAGATGCCGATATGGAATTTTGACGAACCCATGGGCGGACTAACCGAGGAACAGATCAAGGCAGCCAAGGTAATATTATGGAAAGGGCACTGCTCGGTTCATCAAATGTTCCAGCCTCACCACATCATCCGCTTCCGCAACCAGTATCCGGATGGCATCGTCATTTCTCACCCCGAGTGCAGTTACGAAGTATGCAAGGCATCCGACTTTGTCGGTTCCACAGAATACATCATCAAAACCATTGCCGCCGCCAAAAGTGGAACACGATGGCTAGTCGGTACGGAATTGAATCTGGTCAGCCGGATCACCGAGGAATTCAAGGAACAGGGAAAAATCGTGCAATTCATGTCACCCATGGTTTGCATGTGCTCCACCATGGCCCGCATCGATCCACAGCACCTGGCCTGGGCACTGGAGAACCTGGTGAATGGTGTCGTGGTCAATCAGATCAAGGTTCCCGAATCCGAGGCCAGACTGGCCAGAATTGCCTTGGACCGAATGTTGAGTATCTCTTAGTCATTACAGCCTTTCAGGCACCCACTGGCGTCATTCATTCAATCGTTGCAGCATGAGCAATCCAGATTTTGTTGAACATAATCGAATCACTCTGCTGCGTAACGGCGATGAATACTTTCCCCGGCTGGAAGCAGCGATCGAAAGCGCGCACAGTGAAATTTACCTGGAAACTTATATCTTTGCAGCCGATGCCACAGGTCACAGAATTGCCGCGGTATTGGAACGTGCAGCGTTACGCGGCGTATCGGTGCATGTTCTGCTCGATGGCTTTGGCTCACAGAGTCTTCCGCAGCCAATCTTGCAGAACCTGTTGCAAGCCGGAGTCAAGGTACTGATATTCAGGCCGGAGATCGCATTTACGAAATTCCGTCGTTACCGCCTGCGCCGCATGCACCGCAAACTGGCCATCATCGACGCTTCCATTGCTTTTGTGGGCGGCATCAATATCATTGATGACCAGCACAATCCCGAAAACCTGTCACCGCGACTGGATTACGCAGTCACCATTCAGGGCCCGTTACTTGCCCAGGCTCACAAAGCAGCCAGACATTTATGGATGATCGTAGCCTGGGTACACTTCAAAAGACGCTGGATTGCCCCCATTTCGATAATCCCTTCGAATGATCCTTGCGGCACGCAGAAAGCCGCTTTCGTCATTCGTGACAACTGGCGGCACCGGCACGACATCGAACACGCCTATCTGCAAGCCATCCAGAGCGCGCACACGGAAATCATCATCGCCAATGCCTATTTCTTGCCTGGAAACAGATTTGCCACAGCCTTAAAAAATGCCGTGAAGCGCGGTGTCCGCGTGATACTTCTGTTACAGGGCAGAGTCGAATACCGGTTGCAATATCATGCAACCCAGGCCATGTACAAAAATCTGTTACAGGCAGGAATACACATTTATGAATACAATCGCAGCTATCTGCATGCCAAAGTCGCCGTCATCGATCAAAACTGGTCAACCGTTGGTTCCTCGAATATCGATCCTTTTAGTCTGCTACTGGCCAGGGAAGCCAACATCGTAATCGCGGATTCCGGCTTTGCACAGGAACTCAGGAAAAGCCTGCATACCGCCATAATGGATGAATCCGCAGTTGTGACAATCAACAGTCAACACATCTTTTCATGGCATAGAAACATGCTCAATGCACTCTGTTTTTATATTGTGCGTCTGCTGCAAGGCATTCTCGGTTATGATTGGCGCGATAATCATTGAGAACCGTACTTCCGTCATCATAGCATCATGAAAATCCCGCCGCCCCCCGAAAACCAGACCGGACTATCGTCCGAGCAGCAGGCCAGAGTCGACCAGGCTACACAGATCATCACTGCGGGGGGTACAGTCGCCTTTCCGACAGAGACTGTCTATGGACTGGGTGCCGATGCAACCAATCCCAATGCCGTGCAAAAAATCTTCCAGATAAAGCAGCGCCCAACCCATCACCCCCTGATTGTGCACATCGGTGCGCATTCCGAACTGGATTTCTGGGCACAAGACATTCCCGAACCGGCACGGCAATTAGCCGAGTACTGCTGGCCGGGGCCTTTGACACTGATCCTGCAGCGCAGCCGCCATGTTCCCGACGCCGTTACAGGAGGCCAGAATACCGTGGGTTTACGGATGCCGATTCATCCGGTTGCGCGGGCACTACTTTCCGCCATCGGTCCGCACAAAGCACTGGCTGCACCGTCAGCCAACCGCTTCGGACGCATCAGCCCGACCACGGCTGCACATGTTCAACAGGAACTGGGCACCGAGGTTGACTGCATTCTTGACGGTGGCCCATGTGAAATAGGTCTCGAAAGCACCATCGTCAGCTTTCAGGACCGGATTCCGCATATCCATCGGCCAGGCGGAGTCAGTATCGCGACGATTGAATCCGTGCTCGGCACAACGGTTATGCACACTCACGACTGTGCTCCGTCCATCCGTGCTCCGGGTTCGCTACCGGCACACTATGCTCCGCAAACACCACTGAGCATTTTTCCAGTGCCACAAATCTGGCAACAGGCTTCCCTGCTGGCTGAGCAGAATCAGCGCATCCTGGTGCTGACCTGGTCGGATTCTACACAACCAGTTACCCGGAATCCGCTGATCGAACATTTTGCCATGCCCATGGAACCCAAACTTTACGGCAAGCACCTCTACGCCAGGCTGCATCAATTCGATCAAGCCGGCTTTGATTGCCTGTTACTCGAAACCCCGCCGGATCATCCACACTGGCTTGCCATCAAGGATCGTTTGCAACGCGCCAGTTATCGATCTGTGGATAACCCTCAATCCTGATTTATACTCATAAATTTTTGATCAATACGACTCATGAATACCCATAACAATAAATTACAAGCAGTACTGTTTGATGTCGATGGCACACTGGCCGACACGGAACAGGATGGTCATCGCGTTGCCTTTAATGCTGCATTCAGACAATTCGGCCTCGACTGGAGCTGGGATATCGAACTTTATGGCGATTTGCTGCAAATCACTGGTGGTAAAGAACGTATTCGCCACTATATCGAACGATTCGACCCGTCGAGATTGAATCAGAACGATCTCGCTGACTGGATTGCCGGTCTGCACAAAACAAAAACCAAATATTTCGAAGCACTAATGGAAAGCGGAAGCATCCCGCTACGCCCCGGCGTGGCACGATTGATTCAGGAATTACGCCAGCAAAACGTAAAAATTGCCATCGCCACCACAACCACCATGGAAAATGTCGTGGCATTGCTAAAATCCACACTGGGTGAAGCATCCCTGGACTGGTTTGCAGTCATCGGCGCCGGTGATATCGTCCCGGCCAAAAAACCAGCCCCTGATATTTATCTCTGGGTTCTCGATCAGTTACAATTGCCCGCACACCAGTGCATCGCCATCGAAGACTCGGAAAACGGACTTCATTCGGCCGTGTCGGCCAATCTGCAAACCTTGATCACGGTCAGTGGTTATACCCTTTCCCAGAATTTTGACGGCGCAGCGGTAGTGCTGTCCGATCTGGGCGAGCCCGATAAGCCTTTCACACAGATTTCGGGCAAACCGACGGCTGAAAAATGTGTCAATCACACCATGCTGTCGCAGCTATTATCAGTTCAGTCTCGATAAAAAAGGAGTCAATACAATGAAATGCTTATACAAAATCGTACTATCCGGAATGGTTGCATTGAGTCTCAGTGCACAGTCCATGGCAGCGGAAAACCAGCATGTCATCGATGCCATCAGACATGCAGAAACGGCGCAGATCCACGGCAAAGCCGGCCATTCCACAGCTTTGCTGGAACATGCACAGGAGAGTCTGGTACAGGCTCAGGCAGCGGCAAAGGTGCTGCCTGCATCCAATCAACCGATTATTGCGGCATCAATCAAACATCTAGAAGAAGCCATTGCCCATGCCAGGCAAGATCATGCCGAAGTGGCCACCCAGCACACCGCGGAAGCCCTGAAGCATCTGCAAGAAGCCTCAACCACGCAGTAACAGTTCGGTTTGGAGATCAGCAACATGGCCACATAAAGGCCATGTTGCATGAGAATCGGCGAATCAGGAGGGATTGGGCAAATATTCCAGGGGATCGACAGGTTTGCCGTGTTTGCGGATTTCAAAGTGTAATTGCGTGGCGTCGGTATCGGAATTGCCCATTTCAGCGATTTTCTGACCTTTGGTAACCGAATCGCCTTCCTTGACCAAAATCTTGCTGTTGTGCGCGTAAGCACTGAGGTAAGTGTTATTGTGCTTGATGATGATCAAATTACCGTAGCCTCGCAAACCGTGCCCGCTATAAACCACTTCCCCCGCGGCTGATGCCAGGACGGGCTGTCCATTTTGCCCCGAAATCTTCACGCCTTTGGAATTTTTCGAGAATGAGGACAACACTTTCCCTGTTGCAGGCCACATCCAGTCGATGTCGGATTGACCCGGGGACGGAGTGTTTTTTTGCTGCTCCGGTTGTACCGCCGGTTCAATTTTGGTGTTTTTCTGTTCGGCCGGGATACCCGGTTGTGGCTGCGCCGCTGCCACGGATACAGTGTCAGGATTCTTCAAGCGCGCGGCGTTCTGTTCGGAGTAAGGCAACTTGAGTGCTTTCGGTCCCGTTTCGACATTTCCAATCACATTTCGCGGTGGAGGTGGTGTATCCGGTTCGAGTGTTGTTTCAATCGGTCGTTGCTGCACTGCGAACAGCGTCGGTTTCGGTTCTTCTGCCGACACCGGTGCAGATGGCGCAGCCAGCATGATTTTCTGTCCCGGTTTCAGCGATTTGGGATCGGTAATATTGTTCAGCTCGGCCAGCTTCCGGGCATCGACACCCTTCGCCAAGGCGATACTGTAGAGCGAATCCCCTCTTTGCACGGTGTACAGCGAGCCATTCGGCTGGGCTGTGGCAGCTTTGGCTGGACCCGGAGGATCGGTCTTGACGCGATCGATGACCGGCACCGGTGGCTGTGTCGTGCTACAGCCCAGCAGGATCGAGCAAACAAGCAAGGCAACACCGTATCGATAGTCAAGGTTTTTATTCGATAGCCCTGGAAATCCCGATCTTTTCTTGCTAAAACGCAATGGGTTAAAATTGGATAAATTGAATGAAAAATTTGTCATGGTAGTACTTCCTGAATCATTATTTCTTTATGACGCCCGGCAGCATGGGTACAAAATTCACCTCTTCGAGTACCGTTTCCGTATAACCTTGGGAGTTTCGTTCAATGACACAAAGATTTTGTTTCTGACTGCCTTTGGGAAAAACCATTCTGCCTCCCATTGCCAGTTGTTCCAGCAAGGCGGGTGGGACATGCGTCGTCACAGCTGTCATGATAATACCATCAAATGGAGCAGCTTCAGCAAATCCTCGCAAACCATCCGCATGCCTCAGATGTACATTTCTGATCTGCAATTCCTGCAAGCGGATTCGCGTGCGGGTCAACAGGGGCCCGATACGTTCAATGGAATAAACTTTCTGGGCAAGCTGTGCCAGTACCGCAGTCTGATAACCACACCCCGTTCCAATTTCCAGCACCTTGCCCAGTTCCGAATTGGCGCGCAGCAGCTCCGTCATGCGCGCCACAATCCAGGGACTCGAGATGGTTTGACCGTAATTGATCGGCAGGGCAACATCTTCATAAGCCCTGCTTGCCAGCGCTTCTTCAATAAACAGGTGACGCGGAATCGATCCCATCACCGACAAAACAACTTCATCGTCTATGCCTTGCGTCCGCAAGCGCTCGACCATGCGCAGGCGGGTACGCTGCGAGGTCATGCCGATTCCTGTATGGCGAACACTCACCAATCTACGTCCAAGTAATATAAGTCACCAATACCCGGTCGCATGCCCTAATCCTGCAACCAGTTTCTGATCAGATCCAGTTGACCATAATGCGTCAAATCGATCTGCAAGGGTGTAATGGATACACGATGCCGCTGAATGGCATGAAAGTCCGTGCCTTCACCGGCATCCTGCGCAGGTCCAGCTGCCCCAACCCAGTACACCGTCTCACCACGAGGGCTACGGGATTTGATCACAGGTTCGGCCTTATGCCGCCGCCCCAGCCGGGTAACTTCAGTGCCCTGCAACTGTTCATATTTAACATTGGGCACATTGATATTCAACAAGACAGGCGCTTCGATATCCTGTTTCTGAAAACGCTGCACCATATCGACGGCCACTCTGGCCGCTGTCACATAATTCTCGCCCGATGCATCGACCAGAGAAATCGCCAGCGAAGGAATCCCCAGCAAAAAACCCTCCGTGGCTGCGGCAACGGTGCCGGAGTAAATCGTATCATCCCCCATGTTAGCGCCGCTATTGATGCCGGAAATCACCATATCGGGCAGGACATCGAGCATTCCGGTCACAGCCAGATGCACGCAATCCGTTGGTGTGCCGTTCACATAATAAAAACCGTTATGGGATTGCCGCAAGCTAAGTGGCCGATCCAGTGTCAGCGAATTACTGGAACCACTGCGATCTCTCTCCGGCGCCACCACGATGATTTCTGCAATCGTGGAAAGCGACTCTGCAAGGCAGGCAAGGCCAGGAGCAAAATAACCATCGTCATTACTCAGTAGGATGCGCATATTAAAAGATGACGATCAGGGTTGGAAAAGTAGTTAAACGTGCCGATTTCGTCAATATCGTTGCAAATTGATCCATCGTATCCGAATTCGATATTAACCTTAAGACTGTGACCAAAGGATTTGAGTCTGCGACTCACTCCACATAATGATGTTGATAGCACCAAAAGATTTCATTTCATCCCAAAAGTGACGCAGCACGTCGATATTGACAATTTACTGTCGCTATTTGTTGCTGCGCTCTGGTTTTAGCACGCGGACAACCAAGACTTGATGAACCAGGAATACCTACAGCGCAATTTGCCTTTGAGTGTATTGCCTCGCAACGGTCACCAACAACGCAGATGCCCAGAATATGCGGATTCTATCCTGAAAAGACAAATTATTCTATTAACAGACCGGAAATAGTCCGGGTCATTTCTCCCGAAAACAGGGTTGAATTAGCTGAAAAAATTGCACCTTGCTGCACGCCCGTGATGGCCATCCGGATACACCCTTCAACCAAGCGGTTCTTTGCTCTTAACCAGCTCAGACAACAACCGGATTATCAGCACTTCGCCCAGATCTCATATCTACAAGCCAGCGTTCGATCCATTGTGTTATAAATACAACACACTCCCCCTGTAAACTGGATGCTACACCCCGAATCATCCAAACTGACCTAAAAAATTGACGTTGCGGGAAACGTGCTCTTCGTTCCTGTCGAAGCCTGCTGGCCGCATCTGGTGACGCGCATCAGGCAGTCGGATACGACATGCATGTCGACCGTCGCCATAGACGCGATCAAAAAGGAAAATCTTTAGCTTAAAGGCGTAATGCCAAAATCTATGCGCGACAAAACCTCGACCCGACCAGTCTAGGCAAACTGATCGGAAGCACCGCCCCTCAATCGACTGGATTAAACGAACGCTTGAGCAATATGGCTATCCGCCGGACATGCAATTACTGGCAACAGAAATGGTGCTGAAGCAGGCTGAGATGATTGCTGGTGAATTGGCCGTCTAGGTTGCTAAGGTCAATTTTTGGCGCGAAGGTAAAGCACTTTCCGGCTGGATCCCGAGGTTTGCCGTTCTTCGATGTCAAAAAGATTTTTCTTGGCCTTGACCAGATCCGATAGTTTTTTGTAACCGTATAATCTTGAATCAAAATCGGGTTGCAATTTGGTCAGGTAACTGCCAAAAACACCGAGACTTGCCCATCCTGTATCATCAACGGATTGCTCCAGAGCGCTCAGCACGAACTCTTCCGGAAACTCAGGCTTTTGTTCGACTTCCTTTACGGCAGTTTTGATTTTGGTGGTTTTCTTTTTAGCTTTGGTTTCCGTTGGTGATTCTCTGGATTTACTAGCTACATTTGACCGCAGAATTTCAGTGAATACAAATTTGTGGCAAGCATTGCGGAATGCATCGGGCGTTTTCTTCTCGCCGAACCCGTACACTGTAAGCCCTTCCTCACGCAGCCGCATGGCAAGGCCGGTAAAGTCGCTATCACTGGTAATCAAGCAAAATCCATCGAATTTACGCGTGTACAGTAAATCCATCGCATCGATAATCAATGCACTATCGGTCGCATTCTTTCCGGTGGTATACGCGAACTGCTGCACCGGCTTGATCGCATATTTCTGCAATACTTTCTTCCAGGATGAACTCGCATTAGCGGTGAAATCACCGTATATGCGTTTCACAGTCGCTTCTCCAAACCGGGCGATTTCAGCCAGGAGCGCTTCAATCACCGTCGCTTGTGCGTTATCGGCGTCAATCAAAACCGCAAGCCGAAGCGAAGGTTCTTCAGATTCACTTTTTACCATTTGCCGTGAAGATACCAAAATAACCTCAAAATATGAAAGTTTGTAATCGTCCGCAAGCTTAACATACTTACCCAGAGAACCAGACCGCATCCCCTTGCTGGAACAAATCCAGACCACTTACGGATGTTCGTTCCACTGTCGTTTGACATACATGGACGCCCACATTTGCCAAGCATTCATTTTGAGAAGGTTCGAGATTGTGAAAATGCCGGGAGCTGTAGGACAGTTCATGTAAAGATTAATTACATGGAGGTCCGATATGACGAAAGACGAAGAAAGAGCTGTAAAACGTAAGCTACGAATACTAAAATATGCAGATGAGCTAGGTAATCTTTCCAAGACTTGTCGATATTTTGGGATACCGCGTTCCATATTTTATGTATGGCGTAATGCCTTCAGAGCTGGCGATGAGGAAGATCTTCGTTGCAAGAAGCCGATTCCCAAAAACCAACCCAATCAAACACCGGAAGAAGTTGTTGAAAAAGTCTTGTATCTAAGATGCAAATACCATCTGGGTCCAGTCAGAATTATGTGGTATATGGCTCGCTACCATGCCATAAGAATGTCAGATGCAACCATATACAGAATATTGAGGCAGAATGGTCTGAATTGCCTTCCCCGTCAGGTCAGGAAACGAACTGTACAAACAAAAAGATATAGCAAAGTCGTTCCTGGCCATCATATCCAAATGGATGTGAAGTTTCTGATCTTTAAGGGAAAGGATGAAAAAAAGATCAAACGTTATCAATACACTGCTATTGATGATGCCACGCGAGTACGCGCATTAAGGGTTTACAAAAAACATACACAGGCCAATGCTATAGACTTTGTGGATTATGTGATCCATAAACTCCCTTTTCGAATACAACAAATACGAACTGACCGAGGTCACGAGTTCCAGGCAAAGTTTCATTGGCATGTTGAAGATCTTGGAATTCAGCACGTTTATATCAAGCCCCGATCCCCGCAACTTAATGGAAAAGTTGAAAGGTCCCATCGTTCCGATCAGGAAGAATTTTATCAACTCCTTACCTACAAAGATGATGTCGATCTGGAAGAAAAACTAGCTGAATGGGAAAGATTTTATAACTTTTCACGCCCTCATGGCGCTCATCTGCAGCTCTGTACATCACATCTTTAGTGGGAGTAGCCCAAGATTTGGTTCTTTAGAGGCAGGACACCCTAACTTGGTCAGGAAATACAAGCTCATTTCAACCTGTGATCGATTTCATTTATCGAAAAAGTGCTGCTGCGATTTGCGACTTCATTTTTATTAGCATTAGACCATTCAAGTATCTCAAAGACTTCCTGCAGATAAGCGAAGCAATAAATAAATCATATGGAGTAATCAGATCAGTAATCTCAGAAGAAAAAATTAAAAAAGTAAGTGTACACACTTTTTTAATCGAGCTCATTTTCTAATAAAATAAACTATCGAATTATGGTCGGGGCGAGAGGATTTGAACCTCCGACCACTTGCACCCCATGCAAGTACGCTACCAGGCTGCGCTACGCCCCGAACAGGAAATTATAGCAAACTACGATTTATTCAGTCACTGAGAAATAACCCGCACTTCTCAACTTCCGGAAAGCAGGAATGTCATTACACTCTTGATTTCCTGTCTAACATAATTCAAGTCATGGATCGAACCCGACAATTTGTCCTTGTCCGATTTATCGTCATGAAAATCCAGCCGGTTACGGGCGCCACTGATCGTAAAACCCTGGTCATAGAGTAGTTCCCTAATTCGGCGAATCAACAATACCTCCTGGTGCTGATAATAACGACGATTTCCACGACGCTTCACCGGTTTCAATTGCGTGAATTCTTGTTCCCAATAGCGCAGTACATGCGGCTTTACACCACATAGTGTCCCGACCTCCCCAATCGTAAAATATCTTTTTGCTGGAATCGGGGCTAAAGCACTACTTGGTTTTTTGTTTTCCATGATAGTTTTTTTCAACCAAGGTTTTGAGTTTCTGACTAGCATGAAACGTAACGACTCGGCGTGCAGTGATGGGAATCTCTTCACCTGTTTTGGGATTTCTACCGGGTCGCTGAGGTTTCTCACGTAATTGAAAATTGCCAAAACCCGAAAGTTTCACACCTTCATTATTCTGCAACGCAATGCGTACTTCTTCATAAAAGGATTCGACCATATCTTTGGCTTCACGCTTATTGAGTCCAACATGCTCAAACAGTAAATCTGCCAATTCAGCTTTTGTTAATGCCATACTTCACTCCACTTAAATATTGATTCCTAGCCTGTTACTTATGAAGTAACCTGCCGTTGCCCCATGCTGCTTTTTGATTCCGATCAGGATCAAGAAAATCTTAAAAAAACCAGATTTATTCTATTCTATAATCACTTACGCAGCGCGGCCCCAAATCTTTTTTCTAGTATCTGAATCAGGATAGCCATTGCACCATCGGCTTCCTCATCCGTAAGGGTTTTCTCAGTATCTTGTAACAACACTCGGAATGCAAGGCTTTTTTTGTTATTTTCCATACCCTTGCCACGATAAATATCAAATAATGAAATGTCCGTAACAATGGCTGGTTTTTCAGCCAACATACCAGACAAAAGAGAATGAACACTCACGTCATTATCAATGATAATCGCCATATCACGCCGCACCGGAGGAAATTTGGCAATCTCTTTGACTATCGGCATTGATTTATTGATCAAAGCCTGCAAATCAATTTCAAATAACACCGTATTTTTCTGCAATTCATATTTTTTCTGCCAGCGTGGATGCAATTCACCCAGCCACCCCATGATCTGATTGTTCATTCTGATTTGCGCAGACTTCCCGGGATGCAACGCTGGGTGTACAAATTTCTCAAAATGAATATCCCTGGTTCCAAACAACGTCTCAATATCTGCCTTGACGTCGAAGTAATCGATAGTACGCGCTGCAATTCCCCATTGCTCGGAAACAGCATCGCCATAACATAGTCCTGCAAGCTTTTCAGTTTGCTGACAATCAGTGGTTTCATTTCTGATAAAGCAGCAGCCCATTTCGAACAAACGTATGCGAGACTGCTTGCGATTCAAATTAAACTGCAAATTTGCAATCAGCCCACCAATCAGAGTACTGCGCATCACGCCCATGTGACTGGCTATGGGATTCTGTAATGCAATGGGACTGCCATTCCCAGCCAAATCATGTTCCCATACCGTATCGACAAACGCATAATTGACAACTTCCTGATAATCGCGCGAAACAAGCAATTGCTTCAATTCGATGGGTAATCGCTTAGCTTCGGGGGCAGGCAACATAGTGATCGGTGCCCGAGGAGCAAGTCTGTGTATGTGATCATATCCATGGATTCGGGCCAGTTCTTCGATGAAATCCTCCTCAATTGACAAATCGAATCGATAACTTGGTGGTGTCACCGTAAATGTATCGGAATGATTCGTATATTGAAATCCCAGACGCTTGAAATAGGCACCGATTTGCTGCTGATCCATGTCGATTCCCAGCACACGCCGAACCCGATCAGCGCGCACGACAACTGCAGATCGGGGTGGCAATGTATGTTTTACTTCAACGGCAGGTCCAGCTTTACCTCCACAAATCTTCTGGATCAAATCAGTGGCATAGTGCAGCACATTATTCGTTGCAGCAAAATCAACACCTCGCTCAAAACGGTAAGCCGAGTCCGAATTGAATCCAAGGCGAAAGGATTTGCCACTGATGATTCCCGGTTTGAAGAAAGCGCACTCAAGAAAGAGACTCGTTGTCGCTGCGGTAACACTGCTATCCATGCCTCCCATAATACCAGCCAGTGCCAAAGGTTTTTGTTCGTCTGCAATCAGCAACATATCCGGCTCCAATTCAACCTTGTTACCGTTCAGCAGTTGTATGTGTTCTTCGTATTTAGCATACCGTACCTGTATGGATCCAGAGATTCGAGACAGATCGAATGCATGCATGGGCTGCCCGGTTTCCAACAAAACATAGTTAGTGATATCAACGACCGGATTGATCGGTCGCAAACCACTTCGTTCCAGGCGCTTTATCATCCATGACGGTGTAACGGCATCGGGACGAATGTCACGAATGACCCTGCCGCAATATAGCGGACACGCTTGCGAATCCAGGACCTGTACATCCACGCTGTCGGCAATTTCGGCAGTCATGGTTTTATGCTCAAATGGTGAGATCGAAGTCGCGGTTATAGCTGCCACTTCTCTTGCAATGCCATACACGCCCAGACAATCGGCTCGATTGGGTGTCAGACTCAAGGTAAAGATTCGGTCATCAAGCTCGTAAAACTGGCGAAAATCCATTCCAATCTCTGCATCATCAGGAAGAATCAATAACCCCTCCGCAGCTTCACTGATACCCAGCTCTTTGGCCGAACACAGCATGCCGGATGATTCCACACCACGCAACTTAGCCTTTTTGATAGTGAACCCTGGAAGATTGGCTCCCACCAGCGCGCATGGTACTTTGATTCCGGCGCGGACATTGGGGGCACCGCAAACTATTTGCAGATGATCTTCTTCAGTCTTGCCTGCACTGACGACACAAACAGACAAACGGTCGGCAGCAGGGTGTTTATTCACTGAAATGACTTCAGCGACAACCACTTGATCAAAGACCGCAGCAACAGATTGAATGTTTTCGACTTCAATACCGGCCATCGTCAAGGCATGCGCCAATTCATCACTCGAGCATGAAGGATTGACTAGGGAACGCAACCAATTTTCTGAGAATTTCATAGGAATGTATCAGCGAAGCATGAATGCACAATCAGCACAAGAACTAATTAAATTGTTTGAGAAAACGCAGGTCATTCTCAAAAAATAGCCGGAGATCATTGACGCCATAACGCAGCATGGTCAATCGCTCCACTCCGAGGCCAAATGCAAACCCAATAAAACGTTCGCTATCGATGGCAACGTGTCGGAGCACATTTGGATGCACCATCCCGCATCCCAGTACCTCTAGCCAGCCGGTATGACTGCAGACCCGACATCCTTTTGCGTCACACATCACGCAACCAATATCCATTTCCGCAGAAGGTTCGGTAAATGGAAAAAAAGACGGCCTGAATCTGACCGGTAAATCATCGCGCTCGAAAAACTGCGCCATGAAATCGGCCAGAATTCCTTTCAAAGCCGCAAAATTCGCGCCCTCATCAATCCATAATCCTTCGACCTGATGAAACATTGGCGTGTGCGTAACATCGGAATCACAGCGATAAACCCGACCGGGCGCAATCAGTTTTATGGGTGGCTGATGTTGCTGCATATAGTGAATCTGAACAGGTGATGTATGCGTTCGCAGCAAATTTCCATTATCGATATAAAACGTATCGTGCATCGCTCGTGCAGGATGATTTTCAGGAATGTTTAGCGCAGTGAAATTATAGAAATCCGTCTCGATTTCGGGACCTGAAGCCACATCAAAACCAACTGAACGAAACAGACTCTCGATACGCTGCAATGTCATCGTGACTGGATGTAAACCGCCTGATCCTGACCCTCTGCCCGGCAAAGTAATATCCAGAGCTTCCTCTGCTAATTTGGCTTCGAGTTCCTTTTCCTGAATGACACTTCGCCGTGCTTTCAATGTCTCTTCAATTCGACTTTTGGCCAGATTGATTTGATTTCCGGCTATTGGCCGTTCTTCAGCAGAGAGCTTTCCAAGCCCCTTGAGCAATTCGGTCAAAACACCATTTTTTCCTAGATAGCGTGCTTTGACATTTTCCAGTTCTACTGCATCTTCCGTTGCATGCAGTGAAGCAGTTGCTTCACTGATAATTTCCTCTAAATTTCTCATGCACTATTTCGATTTGAATAAATGGATTTAAATTACTACTGCAAAATATACACAACAAAACGGGAGGTCCAGTTGGTCCAGACCTCCCGCTATCATATGCAAAAAAACTAATTATGAAGCAAGACTGGCTTTTGCTTGCTCGGCAATCTTGCCAAATGCCTGTTTGTCAAATACAGCCAAATCCGCCAACACCTTGCGATCCACCTCAATACTCGCTTTCTTCAAGCCGTTCATGAATACACTGTAGGACATTCCCAGTTCGCGCGCTGCGGCATTTATCCTGGCTATCCACAATGCACGGAACACTCTTTTCCGCTGACGACGATCCCGATAAGCATACTGACCAGCCTTCATCACGGCCTGTTTGGCAATTCGATAGACGTTCTTGCGACGACCGCGATAGCCCTTCGCCAGATTCAGAATTTTTTTATGTCGCGCATGTGCAGTTACACCACGTTTTACTCTTGGCATGATTTCCCCTTTAAGCGTATGGCATCATAGTACGCACAGACAAAACATTCGTAGCATGAACATCCGCTATCCCACGCAACTGACGTTTATTCTTGGTGGTTTTCTTAGTTAATATGTGTCGTTTAAAAGCTTGGGATCGCTTGATACTTCCATTGGCCCGAAACTTGAAACGCTTAGCAGCGCCACTTTTGGTTTTCATTTTTGGCATAAAAATGCTCCTTTATAATGTGAAGCTAGGTGTTCCCATCTTGGAAAACTTTCCGACCCAGAATCACTTCTCATTACCACAATTCAATGCAAGATCAGGAAATTGCAGTAGAACTATCTGTTTTTACTTTTGTTTTATCTGGTTTGATCTCTTTCTTCTTGGGAGATAATACCATAACCATCTGCCGCCCTTCCATTTTTGGAAATTGCTCTACGATTGCAAAAGTATCCAAATCGGCTTTTACACGTTCCAACAGGCGCATTCCAAATTCCTGATGCGCCATTTCACGTCCTCTGAAGCGTAAGGTAACTTTGACCTTATCTCCCTCATGCAAAAAGCTTATCAAACTTTTAAGCTTGATGTTGTAGTCCCCTTCATCCGTATTGGGTCTGAATTTGATTTCCTTGATTTGAACCTGTTTCTGTTTTAATTTCGCATCATGCTTTTTTTTACTTTCTTGATAGCGAAATTTCCCATAATCCATGAGGCGACACACTGGGGGGTTAGCTGTAGGTGCAATTTCAACCAGATCAACCCCGGCTTCTTCAGCCAGTATATTGGCTTCCGCAAGCGGCAATATCCCTAACTGCTCGCCATCAACTCCGATCACCCGTACTTCTGGCACATCAATTTCTTCGTTTATTCTTGCAATTTTTTCCTGGACTATGGCAAATTCTCCGAACTAGGTAATTAACAAATCAATTTCTAGGAATAATCTCACTATTCAGGCGCTCGACAAATGCTTGTAACGACATTTTCCCCTGATCCTCTCCTGCCCGATTTCTAACTGCAACTTCGTTAGTCTTGATTTCCTCATCACCAACGATAATTTGATAGGGTATTTTTTGCAAACTATGCTCGCGGATTTTATAGGTTATTTTTTCATTTCTCAAGTCCACACTTGCCCTAATTCCCGATTCTCTTAACTGGTTTTCGACTTTCTGCGCATATTCAGCCTGTCCTCGCGAAATATTGAGGATGACCACCTGTATAGGTGATAACCATAAAGGCAATGCTCCAGCATAATTTTCAATCAAAATACCAATAAACCTTTCCAAGGATCCTAGAATAGCTCTGTGCAGCATGACCGGTATCTGACGGGTGTTATCTTCTGCAACATATTCTGCCCCCAAGCGATCCGGCATTGAGAAATCAAGCTGCAAAGTACCGCATTGCCAAACTCGTCCAATACAATCTTTTAATGAAAATTCGATTTTGGGTCCATAAAATGCACCTTCCCCGGGTTGTAATTGCCACTCGAGTCTCGCTTCGCTTAAAGCAGCTTTCAATGCAGATTCGGATTTGTCCCATTGCACTTCTGTCCCTACACGTTTCTGTGGTCGGGTCGACAGTTTGACTTGCAAATCCTTAAATCCAAAATCTGCATAAACAAGTTTCAATAAATCGATAAACTTCACCACTTCATCCTGAATCTGATCTTCGGTGCAGAAAATATGCGCATCATCCTGGGTAAAAGCACGAACACGCATAATGCCATGCAGCGCACCCGATGCTTCATTACGATGACAAGAGCCAAATTCTGCAAGACGAATGGGGAGTTCCCGATAACTTCTCAAGCCTTGATTGAAAACTTGAATATGCCCAGGACAATTCATCGGCTTGATGGCAAAGTCACGCTCATCGGATTGAGTGGAAAACATGTTTTCCCTAAAATTCTCCCAATGTCCAGAGCGCATCCACAAGCTTCTATCCAAAATAGACGGGGTACGTATCTCCTGATAGCCATTATTATTTAAAACATTGCGCATATACTGCTCAATCTGCTGCCATAGCATCCAGCCTTTGGGATGCCAGAAAACCATGCCCGGCGCTTCATCCTGTAAATGAAACAAATCAAGCTGTTTTCCAAGTTTCCGGTGATCCCTTTTCTCCGCCTCTTCCAAACGATGGAGATAATTCTTTTGATCTTCTTTATTCGTCCAGGCCGTGCCATAAATACGCTGCAGCATTTCATTACTAGAATCACCGCGCCAGTAGGCTCCAGCTACTTTCATCAACTTGAAAACCTTCAGTCGTGATGTGGCAGGAACATGAGGGCCCCGACACAAGTCTGTAAAATTACCCTGAGAATACAATGATAAATCTTCATCCCCAGGTATAGACTCAATGATCTGTGCTTTATAAAGCTCACCCTGCTGCTTAAAGAAATCGACTGCTTCTGCTCGTTCCAGAATTTTTCTCTCGATTTTTAAATCACGTTTACTGATTTCCAGCATACGCTTTTCTATTGCTGCCAGATCTTCCGGTGTGAAAGATCTTTTATAGGAAAAATCATAGTAAAACCCGTCCTCAATGACAGGACCAATCGTGACTTGCGCTTCGGGAAACAATTCCTTAACCGCATGCGCAAGCAAATGTGCACATGAATGACGAATTATTTCCAGTCCTTCGCTCTCTTTTTCAGTAACGATGGCCAGATCGCAGTCCGTATCGATTGAGCTATGAACATCCACCAGTTTTCCATTGATCTTGCCCGCAATGGCCGCTCGTGCCAATCCTGGACCAATTGCAGAAGCCACATCGAGAACGCTTACAGGCTGATCAAAAATGCGTTTCGAACCATCTGGTAAACGAACAACAGTCACAAGTATTCCTTCCGATTTTATGGTTGATCAATAATTATAGATTTAAAAAACTCTCTCGCTAATTTCAAATTATTTAATGAGCACTTGCTTTGTACCAGCTATTCATTTTTTGCAACCCATATAAAATTTTAGGCGAAAATCCTATCGCGACAGCATCAACCAAACAGTACCAAGCAGCCACACCACTCGGTGGATTACCTTGGGTCCAGTCAAAAACCGGCTCTATCGCTGCCCACTTCCAAGTCCCTGCAGCCGTACCAACGATCTCCAACCAGGTACAAATAAAAAATGCTCCCAAGTAGACCATCGGTGAACGTCCTTTAAAAAGACAGATGACAAAAATACAAAAGAGGAATGCTCCCACTTGATCCCCCTGCTGCGGAATACCACTGATTCCCCAGACAGACCACAAACCACCACTTGCAATAACGCAGAATGCGAGTTTCTTGGCATTCATCAGAAAAAATCTTGAGCGCGACAAAGCAACGGCCGTCAAATACACCATACCATGCCCCGGGGGAACATACAAAGGAACATTACCGAATCGATAAGTGTAACCCTCCATATAAATCGATGCAAAATGCTCACCCGCTGTTGCAAATGCAACCGCAATAACTACCTGCATTCTGACTTCACGATTTTCTCCAACTAATAAACCGATCAGAAAAATCCAAGCGATCACTCCTAGCAGATTCTGCATCTCCAAACTCGATCTTCCATCGATCACCAAGCTCACACCTACACAAAAGAAAGTGAATCCAGCTATGAAATAATCCCTGTTTCTATGAGGACATGCAGTATCAGGTTTTGGAAAATGATCCAGCATTGTTTAACAATCCTTGCAATGTAATAAAAAACCCGCCAAGAGCGGGTTGTCAGACTTCTTTAATCCCATACAAATTTTATGGAAGAACTATAGTACAAACCTAGACAGTTTGGATTTATTTTTATAATTCTCTAGATTTGACACTGGAGATCTGAGTCCTCCAGGGGTTTGGGCAATCAACTCATCCGAGTCATCAGCCCTCAACCCTGGACTGGTGCAATGACCTATACTTACTCTTCATCCTCATCATCTTCGGTATCGGCATCACCTACTGCTGCCTCACCACCAGACGATTCCCCACCACCTTCTTCCTCATCCTCTTCCTCTTCACCTTCACCATCTTGCCCGCCGCAATGCTCGCATTCAGGTCAGTCTTCGATACTTCTTCATGCACCAGATTCTGATGGCAGTCTATACAAGTCGCACCTTCC
>JAAEXZ010000023.1 GCA_017879645.1 Nitrosomonas sp.
ATTTGCTGACAAGCGCGCCGCAGCCGATGCGCTGATCAATGGCACCGATGCCGATGCTGTCGATTTCATGAACAGTACGGGCGCTTATGCCAGCCTGCCATCGGGTGCGACTACCACGGGGCTGGATGCTGTCGATTTCTGGATTGGCGGTCTGGCTGAGAAGCAGGCGCCATTTGGCGGTTTGCTCGGTTCGACCTTCAATTTTGTGTTTGAGACACAGCTCGAGCGCTTGCAGGATGGCGACCGTTTTTACTATCTAGCCAGAACAGCCGGGCTGGATTTCCTGACACAACTGGAAGAAAACTCGTTTGCCGAGCTGATCATGGCGAATCTTCCAGCAGTCAAGCATTTGCCCTTCGACGTGTTTTCGACACCGACCTATACCTTCGAGATGAATGTGCAGGGCAGCAGTGGGCCGATTATCAACGATCCCGACACGCCTTATAACGAAACCAGCCTGCTGACCCGTGGCACGACGCTGGGTGCAAATACCATTCGTTATGCCGGGCAGGAACATATCGTCATGGGTGGCACCGAAGGTGTCAATCGCATGAGTTCTGGTGCCGGAGACGACACGTTGTGGGGGGATGGTGGCAATGACCGGCTGGAAGGGGGCGCCGGAAACGATTCCCTGAATGGTGGTAACGGCGATGACATCATTACCGATAGTTTTGGCGACGACAATATCAAGGGGGGTGATGGCAATGATGTCATCAACGGCGGTCCTGGCATCAACCTGATCCTGGGCGGCGGCGGCAGTGACTTCATCGTTACTGGTAACGATATTTCGGAAGTGTTTGCCGGTCCGGGCAACGATTTCATTTTTGGCAATACACCCAATGAAGCAATGGCAGGCAACGAGGGTGACGATTGGATTCAGACCGGCACCGCCGATGGCGCACCGGGAGATAACTTCGATCCATTCGGACGCGATCCCATTCGCGGCAATGATGTATTCATCGGCAATGGCGGTATCGATGAATTCATCGGTGAGGGCGGTGACGATCTGATGAACGGCATGCCGGGTGCCGACAAGAACGATGGTAACAGCGGATTCGACTGGGTATTCACGCAAGGTAACGCAACCGCTGCCAATATCGATCTGAACAAGCCGATCCTGCCGAATCCGCCAGCAGAGACGATCGATCGCTTTGCTTTTGTTGAAGCAGCATCGGGCTGGAATCTGGACGATATCGTCCGTGGCGATGACAGCACCAGCGCGGATCTCGAAGCCATCATTCCGGAAACAGGGCAAAACAATGCGCTGGATAACGTCAATAATCCTGCCGCCGGCGGACACAGCGCTGCTGACAGGATTGCTTTGATCAATGGTTTGAGCGGCCTACTGGATGGTGCGACGGCTTTCAGCGCGGGTAATATCTTGCTGGGTGGCTCAGGCAGTGACCAGATCGAGGGACGTGGTGGCGATGACATCATCGATGGTGATGCCTGGTTGAACGTCCGCATCAGCGTGCGTGATCCGAATAACAGCGCTATCGAGATCGCCACATTCGACAACCTGACCAATACGCTGCGGACTGCCATGCTGGCAGGTACCTACAATCCTGGCCAGCTCAGGATCGTTCGTGAAATCAAGTCAGTGGCCAATGATGCCGGTGTGGACAAAGCCATTTTCAGGGACGTATCGACGCGCTATGCGATCACTTTCAATCCTGACGGTTCGGTCACGGTCAATCATACCAATCCGACGGCGGCAGCCATCGATGACGGTATCGATACATTGCGCAACATTGAGCAATTGCAGTTCACCGACAGAACGATCAATGTTGGCGGTGGGGGACCCAGTGCAGGTACACCCGGCGATGACAATCTGGTTGGTACGGCGGGGGATGACACCCTGAATGGGTTGGCAGGAAACGATACGATAAACGGTCTGGGCGGTATCGATACGCTGATCGGTGGTAGCGGAAATGACACTTTTATCGTGGATACGACGACCGACACCATTACCGAACTGGCTGGCGGAGGAACGGATACCGTGCAGAGCTCGGTCACGTTTACCTTGATCGCGCAACTCGAAAATCTCGTACTGACGGGGACGGCGGCGATCAATGGAACCGGTAATGCTGCGGCCAATGTGCTGACGGGCAACAGCAGCAACAACACCCTGACGGGGCTGGGTGGTATCGATACACTGAATGGTTCCGGTGGTGTGGATACCCTGGTGGGTGGCGCCGGCAATGATACGTATGTGGTCGACACGACGACTGATACGATCACCGAACTGGCCGGAGGAGGAAATGACACAGTACAGAGTTCAGTGACGCTCACACTGCTTCCACAACTTGAGAATCTGACACTGACAGGTGCGGCGGCGATCAATGGCACAGGCAATACCGTCGTCAACATTCTGATTGGTAACAGCGCCAACAATACATTGACCGGATTGGGCGGAAACGATTCGCTGAACGGTCTGGATGGTGTGGATACACTCGTTGGTGGTACCGGGAATGACACCTATGTAGTCGACACCACGACGGATATCCTCACCGAGCTGGCTGGGGGCGGCATCGATACGGTACAAAGCTCGATTACCCTTACCCTGATTCCGCAGTTCGAGAATCTGACGTTGACAGGCGTGGCCGCCATTAACGGTACGGGTAATGCGGGCGCCAATGCCTTGGTTGGCAACACCAGCAGTAATATCTTAACCGGTTTGGCCGGGGCTGATACCCTGACGGGGGGACTCGGTGCGGACAGCTTTGTTTATACGGCTGTCATTGCACATTCCAGTGGTGCAAACCGGGATACCATCACCGATTTTGTCAGTGGCACCGACAAGGTCAATCTCAGTGCGATCGATGCCAATCTTGGGGTGGGCGGGAATCAGACATTTGCGTTTATCGGCAATGCTGCATTCAGCTTGCCGGGTCAGGTTCGTTATGCAGCGGGTGTGCTGGAGGCAAACGTAAATGCCGACCTGGCAGCGGATTTCCAGATCCTGTTGACTGGCACGCCGGCGTTCATCGGAGGGGATCTGATTCCCTAAGCGAAGGAGGACATGCCACGCACTGGGTTTATGCTTTTACCCTCAGACTGGAATTCCAATGGATCTGCAGTTCCAGTCTGATTTTTTGTAAAGCGGTACAGGTTCAAGCTGAGACTCAGGCAATCGTAATGTCCCTGGAAAGATAAACATCCTGGATGGCATTCAGTAACTGGATGCCATCCGCAAACGGTTTCTGGAAAGCCTTGCGGCCGGAAATCAGGCCCATGCCCCCTGCACGCTTGTTGATGACAGCCGTGCGCACGGCCTGATGCAGATCATCCTTGCCCGATTCTCCACCGGAGTTGATCATGCCAATCCTTCCCATATAACAGTTTGCTACCTGATAACGCACGAGGTCGATGGGGTGTTCCGTGGTGAGTTCGCTATAGACCTTGGGATGGGTTTTGCCAAACTTGAGCGCAGTGTATCCCCCATTGTTAATGGCCATTTTCTGCTTGATGATGTCGGCACCGATGGTTGCTGCAAGATGATTGGCCTGACCGGTCAGATCGGCGCTCACATGGTAATCCTGCTCGGCCGTCTTGAACGCATTGTTGCGTGTGTAGGCCCATAAAATGGTCGCCATGCCCAGATTGTGCGCATGCTCGAAAGCTTCAGAAACTTCCTGAATCTGTCGGCGAGATTGCTCCGAACCGAAGAAAACGGTGGCGCCAATGGCACAGACTCCCATGTCAAAAGCCTGGTCGACACTGGCAAAAAGCGTCTGATCATAAGCATTGGGATAAGTCAGTAACTCGTTATGATTAATTTTCAGAATCATCGGAATCCTGTGCGCGTATTTTCGTGCAACGATAGCCAGTACGCCCAGGGTTGAAGCTACGCCATTACAACCACCTTCTATCGCCAGTTCGACGATTTTCTGGGGATCGAAAAACTGCGGATTGGGTGCAAAGGATGCGCCTGCGGAATGTTCTACGCCTTGATCGACCGGTAGCAGGGACAAATAACCGGTACCTGCCAGCCGTCCGTGGCTGAATAAGGCCTGCAAATTTCTCAGTACACTGGATTTCCGATCACTGCTCACCATGACGCGATCCACGAAATCTGCACCCGGGCATTGTAGGTTGTGTCTCGGAATGGTGCGGCATTCATGCTGCAACAGCCAGTCGCTTTCTGGCCCCAAGAGGTTTGCTATGTCAGTCATGTTTACTCTCCTTAATTCGAATCAATGATCAAATGGATGGAATGGTGAAATACTAAAATGAATTGGCAGAGTTGCGTATAGGAAAACTCCGAAAAAACACTGTGATCGGTTTTGCGGTGTTGAATTGAGTGTGGCTTCCCTGCTTTTCTTCGCATGAACGACGCCTTTTACTCTTCAGTTTCACTTGCTTAATTTTTCGCTCGATTCTTTAAATAATGACCTGAATTAAAAATGATCTGACTTGATATTATGCAAGATCAAGGTAAAAATTCCTACATGAAATATAAGTAATGGCTTAGCAATTAAAAAGGGATTGACTCATTCTGTTCTTGTGTGCGTGCCATTACCATATGTGCACATCTGTAGGATTCCGTGAAGTACCCGAGTGATTCGTTACGCAAATGAGTCAGGGCAAAAGACATGGGAATTCTCTCTCAATCACCGGGGTAACCGCTAAAAAAGGTGTAACACAGGTCAGCCGAAACAGAAGTGAACAGCGCGATTCTGATTCTGGAAGCGATAGACACATGTGCTGAACCAGACTGCAATGCGGTGACCGAACATTGATTATTACTGTTTCCCTGGTTTTCGAGCATCAGACCACCCTGAACACTAATTACACGAGGCAAATTAACAATGGCGAATTTGAGTAGAACCGATCTCAATTTTATACTTCAACAGATTTTGATAGCCGAAGCAGACTCTGCTGCTCAGCGTGGCGGCAATGACAATGCCCTGCCCGGACTGGTGGGCAATCCCTTGCTGTCGCTTGGCTTGCGCAATGTCGATGGAACATTCAACAATCTGGTGCCGGGTCGTTCTTTGTATGGATCGGCAGACCAGGTTTTTCCACGTGTACTGACGCCCTCATTCCAGTCAGCGGAAACCGTCCCCGATGGATTTGGCACACCCGGGCAGCCGGTGGGCGACGCAACATCCTACTTGCAGACTAACGGACTGGTCTTCGATACTCAACCGCGAGCCATCAGCAACCTGATCGCCAATCAGTCCGATGCGAATCCGGCCGCAGTGGCAGCAGCAGCGAATACACCCGGTTCCCAGCAGGTCGACGGTGTGCGTGCCGACGGTGTGCCTTTCACCACCAACTTCATTCCCAATGTCACGCCTGATGCCGGTTTGTCCGCGCCCTACAATTCCTGGTTTACCCTGTTTGGCCAGTTTTTCGATCATGGTCTGGATCTGGTCAACAAAGGGCAGAGTGGTACGGTCTTCGTACCGCTGAAGCCGGACGATCCACTCTACAGCAATGAACCCGGTGCAGCCAATTTCATGACCATGACGCGTGCTACCAATCTGCCGGGACCGGATGGGGTGCTGGGTACCAATGATGACGTGCATAACCATCGCAATCAGACGACGCCTTTTATCGATCAGAATCAGACCTATACTTCGCATCCTTCGCATCAGGTCTTTATCCGGGAATATGTTCTCAATCAGGTAGGCGACCCGGTGTCTACCGGAAAGCTGCTGGAAGACGGTGCGACATTGGGCGGGTTGGCGACCTGGGCGGACATCAAGCAACAAGCCAATGATAAACTGGGGATCAGACTCACCGATGCTGATCTGAATGATTTGCCACTGCTTGCCACCGACAGCTACGGTCAGTTCATACCGGGTCCAAACGGTTTTGCGCAACTGGTACTGAATAACAATACCCTGCTGGAAGGCACGGCAGCGGGTGTGGTCATCCCAGGCAATGTCGTGCGCACCGGACATGCGTTTCTGGACGACATCGCGCATACTGCCGCACCACGAACCGCCAATGGTGTCCTGAAAACACCAGATGCCGACAACGTGATCAATGCCGGTCCGGCAGCACAGGGTGAGTATGACAATGAACTGCTCAATGCCCATTTCATCACCGGTGACGGGCGCGGGAATGAAAATATCGGCCTGACGACGGTCCATACCGTTTTTCATGCCGAACATAACCGTACGGTGGATTTCATCAAGACCATGGTCACCGGTAGTAACGATCCCGCTTTTGTAGCCCAATGGCATTTGCCCAATGGAGACTGGAACGGCGAACGTTTGTTTCAGGCGGGACGGTTTGCTACCGAGATGCAGTATCAGCATCTGGTATTCGAGGAATTTGCACGCAAGGTGCAGCCCAATGTCGATGCTTTCGTCGGTTACAACAGCACCATCAATCCGGCCATCATGTCTGAATTTGCGCATGTGGTGTACCGTTTCGGGCATTCCATGCTGACCGAATCGGTGGATCGCATCAATACCGATGGCAATCATAACGACATTGGCCTGGTTCAGGCTTTTCTCAATCCGGTTGCGTTCAGAGGCAACGACTATGCCAACAATATCGAGGCGGCAAGCGCTGTGGTTAAGGGTATGACCCAGCAGATCGGTAACGAGATCGACGAATTCACGACCGATGCTTTGCGCAATAATCTAGTGGGGTTGCCACTCGATCTGGCCGCCATCAATCTGGCGCGTGGTCGCGATACCGGTATGCCTTCACTCAATGCGGCGCGGCGCATGTTCTATGATGATACCGGGAACAGCGTATTACAGCCTTATGAAAGCTGGATAGATTTTCAGTTGAGTTTGCGGCATCCCGAATCGCTGACCAATTTCATCGCCGCTTATGGCACCCATCCCAGCATTGCCAGTGCTGTGACATTTACGGACAAACGCATAGCCGCCGATGCACTGATCAATGGTATCGATCAGGATGCCATCGATTTCATGAACAGTACCGGTGCTTATGCCAGCTTGCCATCGGGTGTGACCACCACAGGGCTGGACGATGTCGATTTCTGGATTGGCGGACTGGCGGAAATGCAGGCACCGTTTGGTGGTTTACTCGGCTCGACCTTCAATTTCGTGTTCGAGACACAGATGGAGCGCTTGCAGGATGGCGACCGCTTTTATTATCTGGCCAGAACAGCCGGAATGGATTTTCTGACGCAACTGGAAGAAAACTCGTTTGCCGAAATGATCATGACCAATCTGCCAGGCGTCAAGCATTTGCCTTTCGATGTGTTTTCAACACCGACTTATACCTTTGAACTAGGGGTGCAGGGTAACAGCGGACCGATCGTCAACGATCCCGATACACCTTATAACGAAACCAATCTGCTGACGCGTGTCACCACGCTGGGTCCGAATACCATTCGTTATGCCGGAAAGGAACATATCGTCATGGGTGGCACCGAGAATGCCAACCGTATGCATTCCGGTGCCGGAGACGACACGTTGTGGGGGGATGGCGGCAATGACCGGCTGGAAGGCGGCGCTGGCAACGATTCCCTGAATGGTGGGACAGGTGACGACATCATCACCGATAGCTTCGGGGATGACACTATCAAGGGAGGAGATGGCAATGATGTCATCAACGGAGGTCCTGGCCTGAATCTGATTCTGGGTGGAGCCGGCAGTGACAGTATTGTGACTGGTAACGATGTTTCCGAGGTATTTGCCGGTCCGGGTAATGATTTCATCTTTGGCAATACACCGAATGCGGCAATGATCGGTAACGAAGGCGACGACTGGATCCAGAATGGTACCGCAGGCGGTGCACCGGGTGACAACCAGGATCCGTTCAGTCGCGACCCCGTTCGTGGCAATGATGTCTTCATCGGTAGCGGCAATGTCGACCGGTTCATTGGTGAAGGCGGTGACGATCTGATGAATGGTATGACCGGTGCAGATCGCAACGATGGAAGTAGCGGATTCGACTGGGTATTTTTTCAGGGTAATGGTACGGTCGCTGATATTGATCTGACCCGATTGATTCTGCCTAATCCGCCCGTGGATACGCTGGACCGTTTTCTGCAGGTCGAGGGGGCATCGGGCTGGAATCTCGATGACACGATACGCGGGGACAACAATACCAGTGTGCAGTTTGCGGCTATCGATCCGGTGACCGGACAGAATAATGCCCTGGATAACGTCAATAATCCGGCTGGAGGTGGGCATAGTGCTGCCGACCGGATTGCCATGATCGATGGTCTAAGCACCTTGCTGGGTGGTGCATCCACGTTCAGCGCCGGCAATATCCTGCTGGGTGGTTCGGGTAGTGACCAGATCGAAGGACGGGGCGGAAACGATATCATCGATGGTGACGCCTGGCTGAATGTTCGTATCAGCGTGCGCAATGTCAACGACAACTCCGAGATTGCTACCTTCGACAACATGACCAGTACGTTGCGATCTGCGTTGCAGGCTGGAACCTACAATCCGGGGCAACTGCGGATCGTGCGCGAGATCAAGTCAGTGGCCAACGATGCTGGCGTGGACAAGGCAATCTACCGGGATGCCTCCACACGCTATACCCTTACCTACAATCCCGATGGATCGGTTACGGTTAATCATGTCAATCCGACAGCGGTAACCGTCAACGACGGTGTTGATACACTGCGCAATATCGAACAGTTGCAATTCACTGACAGGATCGTCACGCTCAATGGAGGCGGAACCCAGAATGGAACACCGGGGGACGATAATCTGACTGGAACACCCGGTGATGACATTCTGGACGGTCTGGCCGGTAATGACACGCTGGATGGACTGGGAGGCGTCGATACTCTGATTGGTGGCGCCGGAAACGATACCTTTATCGTGGATATAGCAACCGATATTATCACTGAACTGGCGAATGGCGGTACCGACTCGGTTCAGAGTGCGGCGACTTTCACCCTGTCCGCGCAGCTCGAGAATCTTACCCTGACGGGTGCGGCGGCAATCAATGGTACCGGTAATGCGTCGGCCAACCTATTGACTGGTAACAGTGGCAACAACACGTTGAGCGGTCTTGGCGGCATCGATACGCTGAATGGTCTGGACGGTGTGGATACACTGAATGGTGGTCCCGGAAACGATACCTATATCGTCGATACCGCAACCGACACCCTTGTGGAATTGGCTGGCGGCGGCATTGACTCTGTTCAAAGCCCGGTTACGTTCACCTTGCTTCCTCAGATTGAAAATCTGACATTGACCGGAACAGCAGCGATCAATGGTACCGGCAACACCGCTGTCAACATTCTGACTGGTAATGGTGGCAACAATACACTGAGCGGTCTTGGCGGCAACGATACACTGGATGGTCTGGGTGGTGTGGATACCCTCGATGGGGGAACCGGAAATGACATTTATGTCATTGATACCACGACCGATACCATCATCGAACTGGCCGGAGGTGGGAGCGACCTGGTGCAGAGTACAGTGAGCTTTACACTGATTCCACAACTCGAGAGACTGACATTGACAGGCACGGCGGCCATTAACGGTACGGGTAATGCTGCCATCAATACGCTGATCGGCAATGGCGGTAATAATATCCTGACGGGTTTTGCAGGTGCCGACACCCTGACGGGCGGACTGGGGGCCGACAGCTTCAACTATACCGCAGTGGCGCAATCGAACAGTGGGAACCGGGATATCATCACCGACTTTGTCAGTGGCATCGACAAAATCAATCTCAATGCCATCGATGCGGATATAACTACGGGTGGTAATCAGAATTTCACCACCTTCTTCGTCGGCAACGCTGCGTTCACTGGAGCCGGTCAGGTGCGTTATGTCAACGGTATGCTGGAAGCGAATATCAATGGCGATCAGGCCGCTGAGCTTCAGATCCAGTTGGCGGGTGCACCTGCATTCGTGGGAGGGGATCTGGTCGCGTAATCCTGTTTTTTCATTGCTGTGTCTGTACCAGCAGACTGGAACACTGATTGATTAGTCGTTCCAGTCTGTTTCTTTCCCTTTTTATTTGGTGGCTTAGACGAGCTTTTTCTGGATGATGTTGTGATCGATGGCCAGACTGATCAGTTGCAGCGTGTTTTGTAACTGAAGTTTGCGCATCAGGTTGATGCAATGCACGCTGACGGTTTTGGGACTGATCGAGATTTTTTCGGCGATCTGTACATTCGAGTTGCCTTCGGCGATGAGCTTGAAAATTTGGAATTCTCGCTTGGTCAGGGTATCCAGTGGATTTTTGCGCAGTTCATCGTGCGTGGCATATAGTGCCAATGCGGTCATCAATTCGGATTCGATATAGATTTTTCCCGAACTGATCTGATGCACTGCCCGAATCATTTCATCGATTGCACTCTGCTTGCTGATGAATCCCATGGCACCCGCTTTCAGGGCACGTTGCGCCATGGTGATGTTGTTGAACATGCTGAATACCAGGATGCGTGCCGAAGCATTGTAGCCGATGATGCGGCGTATGGTTTCAAAGCCGCAGATACCCGGCATGTTGAGATCCAGAATGGTGACATCCGGTTGGTGTTCCTGATACAGCAAATAGCCGGTTTCCCCGGATTCGGCTTCGGCAATGACCTGCATGTCCTGCTTGCTTTCAAGCAGGCGCCGGTAACCCGTTCGAACCACCGGGTGATCGTCAATCAGGAGAATGGAAATGGGAGCATTCATTGTGTTTGGTAATCGGTAATCGAATATTGATTTCTGTCCCTTCATTGTGCGCGCTTCGCACTACGAGACGGCCATCGAGCGCAACCACGCGCTCGCGCATGCTAACCAGACCTAATCCGTCATAATGTTCACTGGTGTCATATCCTTTGCCATTATCTTCAATTTTTACCACCAGGAAATCTGGCGCGGGATCTCTGCATCTTTCCCGGTTGATGCTGACCTGAGCCCACGACGCTTCGGCATGATTGAAAATATTATTCAGACCTTCCTGAATGAGGCGAAAAACAATGATACTGAACTGTTCATCAAGCGGTGCAAGGTCATCGTCCAGTTTAAATTCGAGATTGGTTTTTGAATGTGAGAAATACCACTGTTTTTTCAGTTCAAATAAGGCATCGGGTAATTCGACGGCGTTGTGCAGTAAGGGGCACAGTTTATGCAGCATGCCACGGATGACGAGATGCATTTTCTGCGTGCTTTCTCTGATGGCCTGTGCACTGGGAAAGGTGATCGAGCTTTTGTCGGTGCAGTTCAGAATGAATTCGTTTTCAATACGGATGGCGGTGAGCCATTGACCCAGTTCATCATGCAATTCGTAAGCCAGTGTCTTGCGCTCTTTTTCCTGGATATGAAATAATTCCTTCATCAATCTTCTGTTTTCATTCAATAAATCCCGATTCAACTTGATCGTTCGCTGGAGCTGGCTGATATCCGTCATCATCATGCGGCAGATATTCTGCGGGCTCAGGACAGTACTCTCGAGCCGGATGTAACTGATTTCCTCCTGTATATCTCTCACTTTCAGGTCTATGGTGGTTTTTATCGGGTTGGCGAAGGTTTCCTGTAAATAATCAAAAAAGAGCTGCTGATTGATATGCGGAAAAAAGCTGCAAAACGGCTTGCCGGCGATCTGCGCGCGTTGTTTACCTAGCAATGTGGCGCCAGTCTGGTTAATGGACAAGACTTCACCGGCTTTGCTGAGTGTGAAATAGCCGACGGGAGCGTGTTCGAAGAGATCAGCATAACGGTTGCGCGATTCATTCAGTTCGTGCTGCTGGATTTGTAGCAGTTGCGACAACATTTCCATTTTGCTGCGAACTTCATAATCATCAATCCGGCGGTATCTGTTGCGCTGATTCATTTGGTTTCCTTTTAATCCCTGTTTGGCCGGCTGCAATGACAGTTCACGTCAGCAGTAGTATTCAATCCTGTAGTCAAATCGTCGATAGTGATGGCTGACGATGCGCTGTTATGGGTTAACAAACAGCAAAAATTTCAGCCATGAATTATCGTAGACAAGGTTGATTTGTGTCATTAATTTGTGGATATCGCCATGGAGAAAAATTATATAGTATGGTTACAAGTAATTGCAATTTCAGGTTTTTTTGGGTGAATGCAGAGTGTGCATGACAGTGCGGCAATGCGTCATATCCGGTAATCATTCCAGTCAGTGTTACAAATCATGCTGACACGATTGAACGTCATCGCTTTTGTACTGGGTGTCTGTTGGTTGCAGCAGCAAGCGGCGTTACCATCACTTCCCTGGTTCTTGGCGTTTGTGTTTGCGGCGCTCCTGATTCTGATACTGGTAAAATGGCGATTGCAGCGATTTCTCGTGCTATCCCGCATCTTGTTCTGGTTGCTTTTTGCAGGTTTGGGATTTTTCTGGGCCGGGTGTTTTGCGCAGTGGCGCTTGAGCGATGCGCTGCCTGCATCGCTTGAACAGCAGGATATTCGAATTATTGGCGTCGTGGCGAGTTTGCCGCACTCGGTCCACCAGGGTTCGAAATTTCTTTTTGAAGTTGAGCAGGTGCTGACTGAGGATGTGCAGGTTCCCCGGCGTATTGCATTGGCCTGGTATCGAAGCCCTTCGCGATCTGCAAGAGACGGGGTTGATTTGCCGGATGTGCAAGCTGGCGAACGCTGGCAATTGACAGTTCGACTCAAGCAGCCGCATGGTAATGCCAATCCGCATGGATTCGATTATGAAGTCTGGGCTCTGGAGCGGAATATTCGGGCAGTGGGTTATGTGCGTGCTGACAGCAGTAACCAGCGCCTGTCCGACATGGTGCATGAGCCTGGTTACTGGGTTGAGCGACTGCGAGCCGATATTCAGCAGCGATTCGAATACCATCTCGATGGTAAAAACTATGTGGGGGTGTTGCAGGCTCTGGCTACCGGAGATCAACATGCCATTCCTCCTGATCAATGGCAGGTTTTCATCCGTACCGGAACCATTCATCTGATGGCTATATCCGGATTGCATATTACTTTGATTTCAAGCCTGGTATACATGCTGGTGTTTGCCATGTGGCGGCATTGCTCCGGCTGTTCTTTGTTTTTGCCTGCACATCGTGTTGCCGTGATCGCCGGATTGATGGCGGCTTTGGGTTATGCAGTATTGTCCGGGTTTGCTGTACCAGCACAGCGTTCATTGTACATGCTGTCGGTCGTTGCCTTGGCTTTGTGGAGCGGTCGCATGGTTTCCGCAACTTTGGTATTGACCTGGGCTTTACTGGTAGTGGTGATTATCGACCCTTGGGCAGTGATCGCACCGGGATTCTGGCTATCATTTGGTGCCGTGGCATTGATCATGCTGACTACCGTGGGCAGGATTGCGAAATCGCACTGGCTGAGTGGCTGGGTAAGAATTCAGTGGGCCATTACGCTAGGATTGATTCCGCTGACATTGGCGTTGTTTCAGCAGATTTCGATAGTGTCTCCCATAGCCAATGCTCTGGCTATTCCGCTGATTAGTCTGGCAGTGGTTCCACTGGTGTTACTGGCAACTTTACCCTGGTTTGAATGGCTGCTGCCTGTCGCACATGCGTTGCTCAGTATGGGTATGGATGTTCTGATCTGGCTCAATGGGCTTCCAGTAGCGGTCTGGCAGCAACATGCACCGCCCCTGTGGACGGTTATTACAGCCCTGGGTGGAGTGATCTGGATATTACTTCCAGGTGGCTTGGGGGCGGGATTCCTGACTGGCTTTCCGGCGCGTTGGCTTGGTTTTGTGGCGTTGCTACCCCTGTTCCTGATCAAGCCACTCAAGCCGGAGACGGGCGAACTGTGGTTGACCGTACTGGATGTTGGGCAAGGATTGGCGGTCGTGGCACGCACCCGGCATCATGCCTTGTTGTTCGATACCGGTCCACGG
Organism: Nitrosomonas sp.; assembly: GCA_017879645.1. GTDB lineage: Bacteria > Pseudomonadota > Gammaproteobacteria > Burkholderiales > Nitrosomonadaceae > Nitrosomonas. Next base: position 13,750 of record JAAEXZ010000023.1, read on the forward strand.
TTTGGTGATACGGATAGCGGGGAACGAATCATCATGCCTTTTCTGCGGGGTGAGGGTATCGAATACCTCGATACCCTGATTGTTTCACATGCTGATATGGATCATAGTGGCGGAGCCATGTCTGTGCTGACCGCATTGCCTGTGCAGCGAATTCTTTCCTCGTTGTCATCTCATCATCTCCTGCAATCGCAAGGTGTACAGCATGACCCCTGCCGAGTGGGTGAATCCTGGTACTGGGACGATGTGCATTTCGAACTGTTGCACCCATCCGAAGCAGAAATCGCTCATGGTTATGGAAAAACCAATGCCAGTAGCTGTGTACTGAAAATCACATCAGCCCACGGTAGCATTTTGCTGCCATCGGATATTGGTGCTGCTGAGGAGATGGAGCTGCTTCATCGGGAACCGGATAAACTACAGGCAACTATTTTGATTGCACCGCATCATGGTAGCAATACCTCATCGACGATGACTTTCATCAAACAAGTCGATCCTAAGTTGACGGTGTTTACAGTAGGTTATCTGAATCGCTACGGACATCCCCGTGAGCATGTCGTGGAGCGTTATCGCCAGATTGGCAGTCAGGTGTTGCGTACCGATCTGCATGGTGCAGTTTTGTTACGTTTCTCGAGCCAGCGATGGTCATTCGATCATTGGCGACAATTGCATCGTCGCTACTGGCAACAGGATAAGGCCAGTCGAATCGACTACTGACTTGCTGAACAATCAGGAATGCCTATTTAGGGTTGTGAAGGATTCGGACTAATTCCGGCAGCAGGTTTGTTTGCCTGTTGCCGCGAGGGAAGCTCTATGTTGTCAAAAACGACAGTGAAAGTCGTTCCGACTCCCGGTTCACTGGTGACCTTAATTTTTAGTTTGTTGTTGATGGCGGCGATCCTGACGATTGACAATCCGATGCCACTCGACGATTTATTATGCATGGCAGCGCGGGGAGAGTAGAAATACTCATTGAAAATATTAGGTAAGTCCTTATTTTCTATCCCTATGCCATGATCTGTAATGATCACGTTGGCGCTTCTTTGGTTACGATTAATTTCTGTGGAGATTTCAACCGATGAATTGGTGTGTGAATAGGTGATGGCATTGGAGATAATGTTTTCCAGCAAAATCTCTAATTGATCAGGAATGACCCGGCATACAAAATTATCAACTGTGACATTGAGTACGACATGCTTGGCGCTGGCGACAGGAGTAAGTTTCTCGATACATTTCTGAATTCTTGACTGGATATCCACATTCTCAAGGATGGCCGTATCCAAGCAAGTGTCCTTCAATCGTTCCAGTCTGAGCAGATCCAATATCAAACCGGACATGCTCTGAGCGCGAGTGTCGATTTTATCAAGTGCTTCGGTGACACCTTTTGATGCTTCTCCACAATATCCCCCCTTGATCAGGTTGATTTTGCTGCGAATTGCATCCAGCGGTGATTTTAATTGATGAGTCATCAATATGGCGTATTTGTCCTTCTCGACTTGCGCCTGATTGATTTGTTTGTAGGCATCAAGCAGGTGTCGTTCATGTGCGCGTACGATCAGCGATAACCGTGAGACGACGTACCATACGACAAGAAATAAAATGTCAAGAAAGGAAAACCACAAAACAGCAATTTCCTTTTGCGGATTTTCTTTTGCAAGCGTCTCGCCGATTAACGTCGATAAAGGTGTTTGCGCAATCAAAAAGTTTTCCGCAAAAATAACGACGGTGTCCATGATGCAGACCAGAATGGTCACATAGAGACTTTCTCGGGTCGAGAAAAAAATGCAGGCCAGGGCTATATGCAGGACATAGAAAAAGGAGATCGGTGTTGTGGTACTGCCAATATAATGGACGACGACCGATAGACAGATCAGGTCGACGACAATCTGAACCCAGAGGTTGATGGATGGGGAATTGAGTTTACTCGGTTTGCAACGGTCCAAAGCATAAAGGTAAGTGATATTGGCAATGGCCAAGATCATAATGACGGCAATAGGCCATTTTTGCTGCTCTGAGATACCGAGTTGTGCAAGCTTGTCAGATGTCGACAACATCAGTATTTCAAAAAACACTAATATTGCGATCAGTACCCAACGAAAAGTGATAAACCAGCGTATATTGCTTACCAGAACATCGTCGCTGAGTTTGAGTCTATCGCCTTTGATTTCCAGCAAGATATTGGGGTTACCAGACTTATTCCATGAAAACTCCGTAGATGCCATTCCTTATTATCCGATCGTGTTATGCAGCTACTCCCGGTTTTCTCAGGCGATCATTGATGGTTGCCAGCAGGCTGGCCGGTTCGACGGGTTTTTCCATGATACAAACCCATTCATGCGAACCATCCTCAAAATAGGGACGAATCATATCTCCAAGTGAGGTGAGGAAGATGGTTTGTATTTGTGGAAAACGCTTGTGGATTTTTGCGTAAGTGGTCAATCCCGAATCCATGGATTCAACCATGACATCGAGAATGGCAAGATCAGGGCAGCTAGTGTCATCTTGCAGTGAATCGATGAAATCCTGCATGGTGAGGTAGCTGTCGACTTCATACCCATTCTTGCGCAGAATGCTTTCGACTGCTTCACGGATATCCGAGTCATCATCCACATGTGCGATTTTAAGTGCCATCATAATTCTCCTTACTTCAGTTAGTTGGACCACCTGATATTCGGGTTGACAAGAAACCGTTTACTTCTCGTGGTCATTGCGGTCGATCATATATCAGCTTATGTGAAAAAACTGTGAATGACAACCTCAGAGCGTCAGATAATTCCTAATTCTGTCCCGGATACCTCTGGATTGCGTTGTTTTGCATGTGCTTGTTTTCGGAAAATCAAGCAGATTTCTTTAGAGATCCGGCAAGTTCGGTAAGCTCTGAGTCCAGCGCAGCATGTGCGGACAAAGCTTTCATTTACAGAATTTCCCTCGAGCCATTGTTCTGTAGAAGCAGTAATCAGCAGCCGGTATTCAGTGTATCGTGGGGCCGGCTTCCCGGAATATGGCATCGATTGCCAGCGCATCCAGACGGTATTCGCGATTGCAGATTTCGTCATTGACGATTACCGCACCAAATTCTTGTAGGATGGAATCGATTTCTTCGCGTCCGAGAGAGCGCAGCATGGCATAAATTTTCGCGGGATCTTCATGACAGCCATAATTGACAGGCTGCGAATCGAAAATACGGATGATTTCTTCATGAAAAAGATGGATGAGTATGTCTTCGGCTGACAGATCGAACAGCATTTGATCGTGCACGGTGGATGCCAGTGCCTCGACCCGGGTCCATCCATCGGGATCGCGTTCATCCGCAGTGGGCAGTTTCTGTAGCAACAGGCCAGAAACGGATTGCTCCGTGGTGATCAGGAACAGGCGCGATGGTAGTTGTTCCGACTGTTTGAAGTAATGCTCGAAGATTTGTGCAACATCATTGCCGTCCAGCGGCACGATACTCTGATAGATTTCGCGCATGGCGGGAATATCCAGCGACATTACCAGTTGACCATGTCCCAGTAAATCGGGAACAGGTTGGGGGATGATGTCCTGCGCGCATTTTGCCATGCCACGCAAGTGCAAGTCGTCGGTGCAATCGACGACCAGCAAGGATACTGGGCCTTCTCCCTTCAATTGAATGGTCAATCGGCCATTCTGTTTGAGGTTGTCACCGAGGAACAGCGTGGTAACACTGATTTCCCCGAGTAGTTGAGCCACCGGTTGTGGATAGTGCCGTCCTGCCAGCATTTGTTGCCAGACGGTATCCAGGTGGACGATGGCACCCCGAATATCGAGATTTTCCAGCAGAAAGCGTTGCACATAGTTGCTCATATCCAATTCCTTAGTTTATTCACGAGGCCGATGGGTCTGAGAACTGCCAAGTTGCAGTGCCACCCAGGCTTGCCCCAAAGCAATGGCACTATCGTCCGGCCGCATCTGTAGCGCACCATGCACTTGAAACACCGGTGTGGTAAGGCGCTGCAAGAGTCCGTTACATAACAGCCGGTTATGAAAACACCCGCCACCCAATGCCAAGTGCGCGATATTATACCGATAAGCCGCCTCATTGATCCATCCAGTCAATCCATCAATCAAAGTAGCGTGAAAAAGTGCAGCCGCTTCGCTGATGCTGCGTTTGGCATCGGCCCAGTCCAGCAGACTGACCAGCAGTGGAGTGAAATCCAGAATGTTGTCTGCGGTAATCTGGTAACCCTGCGCCAGTCCTTTTGTCGGTCCATGCTCTTCGGCCAGTTTTTGCAGTTGGACGGCCGCTTGCGCTTCGTGCATCTGTACTGGATAGATGTCGAGCAAACCGGCTGCGGCGTCGAATAACCTTCCCATGCTCGATGTTTGGGGACAGTTCAGATTGTTGTCGAGCATGGTGGCAACTGTTGCAGCAGCGGATTGCTTCGTGAATCGCTGGGTGATTTCACTACCACGACCGAGCTTTGCCAGCACGGCTGCGGCCATGCGCCAGGGTTCCCGTGCTGCCCGGTCGCCTCCCGGCAGGGCAAGTGGTGCGAGATGACCAATGCGCTGTACCTGTGCACCGTCAACCCGCAGCAGTTCTCCACCCCAGAGTGTGTTGTCCGTGCCCAGTCCGACACCATCCAGAGCTAGCCCCAGTACAGGTTGGTTCAAATGATGTTCGGCACAGATGGCGGCAATATGGGCATGATGGTGCTGTACGGCAAGGACGGGAATTTCGTGGTGTTCGGCATAAGCCTGTGCGAACTGACTGCTGTAAAAGTCGGGATGTAAGTCATGGACGACGATTTCTACTGGCAAGGGAAATGTCGTACACAAGCGGTTCACAGTTTGTTCGAATCGCTCGCGGGCATCCAGTGAATCCAGATCACCAATCAGTGGCGAAACGTATGCTTTGTCCTGCTGGGTCAGGCATAGTGTATTTTTGAGCCAGGCGCCACAAGCCAGGACAGTAGGACCACTGCCAGGCAATGTGATGACGGTGTCGGCAGAATCAGTCAAGTTGTAAAACCGCAGGGGAAGTATCCGGAACCTGTTTGCCAGCAACACCCTGATGCGCTGTTTCAATCCAGTCCAGCCAAGTCGCCATACCTTCACCTAGCGTCGCAGACAATGAGATGACCGGCAATCCCGGGTGGATGCGATATGCATACTGCACTGCCTGATCCATATCGAAATCCACGTATGGTAGCAGGTCGCATTTGTTCAGCAGCAGCAAGTGTGCGACATGGAACATGTCCGGATATTTCAGGGGCTTGTCTTCACCTTCAGTGACGGAAAGCAAAACCACCTTATGTGTTTCTCCCAGATCAAAACTGGCTGGGCAAACCAGATTGCCGACGTTCTCGATAAAAAGCAGTCCGCCATCCTGCAAAGGTAACTGCTGCATGGCCCGATTCACCATGTGCGCATCCAGATGACATCCTTTACCCGTGTTGATTTGTATTACCGGGACTCCGGTGGCACGTATTCGCTTAGCATCGCGGTCGGTTTGCTGATCGCCCTCGATGACTGCCATGGGCAACCGTTCCCGTAATTTCCGGATGGTATTGACCAATAGTGTAGTTTTACCGGAACCCGGACTGGATAGCAGATTGAGCACCAGAATGTGATGTTTGGAAAAGTAATCACGGTTTTGTCGGGCCTGCGCATCATTCTGCGTCAGGATATCGCGTTCGATTCGCAGGATCCGCTTTGCATTCATGCCGGGTGCATGGGTTGCAGACAATGTGACAGCTTGGGGTTCCTGCACTGTTTGTGGAGGAATGGAACGATAGTGCAATCGCGTCTGTGCTCGATGGTGTGGCGTGTCAGATACACCGAAAATCCGTGCTTTGTGCGTACTGCATCCGCAAGTCGTGCACATTCAATTCACTCCACTTCGAGTTCAGAGATGCGCATGCTATCACCATCCGTGATTTGCAATCCATAGCTGCCACAGTTTTCGCAAGCGTCATGGCGCGAGGAAATCCGGGTCAGATGGCGACAGGCGTTGCACCAACCTTGACCTGCTTTATCGATGATTTCAAGTTTGGCATTGCGGGCAATGCTGTCCTGCGTAACGATATCGAAATAAAAACGCAGCGATTGCGGTTCCACGCAAGCGAGTTGACCGATTTCCAGCCAAACCGTGTGTACGCGGGAGAAGTGTTGTGCTTGCGCAGCTTCTTCAATCATTTGCAGCACATTTTCTGCGAGCGACATTTCATGCATGCTGGGTGTCAGTAAGCGATGGCGCAACCGGTGCTGACAACCATGTCTGTAAATGCGCGACTGCGGCTTGCAAATTGTGGCTGGCCGGTTGACTGAGGCCATCGCCCAGTGCAAAGCGATAGCCACGAACTCGCAGCAGGAAGCAGGCAGGGCCGGGCTGTTGGTATACCTGCTGATATACAAATAATAGGGCAGCTGGCGTCAGGGCGTGACTGGTATAACTGTCGTCCCTTGTGGCAGTGACCGCCGACCATTCGAATGGCTCGTCGCAGGACATATCCGCGTCCACAAATATAGCTTGATCGAACCCGGCCAGATCGTCAGTGTGTTCGATCAGCAGCTGCATATCTGTGAGGCAGGATACGTGCGGAAAATGCTGTGCACCGATGTGCTCGATCACGAGCGGCCCCAGCGCATCATCGCCACGTCCGGGATTGCCGTAACCGAACAACAGCGCCCGGGGTGCCGGTTGTATGCCAGACGGTGCTTTGTTAGTATGCCCATTCATACGTTAACGATGGATAATTGCCATGCAGCAATTTCTGATTTCAATGGGTGTGATTCTACTCGTATTGGGCTTGGCTTGGCCATGGATTTCACAGCTACCGCTGGGGCGTTTGCCGGGCGACATCCATGTCGAACGCGAGAACTTTAGCTTTCATTTTCCATTGATGACCGGCTTGGTCATTTCTGTTGTGCTGACGCTGATTCTGTGGTGGCTGCGGAAATAAACTTTCCGAATAATCTTCTGTTCCGCCCAGAGGTCGCAACTCCTACTTTCCGTTATCAGTGATCGTCGGGTGATGACTGGATCGTACCTTCCGTGTTTTTGGTCAATTGATGCACGACGTGACCATCGATGCGCTGCAACGTCACCTGCAACGGCATTTTACCCAGTGCATGTGTGGCACACGACAGGCAGGGATCATACGCGCGCACGGCGACTTCGAGGTGATTCAGCAGTGCTTCGGTGATTTCCTGACCATCGAGATATTGATTAGCGACCGTGCGCACCGATTCATTCATGGCCTGATTGTTGCTGGTGGTCGAGACGATCAGATTGGCCCGGGTGACGAGTCCTTCGTCGTTGACATGATAATGATGAAACAGCGTGCCGCGTGGGGCTTCGATGACACCGATGCCTTGTGGTTGATACTCCCCTTTTTTCGCCAGTAAATCCGTGCCGGTGATGTCGCGATCGTGCAGCAGTGATTGGATCGATTCGGCGCAGTGCAGTAGTTCGATCATGCGCGCCCAGTGATAGGCCAGTGTGTCGTGTACGAGATTGCCGTGACCGTAGGCTTTGAAGCGTTGCCGTGCCGCTTCGGCAAGGGGAGTTGAAATGAACGCACAATTGTTGATACGCGCAAGGGGACCGACACGGTACCAGCCATGTTCGGTACCCAACGCGGAAAAATACGGAAATTTCAAGTAACTCCACGAGCGTACTTCTTCGCTAATGATCTGCTGATAATCGCAGTAATCGAACGGGGCAAAAAGGTTGTCGCCGCTAACCGATTGCGCGCGCAGATTGCCATGATAAAACTCCAGTTCGCCGTTACTTCCGATCATGCTCAGATAATGACTGTGCAGCGTGCCGAAATCGCGGTGATCTGCATGAGCTGTATGAATCTGTTCGTTCAGAGCTACGGCATCCTGGCTCCATTGCAGGATGTCATCGATGTCAGCGAGCAACGCATCACGTTCAGGCAACGTGAACGGCTTGTTCATGCCGCCGGGAACGGTACCGGTGCCGTGGATGCGCTTGCCGGTGATCGCTTCGATGATGCGCTGACCATATTTGCGCAGCTTGACGCCTTTCAGCGCAATTTCCGGGTATTGCTCCAGCACGCCGGCGATGTTGCGCTTTGTCGGGTCGCTACCAAAACCGAACAGAAAATCCGGTGATGATAAATGGAAAAAGTGCAGCGCATGCGATTGCAGCATCTGGCCGAAATGCAGCAGCCGGCGAAGTTTGGTTGCAGTCGGGGTGAGTTGATTTACGCCAACGATCTGGTCGACCGCTTTCGCCGCCGCCAGCTGGTGACTCACCGGGCAGATGCCGCACAGGCGTTGCACAAAAAACGGCACTTCCCAGAACGGGCGGCCCTGGATGAATTTCTCGAAACCGCGGAATTCGACGATATGAAATCGCGCTTCGACGATGTGATTGTCGTCGTCGATCAGCAATGTGATTTTGCCGTGCCCTTCGACGCGCGTGACCGGGTCGATCGCAATGCGGCGGGTATTGGCGGGAGCAGGTTGATCGGATTCCATGATGGCTGAGTTATTGGATGGGTTGCTACGCTAATCGTAATGCAAGCGGGATTTTGCAATTTGCGGCTTTTCCCCGACCAGCAGCGGTTGCAGCAATTGCAGAAAAGCCTCGGCGGAAGGTGGGCAGCCCGACAGGAAATAATCGATCGGCACGATTTCGCCGACCGGATAGACTTTGTCGAGCAGCAGCGGCAATTCGGGATCATCCGGAATGTGCGGATGAGTCACATTGGTGCCGCGTAAATACACTTCTTCCAGGCAATCCTGCAGATCGAAGTAATTGCGCATCGCCGGGACACCGCCATTGATCGCGCAAGCGCCCACCGCCACCAGAATCCGACACTGAGCACGAAACTCGCGTAGCACGTACACATTTTCCGCATTGCACACCCCGCCCTCGATCAAGCCAATATCGCAGGGTCCGCAATGCTTGATGTCGGTAAACGGCGAGCGATCGAATTCAATGTGTTTCAGCAAACCGGCAAGGCGCTCGTCCATATCGAGAAATGACATGTGGCAACCGAAACAGCCTGCCAGAGAGGTGGTGGCAAGCTTGAGTTTGCGTTTGGTGGTGTGTTCAGTGGTCATTTCTTTATGGTTGTGCAGTCAAGTCAATATTGTGATTGTGCTTTTACTCTTTATTTTTCTCCTCGGCTTGCTCATATAACCCGATATCCCTGATGGTCTGACGATCATAAATCCGCTGTCCGATCGGTACCTCGTAACCCTTTTCCTTGATCAGGATCGCGCCAACCGGACAGATATTCGCCGCCAGATCGGTTTTGGCCATTGGACTATCGACCAGCTTCCCGGTCGGGGTGTTGACGATCAGGTGCGCTTGCGTGCCGCGACCGGCGATGGCGAATACATTTTTCTTGTCCACGTCGCGGCTGGCGCGAACGCATAGGTCGCACAGGATGCAACGGCTGCGGTCGAGCAGGATGTCGGGGTGCGAGGCGTCGAGTTCGCGGTGCGGGTAAAACTGTGGGAAGTGGTCATCCAGCATACCGAGGTGATACGCCATCGCTTGTAATTTGCAGTTGCCTGTTTTTTCGCATGACGGGCAAATGTGGTTGCCTTCGACGAACAGCATTTGCGTGATGGCTTTGCGTGCGGCATTCAGTTCCGGTGTGTCGTTGCGTATTTGCTGACCGGCTGTTGCTGCCGCAATGCAGGCTGCAACGCTGCGATTACCGATTTCCACCATACACAGGCGGCAGTTGCCGCTCGGTGGCAGGCCGGGATGATGGCACAGGTGAGGAATATAGACTCCCGCTGCCAGTGCGGCATCCATGATGGTTTGCCCGGCGGTGAATGGGATCTCCTGGTTGTCGATGCGGATGGTGTCGTTTCCCGCTGTCATCAGTCGTTGCTCAGATGCGCCGCGGAATCGTCGCGGTGTGTGATGTGCCGTGCACTGGCCAATGCCTGATCGAGATCGAAGCGTGCAGTGAATTGGGGTTGCAGGCGGCTGGAGAAAGTTAGGGGAAATTTGTGCAGACCTTCCAGTACGTGGTTGGCGGCTGTATGTCCCAGTCCGCAGTGCGATTGCTGCTGAACGAGGCGAGCGAGTTGCTGCAGTTCCACGATGGTATACGCCGAACCACGGCCTTCGGCGATGGTGTCGAGTTCTTTCTGGATGAGCTGGGTGCCGACCCGGCAAGGTGTACAGAAGCCACAGCTTTCATGCGCAAAGAAGCGTGCAAAATTGCGGTGTATGGTAAGCAGGTCACGCTGTGGACCGAAAATCAGCAACGATCCACCGCTGGACACATCGTCGAAAGCAAGGGTGCGTCCGAATTCAGCCGGGTTGAGCAGCGTTCCGGCGGGACCACCGATTTGCATGGCCTGCACATTTTGTGCGCCGCAGTCATCCAGAATCTGTCGAATGCGGACGCCAAAGGGATATTCGTAGATGCCGGGAAGGGCGCAATCACCGCTGATACTGAGTATCTTGGTGCCGGTTGAAGAGGCTGTTCCGGTTGTCCTGAATGTTTCATTGCCGGAATGAACGATATGTGCTGCCGCGATAAAGGTTTCGACATTGTTGACTACGGTCGGCTGTCCCAGATAACCGTGCGTCACCGGGAATGGCGGACGGATGCGCGGAATGCCCGGCTTGCCTTCGAGCGATTCGATCAATGCGGATTCCTCGCCGCAAATATAGGCGCCGGCACCGACGATGAGGGTAATGTCAAAGTCAAAATCCGAGTGACCCAGAATCCGGTTACCCAGTAATCCGTGGCGACGGCAGCTTTGCAGCGTTTCCTGCAGTGACTCGAGCAGATAGTGATATTCCGCACGCAGATAGACGAAGCCTTGTGTGGCGCCGATAACAAATGCGCAAAGCGCCATGCCGGCAAACAGGTTTTCTGCGTATGTCGTCAACAGCATGCGATCCTTGAACGTGCCGGGTTCGCCCTCGTCGGCATTGCATACGACGTAGCGCGTATCACCCGGGGCTTCGCGGCATAACTGCCATTTCCTGCCGGTGGCGAATCCTGCACCACCTCGGCCGCGCAAACCCGATTGCAACAGTATTGCCAGTGTGTTGTCGCGACCGATGTCCAGGGCCTTCAGCATGATTTCGCGGGGAACGGGTGATCCGCTCAGTAACCAGTCTCGACGATGAACAGTGTGATGAATGTCAAACCAGTTCGCTGGCCAGTCTGGCAGGGGTGTTTCCAGTGCGATCAATTGCGCCAATTGCACTACTTTGTTGTCGTTTAGATGTGTAATCGGGAGACCATTGATAAGCAGGGAAGGTCCCTGATCACACATGCCGATACATGAGGTTTCGTCGATGCTGACCAAGCCATCCGCGCGGGTTTCTCCCGGTGTGACTTGCAATTGCAGACATAACAATTGTAACAAATCTTGCCCGCCAGACAGGTAACCGCAACTGGTGCAATTGCTGAATAGAATATCGAAGCGGCCGCGTGGCCGGGTATGGAAAAAAGAGTGAAATGCCACTACAGCAGCCACTTGTGCGATGGGCAAATCGAATTCCTGGGCGACCTGTTGTATCGATTCCCGTGAGATATGCAGACAATCGCGCTGTATCGCGTGCAATCGATGCAGCAAGTGCTCCTGCGTGGAAGGAGAAAAATGGTTTCGGCGTGAAGGCATCATGATGATCAGTATAACCGGATCAAAGCAGCCATGTCAGGCGGATACAGATGGAACGGAATGATTTTTCAGGCCAGTAATGCCGCGACAATGCCGGTGATGAAAATACCGTCGAATGTACCGGCACCACCGATCGAGGCAAAAGGGCCGCCCAGATGTGAAATGTCTTTCAGGCGCAGCAGGTCGGCGCCAATCAATACGCCCAGGGTGCCACTGATATACGCCAGTGGTGCACTGTGCTCCGGGCTGATCAGCATGCCTACCAATGCTGCACTGATTGGTGCGACCAGGACAGGCATCGCAATGCCAAGACCCTGAACCGGACGGCTGAATACATAACTGATCATACTGACGATAGCGATACCCAGCAGAGTTGATGCCAGATTCAAAGAATGACTGGAAAACAGATAAATGGAAACCGATACCGGTATCAGACAGCCACCCATGTTAATCGCGATTACCGTGTCACCGGAAAAAGGACGCATGGGGATTTTCAATAACCCCCGATATGCAGCGGGTGCGATTCCGGGTTGCGATGCACCGTGCTTGATGCGCAACAGTGGAATATTGATCACACTGCCCAGTAGAGATAAAAACAGGATGGCAAGTCCGGTGTCGGGAGGCAACCCCAACTTGACAAAAGCAAACGACAGCAATTCCAGCTGGATGAGCATCATCATGCTGCCCAGCAACAGGATAAAGGCGATCAGATGACCAAGAGAGAAATATTGTTTCATTTGCTATTGGAGAAGCAGGTGCGATGATGTGAAGTTTGTGAAACGACACTGTAGCGCAAGTGCGAGGCTTTTTGTGTGGATTCCGTTTGTATTGGGTATGGATTGTTAGGGATGTCCAGTCGACAAAATGAGTCATTTTTTGACCTGACTAATTGTGAGGAGATTACATCCCGGGTCGTATTTTTTTCTGCTATGCTGGACTGGCAAAAAAATTTTTTTTGCGTGTAAATTAATAATGGAGGAGATAAATGTTTAAAAGAACATTGGGTGCATTGGCACTCGTCATAACCATGTCATTTGCTGCAAATAGTGCATTTGCAGGATGTAGTGCCGAAACCGAGAAAGACGGAAAAACTGCGTGTGGCGCTAACCAGGCTTGTTATCTGGTAGAAGGAGCCTGTATTGACAAGAAAAGCCTGCCTGCAGGCAAAGCCTGCAAGAAATCAGGCGTTTGTCAAAATTCCTGCGTGAAAGATGATGGCAAGGAAACCAAAGATGATGGTTCTGAAACTGGAAAATGCAGTTAATTTTCTGAGCTGATTCGTTGTATTGGCTTGGCCGGTAACGCCGGCCAAGGCCTTCTAAAAAATAGATACTTCCCGTTGCTTGTTCAGAACAACTTATCATCGTCCTATTCCCCATATTGCATCCCGTATCATTTTCAGTTTTTTAAGCCGATTATCAATTCGGATCCAGTTGGCATGATGTTTCATGGATAAATAAAACATTCGAATTTTCAATTGGATATGGATTGTATAAATGAGCAAACTTGGTAAATGTGATCAAATCAGATGATTTTCCAAGGTATGCAAATTTATTGCTTACGGCGCTACAAGCCATCCCAATTTAGCTATAATGGCGAGTCTTTGGCGTACCAAAAGTGGGCTGAAGTACAAGAATAATCAGGAATCTGAACAACAACACCATTGTTTGCTTGAATCCGGATTCATCACATCATTTTCAGCAAATTCCTGTGAGAACACAGCACGGCTCAGTAATTTGTCAGTTGAGTTTGCCTGAATATCATCAATGACACGAAAGGGAGAGAAATATGAGTATGGAAAGTGAGATCAAGACACGATTTGGAGGGTTCTGGAATACCCTAATCCTGCTGATCGTTATTGCAATCTGTTTGCGTTTTGCCAGTCTGGAATGGGCTGCCGAGAGCCTGTCACAACGAGTTCATGGCGCAGTTCATCTGTTTTTGGGGTGTTTTGCAGCCGGTATGCTGCTGGGCATATTGAGAATATTTCTATCATTCTCCAATCAGACTTACACCCGTGCGCCTGCTTCAGCCAATTTCGCTTCGGGTCTTAAATATGGCATCGTTGGCGGTGGCTTAATGATTTTGCTCGTTGGTCTGTTGCAACTCAGTAATTTCTTAGGTGTATTTCAACCGATTCTGACCGGAATCCTGGCGAAACTGACAGGCATATTTGGTTAACGACAGTCAGGGTCAGTCATAGGCTGACCCTGAACGTATTTTGCCCGTGTATCAACGAATGATGCTTCGGTGCATTCCCGCTTTTAATGACTCTATGGCCTCTTCGGTAGACCGGACGATTTGCCGGTTCGGACAAAAGATGTGCTTGGCCAGCTCACGCTGGGCATAAAACTGGCGAACATAATCGAGTTTCTGCCATTCCGAATGACGCGGTTGCGCCCAGGTTTTATCATCCCGCCCCAAGGCATATAGTTTTCTTTCGCTGGTATCGCAGCGAATACCTTCAAAACTGACATTTCTGGCACCTGAAGCGGATTTGATCAGCAGACTAAAACGGATGACATCATCCTCTCCGATCTGAATTGACGTGGTGTCAACCAGATATTGATTGTTTGTGACAGAACCCGCATCAAATGCCAGAAGATTTTTGTCCTCTGGATAGTGAGGCAACTGGGTCAGTTGCTCTACCCATGGCTTGTCACTCTCGAATTCGTCCTTGAAGGGCTTGTTGGCACATCCCGACAACAGTGATAGCGCAAAGAGCGAAATCACCAGCAGTCTCATGGTAAAACCAGGTCTTGTAATAACGATGCGCGCACGCCGGAATCGACGTCTGTGACAGTAGTCTGATACGCTGGATGATCGACTCCCATGGCGAGCGTAGCACCCTGATTTAGGGATTGAATCATGGTTGGTGTGAGTTCAAAACGCAAAAAATGCACGGATGAGGTTTTTTCGCTGGTTTCACGATCCAGATCTTCGTCGGCAATGGCGAAAACCGGTGCATGTCCGGCAACACCGACCCATACCTTGTCTTCAATATCGACCAGTGTGGCAAGCTTGTTGGCACGAATGACCGGATCGGGATACTCAATCATCATGGTGGCTTTCCAGTTGTGACCATCCGGAATGAGGGGCGTGTAAGTCTCGAGCTCGTGGGCGATTTCCTCTTCCTGAAAGATACGCTCGACACGCAACATTTCCTGAATCTGGTAGCGTACCGTCATGGCATCCTCGAATATGAGCGTGATGTTCTCACCCAGTGCTACCTTGCGTGTTTTCTTGTGGGTCAGTACTTGTGTTCTGAAGTCGTTGCGGATCTTGGAGTAGGCTTCCAATGTCAGCAGACTGTCGCGTGTGATGGTATTCATAGTTGGCTTGCCGGGTATGGATAAACTGGTGGATTCCTGCTCTACGATTTGAGAAGTTGCGCTGTCATCGTCATGAGTAGATGTATAGGCCATGCGTAATAGTGTGAGTGGGTGCAGTTTTTGTGCCTGACTATGGGGACCGATACCTTGTTCGATATGTCGAGCAGCGATGGCACAATCCGAACTGATATAATTGGGATTGCCGGCAGCCATTTGCTTGAAAACCGGGCGACCGATTTTCATCGAATCCTCAAAATGCTCAGACTTGACGCCCCAAGTGCCATCATGTCCGGAACAGCGTTCCACGGTGGTGATTGTGGTGTCCGGAATGAGCTGCAATATATCTCGGGTTTTCTTGCCAAAGTTCTGGACACGCTGATGACATGGGATGTGGTAAGCCACGTGGCCCAGAGACTGTTTAAAGTCAGTTTTGAGCAATCGATCTTGATTTCTTAGCGATAAATACTCAAAAGGGTCGAACATGGCGGCGGCAACGGCTTGCACATCCTCGTCATCGGGGAACAGCAGCGGCAATTCCTGTTTGTACATCAATGTGCACGAAGGGACGGCGGAGAGTATGGCATAGCCTTCCTGCGCTAGTTTGAGCAAAGGAGGAATGTTCTGGTTCTTAAGTTGTTCTACCGCATCCAGATCGCCCAGTTCCAGTTTTGGCATTCCACAGCAGGCTTCCTTTTCAACCAGTCGAACAGGAATTTCATTGTGTGCCAGTATGCTGAGTAAATCATGGCCGATACCAGGTTCATTGTAGTTGACATAGCAGGTCGCATAGATTGCGACTTTCCCAAGGGTGCGTGGTCCATTTCGAACCGTAAAAGTCTCATTGACTTTAGCTGCGGTACGGAATTTTTCAGGGGTGAATTCGGGTAGTTTTCGATCCGCATGGATACCCAGCATGCTATCCATCAGTTTACGGGCCAGCGGCATCTGGTTGATGGCATTGACAGTTTGTGCCACACCCGGTACAGCCAATTTGCCCAGCAGGTCGGTGTTGGACAAGAGCTTATCGCGGAAACCGGCACCGGATTGCTTGTATTTGGTCGCCTTGGCTCGCAACATCAAATGGGGGAAATCGATGTTCCATTCGTGAGGCGGTACATAGGGGCACTTGGTCATGAAACACATGTCGCACAGGTAACAGCGATCGACCACTTCCCAGAATTGGTTTTTTTCGACACCATCCAGTTCCCCTGTCTTGCCATCATCGATCAGGTCGAAGAGCTTGGGAAAAGCAGTGCACAAGTTCACACAGCGGCGGCAACCGTGGCAGATATCGAAAACCCGTTCCATTTCCTGGAACAGATTGCTTTCATCGTAGAATTCAGGGTTTTTCCAGTCAATCGCGTGGCGTTTGGGTGCTTCTAGGCTACCTTCACGAGTGGACATAGGCGAAATGTGAAACTATAAATTTATAAATACAATGGGGTTTAACTGCGATTTGAATCGGTTAAACCCCTTCGATGTTTTAGAAACGACGGAATGACGTGGTTTTAATCCGCCAAGCCATCCAGAGCGCGCTGAAAGCGGTTGGCATGCGAACGTTCGGCTTTCGCCAGAGTTTCGAACCAGTCGGCGATCTCATCAAATCCCTCATCGCGTGCCATTTTGGCCATACCGGGATACATGTCGGTGTATTCATGCGTTTCACCGGCAATTGCCGTTTTCAAGTTATCGCGGGATGCACCGAATGGCATGCCAGTAGCTGGATCGCCACAGTTTTCCAGATATTCCAGGTGACCATGCGCGTGCCCGGTTTCACCTTCGGCAGTTGAACGAAATACTGCTGCAACGTCATTTTGGCCTTCAACATCGGCTTTGGCTGCAAAATACAAATAACGGCGGTTGGCTTGAGATTCGCCTGCAAAGGCAGCTTTTAGATTTCCTTCGGTCTTGGATCCTTTGAGTTCCATGGTTTTCTCCTTTTTAAAACTAACGTTTTTTTATTATTCCAATGAGGTGAAATATATTTATGTTATCCACAAGACTTCCATTGACTGAAAAGTAGCAGCATGAAATGATGAATCAGATTGTAGCGTGGACGTAACTTTTCGATCGACCGGAAGGCAGATGCATAAATATCGTTTAGTGCGCGCAAAGAGACTAACCAAGGGTTAGTGGATTGTCAACTATTACCGGATTCCGATTGAATCAGAATCAATGGGTGATCGTATGGAACTGAAGAAACGATTCAGGTTCTTCAGAAGCCGGGTAGGGATAATTCGTGTCGAGCTTTCCGTAAATGCACTGCTTAGTAGACAAACAATATTTGATAAAAA
>JAAEXZ010000024.1 GCA_017879645.1 Nitrosomonas sp.
GCTCGGTGCGAATGTCATCCGTGACGTCGCGTCCCTCCAGTGAAATGGCGCTATCCTGAAAGACGACATTCAAATTTCTGGCTGCATCCGCAAGTTGAGTTTCATCGTGCAGATTGTAACCGGCCTGCAGCACTTTCAGTGCGACCAGGCGATACAGGGCGCCGCTGTCCAGGTAGTGAAAACCCAGTGCCTGGGCTACGCGTTGTGCAACCGTACCTTTTCCCGAGGCAGAGGGGCCATCGATGGCAATAACGGGAGGGGGAGTTAATTTATCCATTAAACGGAATGACAAAGAGAAACAGTGGAATCATCAAAAAGGGGAGATTATTTCACCGCTGGGTGAATTATTTGTGAAAATACCGAGAAATATTCCGGAAATGTTTTGGCAACGCAATCCGGATCATGGATACGAACGGGAGCACCGAAAGCAGCCAACGAGAAACACATCGCCATGCGGTGATCATCGTAAGTGTCGATGTAGGTGTTGGGAGTCAAACCTTGTGTCGGGGGTTCAATCCGCAAATAATCCAGGCCCTCTTCGACAATAGCGCCCAGTTTACGCAATTCCTTGGCCATGGCGGCCAACCGGTCCGTTTCTTTTAAACGCCAGCTCGCAATGTTGCGCAGTGTGGTGACACCCTTGGCAAAAAGCGCGGCAACTGCAAGCGTCATAGCAGCATCGGGAATGTGATTGCAGTCCAGATCGACACCATGCAGATTTTGTTTATGACAACTGGCTTCAATCCAGTCTTCCCCCATGGCAATTTGTGCGCCCATTTGTTCCAGTGCAGCAGCAAATAACACGTCGCCTTGTGAGCTATTACGTCCAACACCTCGAACCCTGACGGGACCCTGTCCGATCGCTCCTGCAGCCAGAAAATAAGAAGCCGACGAAGCATCACCTTCGACAATAATCTGGCCTGGACTGCGATAATGCTGCGCTGCCGGTATGGTGAATTGCTGCCAGCCCTGTCGTTCGATGTCGATACCAAAACGCTGCATTTGAGCCAGTGTAAGCTCAATGTAGGGTTGGGATATCAGAGTCCCCGAAACGTCGATGACAGATTTTTTTTCGCTGAGGGGTAAAGCCATCAACAATCCGGTCAAGAATTGACTGGAGACATTTCCTTTGACTGTCAGATGTTGGACTTCAGAAACCTGCTTCGATTGCGGTGCAATCTGCAAAGGGGGGAAACCGGGGTTACCCAGATAAGTTATGTTTGCACCGATTTGGCGCAGTGCATCAACCAGATCGGCGATGGGACGTTCGTGCATGCGCGGAACGCCCGATAACCGGTAATGGCCATGCATGAGTGCCAGTACGGCCACCAAAGGGCGGAAAGCCGTACCCGCATTTCCCAGAAACAAATCGGCATGGGAAACAGAGAATTGTCCGTGGCTGCCCACAATCGAAAAATCGGTATCGCCAGTTTGTGTGATTGCGATACCTAATGCCTTTAGTGCGTCGAGCATGCGTGCAGTATCATCCGAGATCAGCAGGTCCTGAATCTGGGTTGTACCTTCGGACAGCGCGGCCAGTAACAGAATGCGATTGGAGATGCTCTTTGAACCCGGCAACCGGACTGTTCCTGCGGCAGATTGGGCGAGGGGGAGGTCTAGCCACTTCATTGCATTGCAAACTGAAAAAGTTGAGATAATATCGTATAACAAGGATGAAGCAATAATTATATTGTTTATTTGTAACCTTTTTCGTCGGAGTGAGCGGTGAGGATATACCTGTTTGAGATTTAAGCGGTAGGAAAAATCTTTATCAAACGATCGGGTTTAGGGTAATCTATTCAAGTAGATTTTTTAACGAGCATAGCAGTTTGATTGCTCAAATAATGTCTGCTGATTGAGAAGCTTGGAAAAGCTTGTTGCAGATGAGGTAGCAATATCATCATTTTTTTATAAGAGGATTTGAATGGGAGACGCAGAAACTGTATTGCTGTTTTCTTTACTGGCAATTCCAGTTGCCATCTGGTTGCAATTGTGGGTGAAGAATCAGAAATTGAGACGTAAGAATTCAATGGGAGAAGAGGAGTTCGAGAGCACAGGGCGTGCATTGTTCGCCATTGTCATCGAAGGTACTGCTATCGTAGGAGGGTTGATCATGATCATTATGGGGGCAGGAGGCGTGATCAAGTACATCTTGAAATTCTATGCCGCATGACGCTTCGTCATCGTATTAAATTTATAAAAGGGTAGGGTATTCGGGCAGGTTTCCGGATATCCGCCGTCACAAGTACAAGCAAACCTTACTTTATTCTGGGAATATTCATATTCCTAAACCGTGTTTGTCCTGGCTCAATGTTTCATGATTCGGTCTTTTGAGTTTTTTTGGTGGTTTTGGATGACTCTGGTTTGGTTTTCTTTTCCTTCGGGGTTTTTTGTTCGAATTCGAATCCAATCTTTCCATCCGTATTTCTAACGAGATACGCCGAGAAGGGTCTCCCTTTTTTGGAGATGAATTTGGTCAAAAGATCGGTTTTACCGGTTTCCAGTAGTTTACCGATCTGTTCGCGCTCGATAGAGCGTTCGAGAATAATTTTTCCCGTCTTGAAGTCGCAAGAACGCGCTGTGCCGACGGATTTCTCACAGACATAATGCAATCCATGTTCATAGACGGCATGCTGACATTTCGGACATTTGCCCAGTGCGGTCTGGTTGCTGAAGTCGACATCTTCCAGTTGCTCGTCGTTTTGGCCAAAATCGAATTTCATTTCGAATGTATCGGTCAATCTGATGATGGCATTGAATGCGCGTCCCATTTTGCTGCGGAATCCCTGTAAAGGTCCCACTGCATGCTGAGTGATCAGCGTTTCCATTTCCGCAATTTCGAACTGGCGTCCCGCAAGAATTTTCCAAAGTGCAAAATTGCACTGCTGGCACTGGAATTTTTTGTATGTTTCATGGATGACGCCTCCGCATTTGGGACAAGGTGATTTCAGTACCGAAAAATCTCCGGCAATGGTTTCACCACGGCTGGATTTGGCCTGAACCACGATATGACGGGTCATGTCCGCAATTTTCTCCATGAATGCGGAGCGTTTGAGTTGTCCCTGTTCGATTTGCCGTAACTGAAATTCCCAGTTGCCGGTTAATTCTGGTGAGATCAATTCTGGAATTTTTAGGCCGCGCAACAATGTGATCAGTGAGAAGGCCTTGGCGGTCGGATGCAATTCACGACCAACGCGCTGGATATAATTCTCAAATACCAAGCCTTCAATGATCGCTGCGCGTGTTGCCGGAGTGCCCAAGCCTTTTGCGCTCATTGCTGCACGCAATTCTTCATCTTCTACGAGTTTGCCAGCGCCTTCCATGGCGGATAATAAGGTGGCTTCATTAAAACGTGCTGGTGGCCGAGTCTGGTGGGCAACGATTTCGATGCTTTCAGTGGAGACGGGTTTGCCAGGGGTTATCGCAATCAGCGATTGATGTTCATCTGAATTTTCCGGTTGGATTGTTTTGCCATAAACGATTTGCCAACCCGGATTGATCATGACTTTACCTTCCGTTTTGAAGGGCTCGTTTTCGACCCGGGTGATACGGGTAGTGATGAGAAATTCCGCTGCCGGGAAGAAAATAGCCAGGAAACGTTTGGTGACCATGTCGTACAACTTCGTTTCAGCTTCATTGAGCTTGCCTGAAGTCAGGGCAGTCGGGATGATGGCAAAGTGATCCGAGATTTTGCTATTGTTGAAGATGCGTTTGTTGGGAATGACCCAATTGGATGACAGAACGCGCTGTGCAAATTCTCCGTATTCGGTTTTGATTAGGCTTTGCAGGGTATCCTTGACGGTATTGATATAGTCTTCGGGGAGCGCGCGTGAATCGGTACGAGGGTAAGTCAATACCTTGTGTTTTTCGTACAGGGCTTGTGCAAGCCCCAAAGTGACTTTCGCGGAAAATCCGAAACGGCTGTTGGCTTCTCGTTGCAGGCTGGTCAAATCATAGAGCAGCGGGCAAATCTCCTTGCTGGGTTTGCTTTCTTCAGTAACATGCCCAGGTTTGCCGGCACATTTGTTGCGCAAAGCCTCGGCTTGCTTGACATCCCATAGTCGCTCGGGTTTGAGTTCCTGATTGATTTTGTCCTTGGTGAATTTTTCGTCAAACCATTTGCCGGGATAATGACCATTATCAGTGGCAAAAGTGGCCTGAATTTCCCAGTAATTCTGAGGACGAAATTTTTTGATTTTTTCTTCGCGCTCCACCAGGATGGCCAATGTGGGCGTCTGCACCCTACCCACCGTAGTTTTGTGAAAACCGCCTTCCTGTGAGTTGAAGGCAGTCATGGCCCGGGTACCGTTTATTCCAACCAGCCAATCGGACTCCGAACGACTGACAGCAGCCTCGGCCAAAGCCTGGACTTCGGAGTTGTCCAGAAGCTTGTTAAATCCCTCACGGATTGCATCCGGTGTCATGGATTGTAACCACAGTCGCTTGACAGGTTTGGGAGAACCGACATGCTGCAGGATGTAATAAAATATCAATTCTCCTTCGCGTCCGGCGTCACATGCGTTAATCAGGGTGTCGATGTCCTTGCGTCTGATCAGCTTGTCCAGTAATTTCAGACGAGTTGAGGTTTTTTCAATGGGATTCAGATCGAAACGCGGTGGAATGACAGGCAGATTTTCGAAGCTCCATTTGCCACGCTTGACTTCATATTCAGCCGGAATGGTTAATTCCAGTAAGTGACCGATTGCAGAAGAAATCACATACTGATCATTTTCAAAATAATCCGTATGTTTGGTGAAGTTGCCCAGTACTCGCGCTATATCTGCGGCAACTGAGGGTTTCTCGGCAATGATCAGGGACTTACTCATGTTTTTGTGCAAAATGAGTGTGCACCGAGACGTGATCCGATTCACCGAGGTAAATCGAGGTGCAAAAGGAGGCGAAGCTTTCGTGCATAGTGAATGTCAATGTCAAGATGTAGGAATCCGATTCTTATTTTCTTGGTTATGCTAACCAAGAAAATCTAGTGCCGGTAGTGTGAGTCGCTAACGATCAGCAACTTTTCAAGAATGGCATCATCGGTGAGTTGATTTTGAATCCACAGTTCAGTCAGTACAATCAGTTTGATTTTTTCCAGACTCGAAGAATTTTCATCCATGGTGAGTACACGTTCGATCAGCAATTCTCTTTGCAAGGGATTCAAGATATTGGCTTGCTCCAGGAAACAGATGAATCCTCTGCCTTCCGTATCGATTCTTTCCATTTCATATTCGGTATAGCAGCGGAATGAATCACTGTTTGCAAAACCGGCCGGATAATCCCCCGTTCCTTGTCGCGCCAACTCAGACAACCAGTCCAGAGTTTGCGTAATATCTTCATCGGCAAAGCCCGCCATGCTGAGTTTGCGCGTTAAAGTGGCTGAATCAGGATAGCTTCCTGAATCAAAATAATTCTCGAATAAATAAATGAGTATTTCGAACATGATCTTTTTTACAGTTTTTAATTATCCATATAGCGCTTATATTTGTTGTTCTTTTTGGATAAGCGCTATGAGACTCTTTGGTAGCATCCGCCTGGCAGACTGCTAACTTGACCCTCCAGCTCAAGCGTTAATAGCATGGCTGATACAACATCTGCCGTCAAGCCACTCCGCATGCACAATGTATCTATATCTACGGCATCATGGCCCAGGTGTTTGAGTAACGATTCATTTTCATTCGATACTTTATTTTCAACAGAATGGGGTCTGGTTGGATGGATTGCAAGCGGAAGGTGATTGAGTTCTTCCAATATGTCCTGAGTATTCTCAACCAGTTTTGCGCCCTGTTTGATCAAGGCATGACAACCTTTGGCCAATGGGGAATGTATGGATCCTGGAATTGCCATCACTTCGCGTCCCTGTTCCAGTGCCTGGCGTGCTGTGATCAATGATCCGCTGCGCAATGCCGCTTCGACTACCAGACAGCCATGACTCATACCGCTTATGATCCGATTTCTGCGAGGAAAGTTGCGACCTATGGCGGGTGTGCCCAATGGAAATTCGGAAACGATGGCTCCTTCTTTTGCCAGTCGGTGCGCTAAAGCATGATTCCTGGCCGGATAAACGATGTCCAAGCCTGTGCCCACCACGGCAATACTGGATGCAAGGCCACGCAACCCTCCGGTGTGTGCGGCGGCATCGATTCCCAGAGCCAGTCCGCTGATGATGCAAAGCCCGGCATTACTGGCGGTTTCGGACAAGACTTCTGCATTGGAGAGTCCCTGTGGCGTAGCATTGCGGCTGCCCACGACGGCCAATGCAGGATGTCGCAGCAGCTCGCGGCGTCCCTTGAGATACAGCAGGGGAGGTGGATCTGGAATGTTCAGTAACTGGGTGGGGTAGTCAGGATCGGCCCACGTGATAACAGTATTGATAGGATCTTCCAGCCACTCAAGTGTAGCCTGAATCTTGGAACGATTGGTTCTGCTTTGGATGCGTGCGGCAGCAGCAGGTGTGATGCAGCGTTCCAGTGTCGTGCTGCTGGCAGAGAGGATGGCAGATGGATTGCCGAAACTGATCAGAAGCTTGCGTATGGATACATTACCCAAGCCCTCAATGAGGCAAAGATTTAACCAGGACTCGATGTCCGTGCCAGATTTCATTGCGGGATGGTTTCGATCAGGGTGTTTTGACTGCATCCAGGATTCGAATGGAATCCGTGCTTTGTACTACCAGCGCATACGCCAGTCTGTCGAAAATGCGAAATACGAATACCAGTCCGGTTCTTTCATCCGGTAATTGCAGTATGTCCCCGCGTATTGATTTGGCCTGACTTTTACGGTAGATCGCTAGCACATGACCCATTTCCAAGCCATCCAGCTTACCCTTGTTCAGGGTTACGATGGCGCCTCTGCCGATTTCGGTTACTCCTCCATAAACCGAAATGATGCGACCCTTGATATCGAATTCGGGGGCATGTGGCGCATAATTGTTGAAAATGATATCGGGGGTGGGAACGAGGCGATCTGTCTTAAGAATTTCCTCTGTTGCACGTGTGATTGTGGCAGTGCTGATGTCAGCGAAGGCATTAACTTTGATATTGCCAAGGTAGATGGCTTCGTACCCCAGGATCAGACCGTTGTTGTCCGGATCATTCAATGCCTTGCCGGTACGGAAGATTTGCCACGCACTGCCTTTGTCTTCGGTTATTCCGCTGACATACACGGTGTTGCCGGTATTGAGAATCAGTCGATTATCACTCGAACCGAGAATGTAAGGTGCATTGGCGAGGCCGTCCTTTTCAATGATGAGGGGCTGACTCAGGAAGGGTTCAATCGCAGAAGCAGGTATGCTTGGAATGGCCAGTGTACTGGATTGGTCTGAGTGAATGCGGGGTGAGAGTTTCACCGTTCTCATGCCGCCTTTGTCCTCGGCTAAGCGTAACCGATTGCCTTGTGCAGTTTTTTCCAGTACGACAATATCGCCTGGATAGATTTTATGTGGGTTTTTGACTTGAGCGCGATTCAGTCCCCAGATTTCAGGCCAGCGCCATGGGTCTCGCAGGAATCGTGATGCGATGCCCCACAAGGTGTCGCCAGGTACGACGACATGGTGATCGGGAGAATCGTTCCGGAGTATAATATCCTGTGCACGGGTTGAAACAGCAGCTAGCAGGCCCAACATTAAAATCACGGTTATAATAGGTTTGAGCACAAATCACCCCACTCTTGAGAAGTAAAGTTCATGGAATAATCAGCTATAGATATGATCCAATTCAATTCTTAGCTTATTTACTATACCGTTTTTCATGGCCATTTTAAAAATATTACAGTATCCGGATGAAAGACTGCACACAATTGCAGCACCGGTGTCGCAAATTGATGACAAGATCCGTGTCTTGATAAGGGATATGGCTGAAACCATGTATGCTGCGCCCGGTATCGGTCTGGCGGCGACACAGGTGGATGTGCACCAGCGTGTCATTGTGATCGATACGTCCGAGGCACGTGATCAGTTGCTGGTATTGATCAATCCTGAAATTATCGTTAGCAATGGTGTGTCGGATTACGAGGAAGGATGCTTGTCGGTGCCAGGTATCTACGGCAAGGTGCAGCGTGCAGAATCAGTGACAGTGAAGGCGCTGGATGCCGAAGGCGCTACCTTTGAACTGGAAGCGGATGGATTGCTGGCGGTATGTATTCAGCACGAAATGGATCATCTGGCCGGTAAGGTATTTGTCGAATACTGGTCTCGCCTCAGGCAGGTGCGTACATTGGCCAAACTCAAGAAGAAACAGCGCAGTATCATGTAGTAGCGAGCGGCGCTCCGAAATTATCTGATGTGGACTGCCCCATATCCTACACCTACAAAATGAAGATAAAGTATTGCACTATAACCCATGACCGAATGCACCTAGGATGAGAATTATTTTTGCAGGTACGCCGGTTTTTGCAGCGATGGCGCTGGAAGCCCTGATCAAGTCAAATTATCAAATCGTCGCTGTCCTGACTCAACCCGATCGTCCGGCCGGTAGGGGGATGAAAACGGTTGCCAGTGCAGTCAAGCAGCTTGCCTTGCAAAACCGGCTTACCGTATTGCAGCCTGCTTCGCTTAAGGTGCCCGAAATACAGCAACAGCTGCGGATGTTCGATGCCGATGTCATGGTCGTGGCTGCGTATGGATTGATCCTGCCGGAATCTGTTCTGGTAACCCCGCGCTGGGGTTGTCTGAATATTCATGCTTCATTACTGCCACGTTGGCGTGGAGCGGCACCGATACAGCGTGCCATCCTGGCAGGCGACCCTGAAACCGGCATCACGATCATGCAGATGAATGCAGGGCTGGACACGGGGGATATTCTGCTGCAACAAGGGATTCCTATTGACGCTGATGACACGACGCAATCCCTGCATGACAAGCTGGGTTGCCTGGGGGCGCAAAGTATTGTCGAAGCCTTGGAATTGTTGCAACGGGGGGGGCTGGTTCCGGTGCCGCAAGTTGAAACACAGGCCTGTTATGCGGTAAAGATCAGCAAATCCGAGGCTGCGATTGATTGGCAACACAGTGCAATTCAGATTGCGCGCAAAGTGAGGGCATTCAATCCAAGTCCGGGTGCGTCTACCGGGTTTCGCGACATGCAATTGAAAATCTGGCGAGCACAGGCGGAAACCGGTGAGCCCGGGAAAAATGGCGAGATTGTGGCAGTGGATCGCGAGGCGATAACGGTGGCGTGTGGGAATGGCCTGTTAAGGATCAGGGAGCTGCAGAAGCCCGGTAGTAAGCGACTTGGCGTAGCGGATTTTCTGGCTGGAAATCCTGTCCGGCCGGGAGAGTGCTTTGTAACCACCGATCAATCAGCGTCGCAGCATGGTTAAAACGCAGCTGGCTGCCGCGACTGTCGTACAAAAAGTATTAGGCGGCAGTAACCTGACAGGGGTATTGCAAGATCTGTGGCAATCCGAATCCAGCTTGACTCCACAGCAACGGGGGGCCATTCAGGATTTGAGTTATGGCGTGCTGCGGTTTTATGGTCAACTGGAAGCCATTCTTGGATTGCTGTTGAGCAAACCCGTGCGTGACCGACAACTGCACCATCTGTTGCTGATCGGACTGTACCAGCTGCTTTACAGCAAAACGCGTCCTTTCGTGGTGGTGGATCATGCTGTGAACGCATCGCGCTCCCTAACATCCGGTAAGGGCATGCAAGGTCTGGTAAACGCTGTTCTGCGCAATTTTTTGCGGCAGCGTGATGCCTTGCTCGAACAAGCCGCACATCAGGAAACGGGGTGTTATTCATATCCGCAATGGTGGATAGACAAATTGCGTTTGCAGTTTCCCCAACGATTTCAGGCTATACTTGATGCGGGTAACCAGCATCCCCCGATGACTTTACGGGTTAATCAACGCAAGATTGCTGTGCAGGATTATCGTGATTTGCTGGTGCAGCATGATATGCCTGCGGAATGGCTGGGGGGAGCAGCGCTCAGGTTGGATAAACCGGTTTTGGTGCAGAAACTGCCCGGTTTCCATGAAGGCTTGGTGAGCGTTCAGGATCTGGGAGCACAGTTTGCGGTGCCATTGCTGGATGTGCACGATGGTATGCGCGTACTGGATGCATGTGCTGCGCCCGGTGGGAAAACTGCGCATCTTCTGGAGCTGGGAGATATAGCGTTGACCGCGTTGGATAATGATGCTCAACGACTGACCAGAGTTCGGCACAATCTCGATCGACTGAAACTGTCGGTAGCACAGCTGCTTTGTGGCGATGCTGGGCAACCTGATAGCTGGTGGGATGGGCAGAAGTATGATCGTATCCTGGCCGATGTGCCTTGTTCGGCCTCTGGCGTGGTTCGTCGTCATCCTGACATCAAATGGTTGCGACGGGAAAGCGACATGGCGAAGCTGGTGGCTCAGCAACGTGGGATACTCGCTGCATTATGGAAAACTTTAAATAGGAACGGTAAGTTGCTTTATGTGACATGCTCAATTTTTGCTGAAGAAAATCTGGCGCAGATAGAGGGATTCATTCAACAACAACCTGATGCCCGCTTGTTGACGCCATCCGATTTACCCGCTGAAACTTTGCCGGACGGACAATTGCTGCCGGATGAGAGGCATGACGGTTTCTTTTATGCCTTGTTGCAGAAAGTGTAGTGAATCGATGGAGCGCATTCGAACATCGATTACGCTTTTTGTTTTATCGATCTGTATCCTGTTGTTAATCGCCATGCCGGTATGGGCAGAGGGCGTTGAAATCAAGTCGGTACGATTTTCTGCTATTAACGCAGGTTACGAAGTCAGTGTCGATTCCGAGATTACCCTGAATCCGACGCTGGAACAGGCTCTGGAAAAAGGAGTGGTGTTATATTTTGTAACCAAGTTCAGCTTGATCGACTCTCGCTGGTACTGGTTGAGTGACGAGGTGGCCCGGGGGAAAATGCGGGTTGGGCTTCGATATTATGCTTTGACACGTCAATTTCTTCTTAATTATCCGTCACAATCGCAAAGCTTCAACACACTTGCCGAAGCCTTGCAGGCGTTAGGTCAGCTTCGGGATTTTCCACTGGTCGTCAAGTCGGAGTTGAGAACGGATGTCGATTACCATGCTTCGCTGCGCATCTGGCTGGATTTGACCAGAATGCCCAAGCCCTTCCAGGTTGAAGCCCTGGGGTCGAGCAAATGGGATTTTAGTTCTGAAAAGCTGGAGTGGCAGATGAAATTGCCCATGCCAGGCCAGCCCTTCCAGATCAAGGCACACTGATGAAATATGTGCTGATCATCGGCGCTGGTGTAGGGGCGGTCATGTTGTTCCTATTGGCAACGGCAGGAGCCAATACTGAGTTTTTTGAACGTAAGTATCGATTGTTGCTTGGCATCAATATCGTCTTTGTCGTGTTTCTGATGATCGTGCTGGGTTTCTTGCTATGGCGATTCAGACGCAGGCTAAAAACCGGTGTCTTTGGTTCCCGACTGGCCTTGCGCCTGATGCTGGTTTTCTCCCTTGTGGCCATACTACCGGGTGCCTTGGTGTATACCGTATCGGTCCAGTTCCTGGAAAAGAGTATCGAATCCTGGTTTGATGTCAAGGTGGATCGGGCACTGGAGGGGGGGCTGAATCTGGGGCAGACCATGCTCGACAGCTTGCTGGCCGAACTGGAACGCAAGGCGCAAGCCACGGCACTGATGTTATCCGAATCGTCCAATCCACCGCTGCTGGTGTTGAACGAGTTGCTGTTGCAATCCCAAGTGCAGGAGGCGACCCTGTTCAATCAGGATGGCAAGGTTATCGCCTTTTCCAGTGAAAATAATCTGGCG
This sequence comes from Nitrosomonas sp., assembly GCA_017879645.1. Classification (GTDB taxonomy): domain Bacteria; phylum Pseudomonadota; class Gammaproteobacteria; order Burkholderiales; family Nitrosomonadaceae; genus Nitrosomonas. The sequence continues at coordinate 11,753 of JAAEXZ010000024.1, forward strand.
TTGTTTCCCGGTATGCCCAGTGCCATGGTGATGCGCCATATCCGAATTCAGAAAGCTTACAGCGTTGTCGAGACCATTCCTGATAGAGGGTTGTATTTGCGTGTGGTGGCGCCGGTCAATGTGCTGAGTCTCAAGGAAGACATTCGTGTGTTACAGTTGCTGCAACCTGTTCCACTCCAGCTTGCCAGGGATGCCGAGCGGGTGCAGGCCGGATTTCAAGATTATCAGGAGTTATTGTTGTCCCGCCAGGGACTGACGCGTTTGTACAGTGTGACATTGACATTGGCGCTATTGCTGGCATTGTTCTCTGCGCTAGCCACGGCGTCTCTGCTAAGCGAGAAATTAAGTGCGCCGCTGGGCATGCTGGCCGAGGGTACGCGAGCAATCGCACAAGGTGATTATAGTCGCAGGCATCTAGTACAAAGCCGCGATGAGCTGGGCGTGCTGACCGAGTCTTTCAACCTGATGACGCAACAATTGGAAGAAGCGCGTGCAGCGGCACAACATAACCAGCAGCAGGTGGAAAGTGCGCGTACTCACTTGGAAAGTATTCTGGCGAATCTGTCATCCGGGGTATTGGTTTTCGATGAAAATCTGGCACTGTCGAAAGCCAATCGCAGTGCAGAACAAATTTTGCAGGTGCCATTGATCAGCCTCGATGGTTCAATCATTGAAGGTTGTGTGGATAACGAACCACAGCTCAATGTGCTGGTTGCGGAAATCAAGGAAGGATTCAATAGCGGTACCGCAGGAGTATGGCAGCGCCAGCTGACCCATCAGGGAGAGAGCAAGAATCAGGTGCTGCTGATTCGTGGTACCCGCCTGCCGACGCAATCGGGAGGAGGGGGGGTCGTTGTGTTCGACGACATTACCAATTTGTTACAGGTGCAGCGCGCTGTGGCATGGAGTGAGGTGGCACGCCGGTTGGCGCATGAAATCAAGAATCCGCTGACGCCCATTCAGTTGTCGGCAGAGCGGGTGCAGCACAAGCTGATTCATAAGTTGAGTGAAGACGATGCCAGAATCCTGCGGCGCTCGACGGAGACCATTGTCAATCAGGTCGAAGCCCTGAAACGCATGGTCAATGAGTTTAACCAGTATGCGCGTGCACCCGAACTGCAATTACATCAGCTCGATTTCAATCGCTTGGTGCGCGAAGTGTTGTCGCTGTACGAAAGCTCACAGATGGCATCAAATTCGCATGCGCATATCCCGATCCGACAGAATCTGGCAGAAGAATTGCCATTTGTGAAAGGGGATTCTGCACAATTGCGACAGGTGTTGCATAATCTGTTGCAAAATGCACAGGATGCGCTTATTGATTCGGTGGAACCGGTCATTCAGGTGACCACCGAGAGGGTGCATGGTGGTGTGCAATTGTGTGTGCGTGATAATGGTTGTGGATTCTCAGAGGAAGTCAGGGCGCGGGTTTTTGAACCCTATGTCACGACGAAACCCAAGGGGACGGGGTTGGGATTGCCTATAGTCAAAAAAATTGTTGAAGAGCACGAGGGGATCATTCATGTCGAAAATATCAAGCCACACGGTGCACAGATTTCGATCATTCTTCCCGCTGTGGAGAAAATGATTGCAGAAAATAAGAATGAATCAGTATGAGAAGGGTGTTGGCACTATAACAATGATGAAAACCTGGGGGTATTAAATTTTGATACGGATGCGTTCAGCGAAAGTAGGTTGTATACACAAGCTGAATCGATTTCGTCAGTGGAGAATATTCAAAAATGATAACGAACAATACCATACTTGTTGTTGATGACGAAATTGGGATACGTGAATTGTTGTCTGAAATTTTACGTGATGAAGGATACCGCGTGGCGTTGGCGGAGAATGCCGAGCAGGCTAGGGTCTGGCGCAGTCAGACGCGACCGGATCTGGTGTTGCTGGATATCTGGATGCCCGATACCGATGGCATTACGTTGCTCAAGGACTGGGCCAGCAATGGCATGCTGACGATGCCGGTGATCATGATGTCGGGACACGGAACGATTGACACGGCTGTAGAAGCGACCCGTATCGGTGCTTTTGGTTATCTGGAAAAACCCATACCGCTGCAGAAGCTTCTCAGTACAGTTAACAAGGCGCTGCGTAGCGGTCAGCATAAGCAGCATGCATCGTTGTCACTCGTTAGTTTGGGCAGAAGCCCGCTGATAGCTGAATTGCGCAAGAAGCTGGAGCAGGTAGCAAACCTGAAGACTCCCTTGCTATTGATGGGTGAACCTGGTGTGGGAGCGGAATTATGTGCGCGTTTTCTGCATCGACCCAATACGGCTTGGGTGGAGCCGGAGTCGTTGTCGGTGCTGGCCGAATCACCACTGGACTTGCTGGAACATGCACGCGATGGTCTGTTGTTTCTCAAGGATGTGGGTGAAATCAACAAGCTGGCGCAGAAGGGGTTGCTGCTGGTATTGAGCAAGCTCGACAAATACAACGTGCGACTTGTCTGTGCGACATCACAGCCACTGGCGGAATTGACGGTCCAAGGCACTTATCATTCAAAATTGTATGAATTGTTGAGTGGTCTATCGATTGGCATACCGGCACTGAGAGCGCATCGCGAGGATATTCCCGAATTGGCCAATCAGATTTTGTCGCGTTTCGTGGAATCCGGTGAGGCATCGCCCAATTTGCGATTCAGCACGGCAGCACTGAATTGTCTTCGAAATTATGACTGGCCGGGTAATCTGACCCAGTTAAATGGCGTGGTGCATTCATTGGCTCTGACATGTGCTGGCGATGAAATTTCAGTTGAGGCGGTTCAGCAGGCGATGGTGTTTCCGGAGTCGGCTTCATCCTCGGTGGCGCCCGAAATTTCACTGGATCTTTCATTGCGTGAAGCGCGTGATCAGTTTGAAAAGAACTACTTTGAACGACTCATCGATCAGGAGAATGGCAACATGACCCGGGTGGCCGAGCGTGCCGGTTTGGAGCGCACACACCTCTATCGCAAAATAAAGTTGTTGGGAATCAAGTTGCGTGGCAATTAGTGCGGTATCCCGTCCTGTGCTACTGGATTGGTTTTATGTGAAAAATATAGGTTTGTAGTTGTCCAAACACCCATCTTGAGGGATAATGCGAGCTTTGCCATCAGATCGAGAAAGGTGGCCGTTTCTATTTATTTGTTGAAAATTTAAGGGAGTTAGTTTTGATGGGTACATTCAAGGATTTTGACGCGCCGGTATTCAAGGATTTGACCAGTGCGATTCGTGCGCTGGCAATGGATGCCGTGCAAAAAGCCAATTCTGGTCATCCAGGCATGCCAATGGGCATGGCCGAGATTGCTGAAGTGCTGTGGATTCATCACTTGCGTCATAATCCTGGAAACCCGGGATGGGTTGATCGTGACCGGTTTATTCTTTCCAATGGTCATGGATCCATGCTGATCTACGCCTTGTTGCATTTGACGGGTTATGATCTGCCGATGGAAGAGATCAAGCGTTTTCGCCAGTTTCATTCCAAGACGCCAGGCCATCCTGAATATGGCTACACGCCCGGTGTTGAGACCACTACCGGACCTTTGGGACAGGGAATCACCAATGCAGTGGGCATGGCTTTGGCGGAAAAAATTCTGGCGGCAGAATTCAATCGTCCTGGCTACAATATTGTGGATCATCATACTTATGTTTTCCTGGGCGATGGCTGTCTGATGGAGGGTATATCCCACGAGGCTTGCTCGCTCGCTGGTACCTTGGGCCTGGGTAAACTGATCTGTTTTTATGATGATAACGGGATTTCCATTGATGGTCATGTCGAAGGCTGGTTTACTGATGATACGCCTAAACGCTTCGAGTCTTATGGCTGGCATGTGGTGCCGAATGTCAATGGTCATGATCCGGTAGCAATAGAGGCTGCGATCGAAGCAGCTAAACAAGTCAATGACAAACCCACGATGATTTGCTGCAAGACGGTCATTGGCATGGGGTCGCCCAATATGGCCAACACCCACTCGGTACATGGTGCAGCGCTTGGCGACGCGGAAATTGCTGCAACTCGTCCGCATATCGGCTGGCATCACGCACCTTTCGAAATTCCACAAGAAGTATATAGCGCGTGGGATGCCAGAGCCAAAGGGCAGAAGCTGGAAACGGAATGGAACATCAAGTTTGCCGAGTATGCCGAGAAATATCCCAAGGAAGCTGCCGAATTCAATCGCCGTATGACAGGGGAGTTACCCGCTAATTGGCAAAGTCACGTAGACAGTGTTCTCAACCAGGTGAATGCCAAGACTGAAACCATCGCCAGCCGCAAGGCTTCGCAAAATGCCATAGAAGGCTTGGCACCGGTTCTGCCGGAACTGATTGGCGGCTCAGCTGACCTGGCTGGTTCCAATCTGACCTTGTGGTCGGGTTCCAAGGGGATCAGCAAGGTCAATGGGGGTAACTATGTCTATTATGGTGTGCGCGAATTTGGCATGAGTGCCATGATGAATGGATTGTCGCTACATGGCGGATTGATTCCCTATGGCGCCACCTTCCTGATGTTTTCGGAATATGCACGTAACGCATTGCGTATGGCTGCATTGATGAAGATACGTAATATTTTCGTCTTTACTCATGATTCGATTGGTCTGGGTGAGGATGGGCCGACTCACCAGCCTGTGGAGCAGACTGCCACACTGCGCATGATTCCCAACATGGATGTATGGCGTCCCTGTGATACGGTTGAGTCAACCGTATCTTGGGCACGTGCCATTGAACGCAAGAACGGACCGTCGACACTGATTTTCAGTCGCCAGAACTTGCCTTTCCAGAAGCGTGACGCAGCGACGATCAAGCTCATAGACAAAGGCGGATATGTATTGTCGGAAGCTGGCAATGCAAAGGCACAAGCTGTGTTGATCGCAACTGGTTCGGAAGTATCTCTGGCAATGAGTGCACAAAAAGCACTCGCGGATGAGGGAATCCATGTTCGCGTGGTTTCTATGCCTTGTACCAGTATTTTCGATCGTCAGGAACCATCTTATAAAGACAGTGTCTTGCCAAAGGGTATTAAGCGTGTCGCCATTGAAGCAGGTGTGACCGACTTCTGGCGCAAGTACGTTGGACTGGACGGTGCGGTGGTTGGTATCGACTCATTCGGTGAGTCGGCGCCTGCAGACGTGTTGTTCAAGCATTTTGGTTTTACTGTTGACAATGTAGTCAAGACAGTAAAAGGCATTCTCTGATTCAATTAATGATTAAAGTATTTTGGGGCGAGCCTGTGCTGGCCCCAAGTCACAAGTTTCTTTTCAAGGAGTTTTAGTATGACAATTAAAGTAGGTATCAATGGGTTTGGTCGTATCGGACGTATGGTTTTTCGCTCTGCCGTTCAGAATTTTTCCGATATTGAAATCGTTGCCATCAATGATTTGCTGGAACCAGACTATCTGGCTTACATGTTGAAGCATGATTCAGTGCATGGCCGTTTTCAGGGGGATGTTTCCATCGATGGCGAAACCTTGGTGGTCAATGGAAAGAGAATCCGCTTGACGGCAATTAAAGATCCGGCAGAGCTGAAGTGGAATGAAGTTGGTGCCGACGTTGTGATCGAGTCAACCGGTTTGTTCCTCACCAAGGAAACCTGTCAAAAGCATCTGGCTGCCGGAGCCAAGAAAGTGATTATGTCAGCACCTTCCAAAGACGACACTCCAATGTTCGTTTATGGTGTCAATGACAAATCATACAAAGGTGAAAGCATCATATCCAATGCTTCTTGCACGACCAATTGTCTGGCACCGATTGCCAAGGTTCTGAACGACAAATGGGGTATCAAACGTGGCTTGATGACGACGGTACATGCGGCCACTGCAACACAAAAAACAGTTGATGGTCCATCCAATAAGGACTGGCGGGGCGGCCGCGGTATTCTGGAAAACATCATTCCATCTTCAACCGGTGCGGCCAAAGCTGTAGGCGTGGTGATACCCGAGTTGAACAAAAAACTGACAGGTATGGCTTTCCGTGTTCCAACCTCGGATGTGTCGGTTGTGGATCTGACCTGCGAGCTGGAAAAAGAAGCAACTTATGACGAAATTTGCCAGGCGATGAAGGAAGCTTCGCAAGGTTCCATGAAAGGTGTGCTGGGTTATACTGATCAAAAGGTGGTATCGACCGATTTTCGCGGTGAAAGCTGCACTTCGATTTTTGATGCAGAAGCAGGTATGGCGCTCGATAAGAGCTTTGTCAAAGTGGTTGCATGGTACGACAACGAATGGGGTTATTCTACCAAGGTTCTGGAGATGGCTCGTACCGTCGCCAAGTAAGGTTGCAGAAATGCGATGACACCCGGATATGCAGTCTGGGTCATCGCAATGGAACATATATATGTTTATTTACAAACAGATGGAATATGAGGGGTAGCATTTGCTATCCTTTTATTTTCCACTTATAGACAATTCTGGAGTTTGATGTGTCTGTTATTAAACTTGTTGACCTTGATCTAAAGGGCAAACGTGTCTTTATCCGTGCTGATCTCAATGTGCCAGTTAAGGATGGCAAAGTGACATCAGATGCGCGCATTACCGCCTCGATGGCGACCATTAATCATTGCCTAAAGCAAGGCGCCAAAGTGATGGTGACGTCACATCTGGGGCGCCCCGAAGAAGGGCAGTGGAGCGAAGAAAATTCACTGAAACCGGTGGCGGATAACATTGCGGGCCGTTTGAACAAACCGGTGCGACTGATTCGTGACTGGGTTGATGGTGGCTTTGATGTGGCCGAGGGTGAATTGGTCGTATTGGAAAATTGCCGTATCAACAAAGGCGAAAAGAAAAATGTTGAAGAAACGGCGCAGAAATATGCCAGATTGTGCGATGTATTCGTCATGGATGCCTTTGGCACTGCGCACCGAGCCGAGGCTTCAACCCATGGCATCGCGAAATATGCGCCGGTTGCATGTGCAGGAATATTACTGACCGAGGAACTCGATGCACTGACCAAAGCACTGCTCAGTCCGGCTCGTCCGATGGTGGCAATTGTCGGTGGTTCCAAGGTGTCTACCAAATTAACCGTGTTGGAGTCGTTATCCGAAAAAGTGGATCAATTGGTCGTGGGGGGCGGTATAGCCAATACTTTTCTGAAGGCAACGGGCAAGAATGTCGGAAAATCCTTGTGTGAAGATGATCTGGTCCTCACTGCCAAGGCACTGATGGAGAAAATGGCAAAGCGCAATGCGTCGATTCCGATTGCTGTCGACGTTGTCGTGGGTAAAAAATTCGACGCCAATGAACCTGCTGTGTTGAAGGATGCTGCGCAGGTTGCGGACGATGACATGATTTTCGATATTGGGCCGCAAAGTGCGCAGGAGCTGGTGGACATCATCATGCGTGCGGGGACGGTGGTCTGGAATGGTCCCGTGGGTGTTTTCGAATTCGATCAATTCGGTGCGGGAACTGAAAAGGTTGCGCGTGCCATTGCCGAAACCAAAGCTTTTACACTGGCGGGAGGGGGAGATACCATTGCTGCCATTCAGAAATATGATATCTATGACAAAGTGTCGTATATCTCAACTGCCGGAGGAGCTTTTCTGGAGTTTCTGGAAGGCAAGAAATTGCCTGCAGTGGAAATATTGGAAACACGAGCCAAATAATCTGACAGCGCCATGATTCGAAGAACGAAAATTGTAACCACCCTGGGTCCTGCGAGCAGCAATGCAAAGATTTTAGAACGTATGATCCGAGCGGGTGTGGATGTTGTTCGAATCAATTTCTCTCACGGTACCCGCGAGCAACACATTGAATTTGTCGAATTGACACGCTCATTGGCTCGCAAGGCCGGAAGAACTGTCGGCGTGCTGGCAGACCTGCAGGGTCCAAAGATACGCGTTGGCAAGTTTGAGCATGGCAAGATCCGGCTCGAAGTCGGCGATGAGTTTATACTGGATGCTTTTTGTGAGCTGGGTAATCAGGAGCGAGTTGGACTGGATTACAAGGAATTGCCCAATGATCTCGAGGCCGGTGCAATCCTGATGCTGGACGATGGGCGTATCGTGCTCAGTGTCACCTCCGTGAAGGAGCATCAAGTCTTTTGCGTGGTTGAGCAAGGCGGTGTGCTGTCGAACAACAAGGGTATCAATCGCAAGGGGGGAGGGCTGGGTGCTCCGGCCCTGACCAGTAAGGATCTCGAGGATATCAAGATTGCGGCTGAGTTTGGTGCCGACTATCTGGCGGTATCCTTTGTACGATCAGGTGATGACATCCGGCAGGCGCGTGCGTTGATGCAGGAAGCGGGCGGCAAGGGGATGATCATGGCCAAGATCGAGCGTTCTGAAGCCATTCTTGCACTCGAGGACATTCTCGAGGCTTCTGATGCCATCATGGTAGCGCGAGGCGATTTGGCCGTGGAAGTCGGTGATGCGGCAGTTCCTGCGTTGCAAAAAAGAATGATCCGCTCCGCCCGGATGAGTAACAAAGTGGTGGTGACTGCAACGCAGATGATGGAATCCATGATTACCAATCCCATACCGACGCGTGCGGAAGTTTCGGATGTGGCGAATGCAGTACTGGATGGTACGGATGCTGTCATGCTATCTGCAGAATCGGCTGCCGGTGAGTATCCGGTAGAAGCCGTGGAAGCCATGGCCAGAGTATGTCTGGAAGCTGAGAAGGAATATCTGGTCAATACCGATCGGCGCATTACCACCATCAGCCAGGCAACCATTGAGGAAGCCATTGCACGCGCAACCATGTTTACGGCTAGTGGTTTGCAGATTCGCGCCATTGCAGCCTTGACACAAAGCGGTGTTACGGCCCTGCTGATGTCCCGACGCAGTTCAAAGGTACCGATTTTTGCCTTGAGTCCCAATGAAGAAACTCGTCGGCGCGTGACACTGTTTCGCGGTGTCTATCCGGTCGACTTTGATGTGGGGCTCAGTGATCCAGAGGAAATTCTGAATCGCGCCGAACAGGAATTGCTTAATCGCGGCGTTGTGCGTCATGGTGATATCATGGTGATGACCATCGGTGAACCGGTCGGAAAATCGGGAGGCACCAATACCATGAAAATCATTCGCGTCGGTGAATGGCGATCACGACAAGGGATAGTGGACGCATAAGTCGAATGGCATCAGAACTGAACATTATCTGCATGTGATTGAAGCATTAAATTTTTCAATCATTACATTATTTCATTCAAAATCATTGTAAGACAATTTATAAGGAGATCTAAATGGCACTCGTATCACTAAGACAGTTACTCGATCATGCGGCAGAAAACGGTTATGGACTGCCTGCTTTCAACGTCAACAACCTGGAGCAAATCCAGGCGATCATGCAGGCCGCCGATGAATGCAACAGCCCGGTCATCATGCAAGGTTCCGCCGGTGCGCGCAAATATGCCGGTGAAGCATTCCTGCGTCACTTGATCGAAGCAGCCGTTGAATCCTATCCGCATATACCGATTGTGATGCATCAGGATCATGGTGCCTCTCCCTCCGTTTGCGTGAACGCAATCCGTAGCGGTTTCTCGAGCGTCATGATGGACGGTTCGCTGCAGGCCGATGCCAAAACACCGTCTACTTACGAATACAACGTCAATGTGACCGCCGATGTCGTTAATATCGCACATTCTGTTGGTGTATCGGTAGAAGGCGAATTGGGTTGCCTGGGATCTCTGGAATCCGGTATGGGTGAAGCCGAAGACGGACATGGCGCGGAAGGCGTGTTGTCGCACGATCAACTGCTGACCGATCCGGAAGAAGCTGCCGACTTTGTGCGCAAAACCGGCGTGGATGCCTTGGCGATTGCCATTGGAACCTCGCACGGCGCGTACAAATTTACCCGTAAACCTACGGGCGATATTCTGGCGATCGAGCGGATCAAACAAATTCACGCGCGCATTCCTAACACCCACCTGGTGATGCACGGCTCCAGCTCGGTACCGCAAGAATGGCTGGAAATCATTCGTCAATTCGGCGGCGACATCAAAGAAACCTACGGTGTTCCGGTCGAAGAAATTCAACAGGGTATCAAGTATGGCGTACGTAAAGTCAATATCGACACGGATATCCGCTTGGCGATGACCGGCGCGATCCGCCGCAGCCTGGAAAAAGATAAAAGTAATTTCGACCCGCGCAAATTCCTGAAAGAAGCGACCGCCGCGGCCAAAGACATTTGTAAAGCACGCTTTGAAGCCTTCGGCTGTGCCGGACAGGCCGGGAAAATCAAACCAATTTCTCTGGAAAGTATGGCGAATCGCTATGCTAAAGGCGAATTGAACGCGGTTATTAAGTAAGTCAAATCTCAAAAATACTGAAGACCTATGATTGACTATGCGCTCGCATGATCAATCATAGGATTCAGATCAAAAAACTGCTGTAGCGCTCTTACTTTTTGCACATGTCTAGTGCAACAATCAAACTATTCCTAGTTTACGGAGATCCTACCCGGCTTCGTACAGCAGAGCTGTCAAACTGGACTGGAAAAGCTGTCGCAGGCCCTCGAAGTGAATTTGACGGCGTTTTTTCTCGTGAAGAATCGGGCGGCGCGGGAGTCTACTTTTTGACGGGTTCCGATCCAGAGTCGGGAAAACCAGCAATCTATATTGGTGAGACTGAGAGCATTCGTGATCGAATCAAAGTTCACTTGGAAAAAGATTTCTGGAATCAAATTATCTTTTTTATCAGTAAAGACGAGAACTTAACTAAAGCGCATATACGCTTCCTTGAAGGAAAGCTGATAGACCAAGCGCAAAAATCTGGGCGAGCCGTAGTTACAAACGGTCAAAGTAGCGGAGCTCGATTGCCTGAATCCGATAGAGCGGATATGGAAGTATTTTTAGAAAAGATTAACCAGCTATTGCCAGTTCTAGGGGTAGAGTTGCTCGTGCCAATTGCAGCAAAAGCCGTGACAGAATCCGAACACAAGAAACTGTTTACCGAAATTAAGGGGATTAAAGCAGAGGGGCATTTGGCACCCAATGGCTTTGTGGTACTTAAGGGTTCTCAAGCTATTTTGACCGATAGGGCTTCATCGCAAAAAAGGCCTTGGGTAATAAATATGCGGCAGCGCTTAAAAGATGAAGGTGTACTAGAGACCAAAGACGGCACGTTGATATTTATAAGAGATGCTGAGTTTACAAGCCCGAGCTCGGCAGCAGCCGTGATTCACGGGGGACAGGTAAATGGACTCATTGCATGGAAGGACAAAAACGGAAAAACTCTTAAAGATATTGAATCGTTATAACCAATTATCCACTGAGTAATGTGTGTAAAAGATTGTTGGTAAGTTTTAATGCTAAATTTGGAATGCACTGTTAAAAATTAAGACTGTTTTTTCGGGGGCATATAGCCTGCTGCCTGTTCCGCACCTTCTCCAAAAAAATGTGCTTCCATTTGTTCGGCCAGATATTTACGTGCTTTCGGATCTGACAGATTCAGGCGGTTTTCGTTGACCAGTGTGGTTTGGTGCTTGATCCATTGATTCCAAGCCTCTTTCGATACATTCTCGAAAATTCGTTTACCCAACTCGCCAGGGTAGGTTTGAAAATCGAGCCCTTCGGCTTCATGACCCAATTTGATGCAGTTAACCATTCGTGTCATGGGTGTGGTTAGCTCCGAATCAGTAAAATTATTCAAGTGAGAAAAGTCTGACATTATGAGTGCTTCGTTCGAATTCGTAAACCGCAAATGAAAAAGTTTAATAAAGGGCTAGATTACAATTGTTTGATCAGGACTTTTGAACGTCGCTGATAATTGTATAAATTTTGCTTGGTTTTAGGCAATTCACTCGGTGTGGCGGGCTTGAATCCATGTTCGATAAACCAGTGCATGGCATGAGTAGTGAGTATGAATAGCGTGTGTATGCCTTGCGATCGTATTTTGTTTTCGATGTACTTGAGAAGCCGGTTACCATAACCCGAGCTTCGGTAATTGGGATGGATGGCGAGACAGGCCAGCTCGCAGGCATTGTCCTCTGGGAAGGGATATAGCGCTGCACAACCCAAAATGATGCCATCATGCTCAAATACGGTGAATCGATCGATTTCCATTTCCAACAATTCTCGACCGCGACGCACCAGAATACCTTCGTTTTCCAATGGTTCGATCAATTGTAAAATACTGCCCACATCCTCGATCCGGGCTTTTCGCAATGTCAGCAAGGTTTCCTGGGAAATCATCGTGCCGATACCATTGTGCGTAAACAGTTCTTGCAATATGGCACCGTCACAATGACGGCTAATCAAATGGGCGCGCATGACGCCAGCTTCACAGGCCCTGGTAGCCGATTGCAGTATGGGTCTGATGTGATCCGGGACATGACAACCTGAAGGCGGTGTCGTCTGTTCCAGTAGCGATTTGCTTTCGGCTACGGTCAGTTCGCGCGGCATGCTGTTGCATTGCGCTGTGTTTATGCTTACCGAATCCAGTGTATCCAGCAGGAAAATCAGTTTCTCGGCACGCAGGGCTATGGCAGTTTCGGTCGCCACGTTTTCCATGGTCAAGTTGAATATTTCACCAGTAGGTGAATAACCCAGTGGAGAGATCAATACGACTTCACCTTGTTCGAGGCGCGAAGTAATACCTTGTGCATGAATTTTGCGTACTTTGCCGGTGTGCATCAGGTCCACGCCTTGAATCACACCCTGCGGGCAAGCGGTGACAAAATTGCCGCTGGCAACGCGTATGGCTGCGTTGGCCATCGGTGAGTTGGGTAATCCCATCGATAACAATGCAGCAATTTCATGATGCACACGCCCGACAGACTCTTTGACGCATTGGAGTGCGGCAGGATCGGTTGCTCGCATACCCATGACGGATTCAGTTTCCAGCTGTGATTCATCGAGACGTAACTGGATTTGCGGACGTGCACCGTGTACCAGTATCAGACGCACTCCGAGGCTGGCCAGAAGGTTGATGTCATGAATGAAATGGACAAATTGAGCATCCGTGATCATTTCGCCACCAAATCCCAGTACAAAAACCTTGCCGCGGAATGCGTGAATATAAGGTGCAACCGAGCGGAACCACGAAACAAATTCTGTCGAAGTATGAGGTGAGGTCATGGGCAATGAGTAGTTGACATGGATTGCATGGGTTGATTAAAAATCTCCCCACATTGCTTGTAGCGCCGAAATGGCTGCCAGCGGGGCGCTTTCGGTACGTAAAATACGTTGACCGAGACGAAGGGGAATGAATCCGGCATGTTCCAGTGCCATGCCTTCATCCGCAGTAAAGCCGCCTTCCGGTCCTATGGCAAGTGTGATTGGGACACTTGCAGCGGGTTGGGCGATTTGACTGAGTCGTGTCGTTGCCGCAGTGGATAGCATAAGGGATATACCGTTAACGCTGCTCGCGGTTTTTTTCTGACTCAACCAGTGCAGCAGGGAAGTCAGCGGATACACTTTGGGAACCTGGTTTCTACCGCATTGTTCACAGGCCGAAATAACAATTTTTTGCCAATGATGCAGTCGCTTCGCAGATCGCTCATCCGATAGATGCACGATGCTGCGTTCGGTCGATACCGGTTGTATGCTGGTTACGCCCATCTCCACGGTTTTCTGGATGATCCAGTCCATTTTTTCGTTGACGCAGATCGCTTGCGCCAGTTCGATGTGTAATGGCGACTCGCGGTCAATGTCATGGAAATCTTCAATTGCAACCGTAGTGCCGGATTTGCTGATGACTGCTATGTGTGCCAAATATTCGCCGCCATTGCCATCAAACAAGGTAATGAAATCTCCTTTTTTTAGTCGCAATACCCGTGCGGCATGATGCTTGTTCTCGGCGGTTAATTCAATCAATTGACCGACTGCAAGGGGTTCCGGATGATAAAAACGGGCGTGCATGACGAATGGGGGTATGGGCAAGCAATCATTTAACGGATGGACTCATGCTAATATAGCACACGGAATGAACTGGTTGCCCGATCGTAATGATATGGAAAGGATGTAGTTTCAGGGCAGCGTTCAAAGAATGTATTGAAATTGAGTGGAGAAGTCGGTATGGCAAGTTTGGAAACACCTGTGTGTGATTTTGGTTGGAAAGCAATTGATTTTGATTTGCCGGGAGTCGATGGCAAGCGTTACAACTTGGCTTCGATCCAGGGCGAAAATGGATTGCTGGTTATGTTCATCTGTAACCATTGTCCGTACGTCAAGGCAGTTCAGGATCGTATCATTCGTGATGTGAATGAACTGAAACCACTCGGTATCAATGCCATCGCCATTATGTCCAACGATCCGGCAGATTATCCGGAAGATTCATTTGACAATATGAAACTGGTGGCCGAGCGGTTAAATTATCCTTTTCCCTATGTGTGGGATGAAACACAGGGCATAGCCAAGAAGTATGGCGCGGTATGCACGCCGGATTTTTTTGGTTTTAATAGTCAACTGGAACTGCAGTATCGCGGACGACTGGATGTATCCCGCAAGGAGGCAGCTCCCGCTGATGTTCGCCGTGATCTGTTTGAGGCGATGTTGCAAGTGGCGAAAACCGGACGGGGACCGGCAGACCAAATTCCGAGTATCGGTTGTTCGATCAAATGGCGAGTGGAATAGGCGTGCTGGAACAAGTTATCGCTGTTGTCAGGGATGTGGCGCAGCACGTTATCCTGCCGCGTTATCTACAAGTCGACCGACAGGTGAAATCGGATGGCAGCTTTTTCACAGAAGCCGATGTGGCAGCCCAAAATGCATTGCTGGCTGCTTTGCAGCAAATTTGTCCAGCCGCCGCCATGGGTGAAGAAATGTCGGAGCAGGAACAGGAAGAGCAGTGGCAAAAAGGTCTGAATGGGCTTTGGAGTGTGGATCCTATTGACGGTACATCCAATTTTCTTAATGGCTTACCCTATTTTGCAATTTCTGTGGCTTTTATGGAGCAGGGAAAAAGCATATTGGGTGTTATCTATAATCCCGTTACCAACGAAATGTTTCATGCGACAAAAGGTGGGGGAGCTTTTCTCAATGGCGCGCGACTTCCACTCAAAAAATATGTACCGGTTTTGTCGCGCTCCATGGCCAATGTGGATCTGAAACGACTAGATCGCCAGCTGGCGGCAAAAGTGGCTGCTTATCCACCTTATGCTTCCCAACGGAATTACGGTGCGTGTGCGCTGGAGTGGTGCTATACCGCTGCCGGTTATTTTGACTTGTATCTGCATGGTGGGCAGAAACCTTGGGATTATGCTGCCGGCTCGCTGATTCTGGCTGAAGCCGGAGGAAGTATGTGCGGTTTTGATCACGATGATTATTGGGCGGGTTCACCCTGGCAGCGTTCGGTGATAGCCGCTCTGGATCCTGGGTTGTTTGTGCAGTGGCGTGATTGGGTAAGACAAAATCGCTAATGGGTTCTGAACAAGCTTGGAATTACATTATTACTCAACTCTGAGTTAGTTAATTGAATTGAAGATCATCATACTGGGTGCGGGGCAGGTTGGTTCTTCGGTGGCAGAAAATCTGGTCAGTGAGGCCAATGACATAACCATGGTCGATATTGATCGAAATCGTTTGATGCTGTTGCAGGATCGATTGGATTTGCGAGCTGTTGTCGGCAATGCGTCTCACCCGTCGATACTCGAAAATGCAGGAGCGCAGGATGCCGATATGATTCTTGCCGTGACTGAACACGATGAAACCAATCTGGTGGCCTGTAAGCTGGCGGCCACACTTTACAATATTCCCACCCGAATAGCCCGAATCCGTTCGGTTGATTATCTGGCACGTCCTGAAATTTTCTCGACTGAAAATTTTTGTGTCGATTTCGCCATCAGTCCGGAACAGATATTAACCGAGTATATCGTGAAGCTGGTGGAATTTCCCGAGGCTCTCCAGGTACTTGATTTTGCATCGGGTAGAGTAAGTCTGGTGGCTGTTCGCGCCCTGAAAGGTGGGCCACTGGTGGGGCAACAGTTGCAGCAGTTACGCAAGCATGTACCAAATGTGGATACGCGTGTGGCGGCCATCTTTCGTCGCAATCAACCAATCATTCCCGAAGGGGATACGGTCATTGAAGAAGAGGATGAAGTATTTTTCATTGCTGCAACTGAGGATATTCGTACCGTTATGCGCGAATTGCGCGGTATGGACAAGCCGGTGAAATACGTCATGATTGCTGGCGGCGGTAAAATCGGCAAGCGACTGGTTTTGACACTTGAAAAAGATTATCAGGTCAAGATCATTGAGCACAACTATCAGGCTAGCGAGCGTCTGGCGGAAGAAGTGAGTCATGCGTTAGTGTTGCATGGTGATGCAACTGACGAAACATTGCTGGAAAGTGAAGGCATAGCGGAAATGGATATGTTTTGTGCGCTGACCAATGATGACGAGAATAATATTATGTCTGCCCTGCTTGCGAAGCGCATGGGGGCACATAAAGTCGTAGCCCTGATCAATCGCCGAGTGTATGTGGATCTGGTGCAAAGTGGCGGGATCGATATTGCGATCTCACCCGCACAGGTGACGATTGGTTCTCTGTTGGCTTATGTGCGCCATGGCGATGTGGCCGCAGTGCACAGTCTTCGCCGTGGAGCGGCTGAAGCATTGGAATTGGTTGCGCATGGCGATGCCAGATCCTCCAGAGTGGTAGGAAAAAAAGTGGAGGAAATCGAGCTTCCAAGAGGTGCAACCATTGGTGCTATTGTCCGGGGATTGTCCGAAACTGAAGATCATCTTGCTAGGGGAGACTTTCATGATCAGGAAGAAACTCATAGTCAATCAGACCATGCTGTGCAGGTGATTATTGCGCATCACGATACGATTATCGAATCAAAGGATCATGTTATTTTGTTTGTCATCAACAGAAAAATGATTCGTCAGGTGGAAAAACTATTTCAGGTTAATGTCGGCTTTTTGTAAAGCAGCGAGTGCATGAATCGACTTTTTGTAGTCATTAACGTACTCAGTAAGATGATTCTGGTTTTTGGATTGACCATGATCATTCCGCTGGGGCTGGCGGCATGGGGGGAGGATGGAGCACGCGCTGTCTTCGTGAAGTCGATGCTGATGACCGTGGGATGCGGATTATTGTTATGGTTCGTGACGCGCAGTTTTCATCGGGAATTACAGATCAGGGACGGTTTTTTGTTAGTGGCGCTGGTCTGGTCAGTACTGCCGGTATTTGCCATGCTGCCTTTCTTGTTGTTTATGCCTGGTATCAACTTCAGCATGGCCTATTTTGAGGCTGTTTCCGGATTGACTGCAACGGGAGCAACGGTATTGTCCGGTCTGGATAATTTACCACCGTCAATCAATTTGTGGCGTGGTGAGATAGTCTGGCTGGGGGGGATGGGACTGATTGTTTTGGCAGTGGCGATTTTGCCACTGCTGGGTGTGGGTGGTCGTCAACTATTAAATGCTGAGATTCCGGGTCCCATGAAGGAAAACAAGCTGACACCTCGTATTGCTGAAACAGCGAAAGGGTTATGGACTATTTATGCTTGCCTGACACTATTGTGTGTAGCGGCATACAAATGGGCTGGGATGGGCTGGTTTGATGCGATCATGCATGCATTTACCACGCTTGGATTAGGAGGATTTTCTTCACACGATGCCAGTTTTGGTTATTGGGATTCACCATTGATCGAGTTTATTGCAGTTATTTTCATGATTTTGGCTGGGATAAATTTTGCGACACATTTCCTAGCCTGGCGGGCAAAAAACCTGACTTTGTATCGCTATGATTCTGAAGTGGGTTGGTATTTGGTTATTTTAAGTGTTAGTTGTGTTGGTTTGGGGGTATTTCTCTGGGGCATGGATATTTACGAAAGTCTATGGACAGCATTGCGTTATGCATCATTTAATGTTGTTTCTGTCGCAACGACAACGGGTTACAGTAATGCAGATTATGGTTTGTGGCCTATTTTTGCACCTCTCTGGATGATTTTCTTGTCAGGTTTTTGCACATCTTCCGGTTCCACGGGGGGGGGGATAAAAATGATCCGGGCGCGCATACTCTATCAACAGGTCTACCGGGAAATTATTACCATCATGCATCCTGGAGCAGTACTGCCAGCCAAGTTGGGTAGAAATATAGTCAATAATCGAGTTATTCTTGCGGTACTCGTGTTTTTATTTGTGTATTTCTCGAGTATGGTTTTAATGACCCTAATATTAACTTTTAGCGGCCTGGATGCAATAACAGCTTTTTCTGCGGCGGCGGCTTGCATTAATAATTTGGGTCCGGGGCTTGGAAGTATAGGGCCAGCTGGTACTTATGCAAGTTTAAGTGATTTCCAGACATGGGTGTGCAGTTTTGCTATGCTGTTGGGAAGATTGGAATTCTTTACGTTATTGGCTATTTTTACTCCTGCATTTTGGCGTAAATAGCTTGTTTGATGATTCGAAGGTCACGAACTTTTTGTAAAGTAAGTGCTTTTGAGTCACTGGTCATATGCCCAATTTGGGATTCAAGCGTTGTTTTTTGATTTTGTTATGATAATCAAGGAATAAAAGTGAAAGTGAGAGATGCAATGAGTGGCATCAAGGTGATGGTAATTGACGACAGTAGTACGATCCGAAAGAGCGCCGAGATTTTTTTGAGAGAGTCAGGATGTGATGTAATTTTGGCTCAGAATGGGTTTGAAGCCATGTCTAAAATTGTGGAGAGCAAACCGGACATCATTTTTTTAGATATCGTCATGCCTCGACTCGATGGTTACCAAGCTTGTATGTTAATAAAAAAGAATCCACAGTATCAATCTATACCCGTAATCATGCTTTCAAGTAAAGACGGATTGTTTGATAAAGCTAAGGGTAGGATGGCGGGTTCTGATAGTTACCTCACAAAACCATTTACTGCAGAGAGCTTGCTGAACATAATCCATAGTTACGTAGTTGAGAAATCGGAGAATTAGTTTTAAAAGTTTTAAACAAAATTAAAAAATTTATGATTTGCATATAGATAATGATAAGCGATATTTATTTTTTTATTTTTGGTAACAAAGCATTAGATTTTATTCTGATGTGTGATTGGTGGACTGCTGATGGAATTAATAATAAAGTCAAGAAGGTTATTTATGACAAATGACTTGACTTTAGAGGTCGAGGTCGACTAGCCTGCGAGGTGTGGTTAAATTAGGGGAGGAAAGGAAGCTAATTTAGCTGCCGAAAGATTTAAGATTTAAGAGCAGTACTAATTAATTAGTATTAGAGAAGTG
>JAAEXZ010000107.1 GCA_017879645.1 Nitrosomonas sp.
GTGAGCGATATAAAGTGGTATTCGTCCGAGAACATGATCGTATATCTCTTCAAACCAGCGTATACCCCAGGAGATCAACCCCATGATGCGGTCTTGTGGGGGACCGAAATCCGCAATGTGTAACTGGCCGCCGGGTTTCAGCACACGCAGGGCTTCCTGCAACATGACCAGCTTTTCAGATCGAGGCAGATGATGCAGCAACAGACTGGCAAAAACATGATCAAAACTGTCAGGCGTATAAGGTAGTGCGGTGGATTGGCCTTGCGTCCACGCCACGTGAGTATCCATTTGCTGACCTTTGTCGCGGGCGATGGCGAGCACCTGAGGATCGATATCCAGTCCATAAACCTTTGCATCAGGATGGCAGTGTTCGATCTGCAAAGTCAGCGTTCCGGTGCCGCAGCCGATGTCCAGTACGGTCTGACCCGATTGCACGTGCGCTTGCTCAATCAATGCAGAACGGATGCTCGATTCGGGAAACAGTCTACGCATTAGCGGGTCATACCAGTGTGTCAGCCAATGGAAATGCAATGCCGGAATGAATTGCGGTCGTTTTTTTCTACGCATGTGTTTGTCGGGAAGGTTTTGAAGCCTACAGATTATTGGCGAAGCGTAACGGGTGCATTTGGGTGCATTTATACCATCACAATTGTGATAAAAGATAAATTCTTTTACAATTAATTTGCGCAACTTTGTTGCATTTATGTGAAGAAAAAAATGTATCGCAATGTGCACCCAATCGCTGAAGGATTGATTCGACAATGTGGAGGGCGAGCAACTGCTGGCAGGATCGGAATATTGTCGGTTCTGTTGTCGGCGCAGCAGGCCATGACTCACCGCGAAATCGAGCAATGTTTGCTTGAAACACTGCCACTGGATCGGGTGACACTCTATCGCGGATTGGAATGGCTGGTGGCCCAGCAACTGATTCATAAAGTTGCCAGTGGAGACCGGGTGTGGCGTTATCATGCCAATGGCAAGGCGTATTCCCATCAGCATGCTCATTTCAAATGCACAGGCTGTTCCCAAGTGATCTGTCTGGATGATTTACCACTGGAGCGGCAGTGGCCTCTGCCATCAGGATATCGGCTTCAGGAAGTTGAGCTGACGGTGAAGGGGTTATGTGCTGATTGCAGTTGATCGGCATGCAACAGATGGTTGCAATTCTGGACAAAAAACACATTCTGAATTATCGATGATACGTAAAAGCCTGTTTCTGTTTCTGACGATTACGCTGCTGTGCGTGCCAGTCCTTTTGATAGCACATACTTACACGCATTTTGCGCAGACGGAGGCCCTGATTGCTCCCGATGCAGAAGGTTCTGGTGATGCAGATCTCGATGAAGTGTGCCTCGAATGTCTGGCGCTCACCACCTTAAATGTCATTATTCTCTATGCGCTCTTGTTCAAGGGCGTACCTATCCGTTACCGATTGCCATCATGTTTCTGTGATGGTCACGGCGGCAATCCTTCGTTTACTTATGATTCACGCGCACCACCTTTGATTTGATGAAAAGCAGTTAGTCCTGGCCTGAGCCGGTCTCGTTCATTCCGTTCCGTTTTTATTGTCATGATAGGCATGGGTGTGGGGATTGGCCAGATTCTGTGGTGCAAGATTGCTTGCACGATATTCCCTTTTCAATGGAGGGAGGAAGTATGGATTTTTCTGATTTCACAGGGAATCACGCGCGCTGGTGTTCACGTTCATTCCAGCCGGTAACCATCATTGTCGGTTGTTTCATGCTGGATGCAGTATCTGCGCAAGCTCAAACGACGGGTACGCCGACGGCATTACCGGATGTGGTTATCACTGCGCCAACTGGCAATTCGGCGGAATCGGCCGGATTCAAGGCAGATACCGTGGTGCAGGAAGAGCGTTTGCGCCGGAATCGCGGACCCAATCTGGGCGACACGTTATCGCAGGAACTGGGCGTCACATCCAGCAGTTTTGGCCCGGGTGCCGGTCGGCCGATTATACGCGGACAGGATGGCGCGAGGGTGCAAGTGTTAGAAAATGGCCTGGGTACCGGCGACCTCTCGGTTATCAGCCCGGATCACGCGGTGACTACCGAAACCTTGAGCGCTTCGCGCATTGAAATTTTACGTGGTCCATCGACGTTGCTTTATGGCAGCGGGATTTCAGGGGGTACGGTAAATGTCGTGAATACACGCATTCCAGATCGCCTGTTTGCAACACCGCAAGCCAATTTCGAAGGGCGCTACAATTCCGCACTGGAAGAACGCAGTGGCGCATTCAATGCATCAGGGAGTCTGGGCAAGATGTCGTGGAATCTCGAAGGTAACAAGCGGCTCACCAACGATGTGCATATTCCGGGTCGTGCCAATGTCAACGATCCGGCGAGTGAAACGGGCTTTATCCGCAACAGCGCGATCGATTCCGGCAATGTGTCGGTGGGTAGCGCTTATGTGGGAGAGCGAGGCTATGTCGGCGTATCAATTTCCCGGCTGGATAATCTCTACGGCATTCCCGGACCGGAAGGAGCGAAGATCGATATGGGACAAACCCGCTACGGACTGGCAGCCGATCTGGATAATCCGCTGAAAGGGTTCGAGCAGTTACGGGTGCGATTCAATTTCAATGATTATCGCCATAATGAGTTGACCGAACATGAAATCGGTAGCCGTTTCAAGAATCGTGAGCTGGAAGGGCGGATGGAATGGGTTCATGCACCCGTTTTGCAGTGGAAGGGGGTGATGGGAATTCAATTTCAGCATCGCGATTTTTCCGCCAAGGGTGAGGAAGCGTTTGTGCCTTCCAGTTTGAGTCAGTCGACTGGATTGTTTCTGCTGGAAAAGCGTGACTGGCAGCAGTGGCAGTTCGAATGGGGTGCACGTTTTGAGCATGCGGTGCATAATCCCCAGGCGGCCCTGTTGCCCACACGCGACTATAATCTGTACAGTATTTCTGCTGCAGCCACTTGGAAGCTTGCCGACGACTATCAAATCTATATGTCGGCGACGCGTGGACAGCGTGCGCCCAGTACGGTTCCGCTGTATGCCAGTGGTTTTCATGTGGCCACGAATACTTTCGAACAAGGAAACCAGGCATTGCGTCAGGAAACAACCAATAACTTCGATCTGGCGCTGCATAAAACCGCAGGGCGAATCACGGGGAAAGTGAATTTTTTTTACAATTTCATCGACGATTACATTTTTCAGCGCAGCCGCGACAGCAATGGCGATGGTGTTGCAGATCGGTTCAATGAAACGGGAGAACTCGATCTTCGGGGTGCATTTCTGGTACAGGATTTTGCCCAGACTCGCGCCCGGTTTTATGGCGCCGAAGCCGAAGCCATCGTGACTGTATTGCCGGAAATGCTCAATTTGCGCCTGTTTACCGACATCGTGTATGGTCGGTTGATTCAGAATGGCAATATGCCGCGTTTGACGCCCCAACGATTCGGTTTCGATCTGGACTTCAAGAAGAGTGCCTGGTCAGGCAACGTGAATCTGACCCGAGTGTTGCGTCAGGATCGCGTGGCTCTGCTGGAATCGGAAACACCCGGTTATACCCTGATGAGCGCAGAAATGCGTTATCAGATGAAATTGACCCGGTCGGTGCAGTACTCGCTGTTCATACAAGGCCGTAATTTGCTGGATAGTGACATACGGGTTCATACTTCCTTCCTGAAGGATATTGCACCGCTCCCCGGTCGGGCGATCGTGGCAGGCATTCGAGGGACTTTTTGAGCATGCTCGTAATAGGTATAAAAAGGCAGAGGTAGAGCGCACAGTGCACCATACTAGATCATGACAAAAGGGCTGAAGCCGTTGCTCTGGGCAAGTCTCGTCGGCCTGGTTGGTGTGCTGATCCACCTGTCGCCGTGGGGACTGATTCTGGAGGAAAAGTTTGGTCTTGCAGCATTGTTTCAGTCGCGCGGTACCATCCCAGCACCTGATGAGGTCGTTGTGATTGCCATTGATCAGCCCTCTGCGACGCAGCTCGACTTGCCGCTGACGCCGCGGCTGTGGCCACGTGGGCTGCATGCCCAACTCATCGACAAGTTGGCACAGGCTGGGGCTCGATTGATCGTCTTCGATCTGATTTTCGATATGCCCAGTGTGCCGGATCAGGATGAAAAGCTGGCGCAAGCCATCAAAAAAGCTGGCAACGTAGTGCTGGTCGAGCGGCTGGTGTATCGTGCCAGGGATTGGGTCAGAGAGGAATCCTCGATTCAGTCTGGCCTGGAACAGGAAGGGCCGGCGCCGCTCTGGCCCATGTTTGCAGAAGCTGCCATGGCTCAGGCACCGTTTCCATTACCAAAAACCGAGCGGGTCAACGATTACTGGACATTCAAAGTCAGTGCCGGGGATATACCCACCACGCCGGTACTCATCCTGCATATCTTGGCGCAACCGTTTTATGCTGATCTATGGCAACTGCTGCATCGTATCGATGCACAGCTTACAAAAAATATTCCTGCTACGGTTGCAGACGCGGATCTGGAAGATACCATTTTCTCTCTGCGACAGGTTTTTGTAACTCATCCTCATGTCGCATCGCAAATGCAACGGGAACTGCGACGCGATCGACAGGGCGATGCAGACAAGAAACGCATACTCAGTGCGCTACTGAATCTGTATTCCGGTGCGGATAAACATTATCTCAATTTTTACGGACCGCCACGCAGCATCCGTACCATACCGTTTCATCAGGCAGTGCAGACTGTTACGAGTGACGAGTTCATTCCGGACGATTTCCGGGGTAAGGTGGTTTTCGTCGGGTTTTCGGGCTCGTCGCAACCTGAGCAGGATATCGTTCGCGACGATTATCATACGGTTTTCTCCAATCCGGACGGGCTGTACATCAGCGGTGTCGAGATTCAAGCCACGGCGTTTGCCAATCTACTGGAGAACAAGCCGGTCAAGCTGATGCCTGGGGCGGCTGCTGCGGCAATTCTGTTCGTTTTTGGATGGATGTCGATGATGGTTTTTCAGTTGATGCCTTCCCGCTATGCCCTGCTATCTGGTACCGTACTTTTTGCCACCTATTACCTGGGGGCACATTTCTTGTTCAGCTCTGTTGCGTTCTGGGTTCCGGTCGTTATTCCGCTACTACAATTGTCGCTGGCATTGGCGCTTGCTGAAGCACTCAAGCATTATCTGGAAAAACGGAAAAGCGAGGAACTGAGTATTCAGCTTGCAACTATCAGAAGCTCGCTTGGCTCTTTTTATCCGGATGTTCAGGTCGAACAAACATTGAGCAATCATGACGAACAAGGCATTTATAGTCCTTGTCTGACCACCGATGTTGCAGGTTATACGACGCTGGCCGAGTTTACCTCGGCGCGGGAGTTGGGTGAACTGATGCGAGCCTATCGGATTGTGCTGAGAGATCCGATCAAGCAACATCAGGGTCACATCATGGATATGGTGGCCGATTCGATGCTGGCCATCTGGATTGGTCAATCGGATCATGTCGCTTTGCGCGCTCAGGCATGCCGTGCGGCACTGGATCTGGCTGAGGCAGTAGAGCAATTCAATCGATCACAGTCGGACAGCAGAATGTGGTTACCGACACGAATCGGCCTGCATTGTGGTGAAATGTCGCTGCGCAGGGGGGATGGCAGCTACAACGTGATTGGTGATGTCGTTAATACAGCCAATCGCATACAAGGCGCCAACAAGGTTTTGCACACCCGTATTCTGATGTCGAGGGAAGTGATCGAAGGACTGGATGGATTCTTGACGCGTTCTTTCGGCAGCTTTTTATTGCCCGGAAAAACCATTCCGGTGCAGTTGATCGAGCTTCTCGTCAGTCAACAATCGGCGAGCCCGGAACAGTTGTGGTTATGTCGTACTTTCGAACGTGCCTTGCACGCCTACCAGGCCCGACAATGGGTACAAGCCAGACAGGATTTTGCGGAAATTCTTCAGGCTTTTCCTGGTGATGGCCCTAGCCAGTTCTTCATGAAGCTTTGTCTTAACGATCCACCTGTCGGGAACTGGAATCCGGTTTCACATATTTCTACTAAATAATCAATAGCCTCTTATCATTATTGCTGCATTTTGTCAGTGGTAATGTTCACATCCCTTGCGTGAAAAGTTTGCTCTAATGGACGGCGATAAATATCCCGAAGTTTGACAGGGTTTTTCGTTATGGATACCCTAGTTTTGAATCAGGCTAGGTTGTTAAAGAAAGCAAGTGTAATCCTCAAGTAAGCTGGTTGTTTTCCTGTCGGTCCAGATAAGAAAGAACGTGAATGAAGACATGGCGAAAGAATGTACAGAACGCGTTGGACAAATTATCCGTGCTGGTACTGACGGCCGTTCTGCTATGGTCAGTTCTGGTATTGATGGGGGAAGCGCAGGCAACATCACTGTGCCGGGAAGAAGCCGCATTCATCGTATCGTTGCAGGGCATCGTCGAATTGCGGCGAGCGAACGAGGTGCAGTGGCAGCAAGCTGGCATGGACACGATCCTGTGTGCAGGCGATAGCATCCGTGTCCGTACGAACAGTCGGGCAGCGTTGCGGCTGCGTAACGACGGCATGTTGCGACTGGATCAGAAAACTAGTCTGACATTTCCACCAGCACAAACCGAGCCAGGCAAGTCACTGCTGGATCTGTTCGAAGGTGCGATTCACATCATTACACGCACACCCAAGCCATTCAAGGTCAGAACCCCGTTTGTCAATGCCAGTGTCGACGGCACCGAATTTTATGTTGGACTGGAGCAGGATACCGCGAAGGTGGTGGTTTATGAAGGCAAGGTCACAGCCAGTAATGAACTGGGCAGTGTGGCTCTAAGCGACCATGAAGCTGCCATCGCCACACGAGATCAGGCGCCGCGTAAGGAAATTATCGTTCGTCCAGCCGACGC
>JAAEXZ010000108.1 GCA_017879645.1 Nitrosomonas sp.
CAATCTCACCGATGGTTATTTCAGGGTGTGCAGCGAGTGCCTGCACAATGCGCAGATACTGCCGCGCCATCCGCTCTACCGTAGCCTGATCGAACAAATCGGCTGCATAAATGAAGTGACCGCTGAGCTGTCCGTCGGGTGATTCGACCGTCTCCAGGCGAAACTCCAATTGACCGTCGGACTCGGGCAGCGCATACCCGCTGGCTTGCAATCCCGTGCACTGCTGCAACAACCGGTAATCCAATTGCAAATGATTCAACGTCACCTGAAACAGAGGGTTGTGCCGCAAATCCCGCTGCGGCTGCAGTGCTTCCACCAATTGCTCGAACGGCAAGTCCTGATAAACCTGAGCGTTGATGGCATCTTCGCGCACTTGCAGCAGCAATTTGTCGAGTGTCATGCGCCCATGCAAACGCCCGCGCATGACCTGGGTATTGACGAAAAATCCGATCAGCGATGCCGTCTCAATCCGGTTACGATTGGCGACCGGCACGCCGATCCGGATATCCGGTTGACCCGTGTGACGGTACAGCAGTACCTGCAAAGCGGCGAGCAGCGCCATGAACACGGTGATTTCCCTGGCTGTCGACATCTGCCGCAGCGATTGCACGGCATCACCCGGAAAATCGAAGCGATAGCGCGCAGCGCGATAATGCGTCACCGGTTTTCTGGCATGATCGACCGGCAGGCGCAGCACTTCGTGTTCCGTGCCCAGGTAATTCTTCCAGTAAGCCAGTTGCCGGTCTCTCTCGCCTGCATCCAGCCAGCGCATCTGCCATTGCGCATAGTCTGCGTATTGCACCGGTAGCGCCGGCAGATTGACCGGCCGTTGTTGCACGCGCGCCTGATAGCCGGTTGCCAGTTCATCCAGCAAAATTTGCAGCGAGGCAGCGTCGGAAATAATGTGGTGCATCACGATCACCAGAATCTGCTCGCGGCTGGCTAATCGAATCACCGCAACTCGCAACAAAGGATCGCGGGTCAAGTCGAACGGCTGCGACAGCAAGCGCGTAACCTCCATTTGAATACGCCGGTCGTGCTCCGATTGCGGTATCGCTGTCAGATCAATCTCCGGTAACGGCAATTGCAGCGATGGCAAAATCGTCTGTTCCACGATACCGGTACCACCAATACCATAATTCGTACGCAGCGCTTCATGCCGTTCGATCAAATCATTCAAACTGACGCGCAGTGCATGCAGATTCAGCTCACCCGTCAGGCGGATCGCATGCTGAACATGAAAAGCGGTACTACTCGGATCGAGTTGCCATAAAAACCATAACCGCTGCTGGCCGTAAGACAAGGGTAACGTGCCGGTGCGCCCGCATCTCGGGATCTTGTGCTCATCGCCGATTTTTCCGGTTTGCACCCCCTGATCTGCGATCAGTTGACGAATGATCGCCGCGCATTCATGCAATTGCGGGTTTTGAAACAAATGGCGCGGAGTAAACGAGATTTGCCAATGATCGCAAATCCGGGCAACCGCTTGAATTGCTCTGAGTGAATTGCCGCCAGCTGCAAAGAAATGATCGTTGCGACCCAATCCTGTGCGATCCAGTAACGCTTCCCAGATGACTGCGACCTCACGCTCGGTATCATCCTGTAACGATTGATCCGGCCGATTGCTGCCACCGAGTACGAAACGGCCGTATTCATAAATTGCATAGGCATCCAGCGAACGATCGATCCACCCTTGCCGGCACGCGGCACGTTGCAGCTTTCCACTCGATGTTTTGGGCAATGCGCCGGGGTTCAGCAGTACGGCAACCGACAGAGGCTCATGACAACCGGCGCTGACAGCTTCTGCAAGCACTTGCACCAAGGTTTCCGCACTGATCAGTTTTTGCAGATTGCGCGAAATTTCGGCGGCGACACCGATACCTTCACCTTCTTCGCTCTCCACGGAAAACACTGCAACCCGGCCTTTGCGCACTGCCTCGACTTCATTCTCGATCATCAGTTCGATATCTTGCGGATAAATGTTTTGTCCGCGAATGATGATCAAATCCTTCAGCCTCCCCATGAGATAAAGTTGCCGCGCATGTATGAAGCCCAGATCGCCGGTGCGCAGCCAGCGCACTCCGTCATGCTGTACAAATGCTTCCGCTGTTTCTTGCGGGTGTTGCCAGTAACCTTGCGCCAAACTGTCACCGCTGGCCCAAATTTCGCCGACCTGATCGTCCGGCAATGCAATCCGTGTTTCTGCATCGACGATTCTGACGGCATGGCTGGATGCCGGGAAACCGCAAGCAACGACCGGAATGCCTTGTTCGGCTCGCTCCGCTTTGCCTTGCGCCAGCAATTCCGGTGAGAACCGCTGCGCTTTCATACCCTCACCGCGTACCCCGCCGGTCACGAACAGCGTGGCTTCCGCCAAGCCGTAGCAAGGATATATCGTTCCCGCAGGAAACCCCGCCGGTTCGAAACGCTCGACAAAGGCACGCATGGTGTTTTGCCGGACCGGCTCGGCGCCGCAGAAGGCAACCCGCCAGCAAGATAAATCCAATGTCTGCAGTTGCGAATCTCGGACTCGATCGGCGCACAGCTGAAAGGCGAAATTCGGTGCACCGCTGACCGTGGCGCGATAGCGTGAAATGATTTCCAGCCAGCGTACTGGGCGTTCGATGAAAAACTTGGGCGTCATCAGGATTACCGGCACCCCGCGGTGCAGCGGTTGTAGCAAACCGCCGATCAATCCCATGTCGTGATACAGCGGCAGCCAGCTGACAAAAATATCGTCGGCAGCGATCGACATGCCTTCTTCAAACGCCCGGGCATTTGTCATCAGGCTATGATGACTGACCATGACGCCTTTCGGAACGGCCGTTGAACCCGAGGTATACTGCAAAAACGCAATATCTTCAGATTGCGGTGCAAAAACCTGCCAATCTCGTGAACGATCGCTGTCGACGGTATCGACGGTCAATATCGGAATACCGCTTAGTTGCGTCGTGTCGGCATCATGCAGCAAGGGTACGCCGTCACGGGTGGTTACGATGCACTGTGCCTGGGCATCTGCAGCGATCGCCAACAATCTTGCCATATGCTGTTCTTTTACCGCTTCTGGCGGAAATACCGGTACTGCGATGACTCCGGCGTAGAGGCATGCAAGGAAACCGGTCACATAATGCTCGTCGTTTTCCATCAGCAACAGCACCCGCCCACCCGGCATCACATGGTTCTGCAATTCTGCCGCGAAAGCCTTGGCACGCTGATCAAGCTGCCGGTAATCAAAGCGCTTTTCCTGCCAATCGCCATTCACTTCGGATACGGTGATGAGCGCCGTATCATCGGGCCTTACTAAAGCTAGTTCTTGCAGGTGTGTTACCAGATTCACCGGAAAATCACGATTCGGAATCAATCTTGTGTTCATAACAATTTTTCTGGAGTTGCCCTATTGATAGGAAGTAATCGATATTTCGGATATGGCCATGTTGAAAATGCCCTGTTTCATGGCAGCTATTCCGAATTAGTGAACCAAAGCCAGTGCCGCGGCGTAATTCTGAGGAACTACAATTGGCCAGGCACGAATATTTCCCCAACTCGGATGTTCATGCGCGATGCAGTAACGACTGCCGAGCTCCGGCAACACGGAAATATCCTGCAGATTCTCCGCGATCCCCAATCCCAGCGCTTTCAAGACCGCCTCCTTCGCCACCCACAGATCGATGAATCGTTTTTCCGGCCAACATGCCCGGGTACGTTCCAGCGGAGACAGTACATAACGAATTAATCCGACGGTATCGCGATTACAGCGCTCGATGTCGATTCCGACCCTGCCCGCCGACGATATGGCAATCAGCGAAAAACTACCGGCATGTGAGAGATTGAATTGAATTTCGGCACGCTGTGACAGATAAGGTTTACCGGAAGCGGCGATTGAGATGGTTAAGCGATCGGGCAAGATCCCGACACGCTCGGCCAACAATCGCTTCAGTGCAGCACGCGCTGACACGAAGCGGATACGATCCTGAAAATGGTGAAAACCCTGCGCTCGGCTGTGTTCTTGCGCACTGAGCAACGGCCAATCATGCGCCAACTGTGCCGAGGTAAATGTGAATTCGAGCAACCATGCTTCGATATTCTCCGGTACTGCCTCAAGCCGTCGCAAAGATGTCACACATCACTCCTTCTTGGCTCTCTAGCAATCTTTTTTTTACAACTTGGATGAACCACTCTTCCGACTGCCGCAGAAAGAAATGTCCGCCGTCGAACCAATCGAGCGTAAACATTCGACTGCCTTCCTGTTGCCATAGATTCAGGTTGTTCGCGCCAATCGTATCTGACCTGCCGCCGAAACAGTGAATCGAAACAGGAAGAGGATCATGCTTTGTGTACTGAAAACTACCGCATACGCGGTAATCGATCCGTAGCAAGTCCAATGTCATGGCCAGCAATTCCGGATTGTTGAATACTTCTTCCGGCGTGCCGCCTTGCTTACCCAAGTCTGCGATCAATGCAGCTTCCGTGCAGATTTTTTGATAGCGCTGACTATCTTGTTGTGCCGGAGCCGCACATCCCGAAACCATCAGTGCGTCCGGCAGGCGGATTTTCAATCGATGCAAATGCTGCGCGATTCCATAAGCCAGCAATGCTCCCATGCTATGGCCGAAAAGCGCGTAGCTTCCTTGCGCCGTCAATGCAATTTCCCGACTCAGGATGTTAACCAGCATCCGGTAATTTTCCTGCGGGTTTTCGCCCAAACGGCTACCGCGCCCCGGTAATTCCACCGGGATTACTTCGATCCATGAAGGCAGTAATCTTTTCCAGCGCAAATACATCGTCGCACTGGCACCCGCACACGGCAAGCAATAAAGTGCCAATTGATTTGACATGCCAATACCCACTTACGATGCATTGTCCATGAATTGCCGCAGACTGAGCGGACGCATGTCGGTCCAGACATCCTCGATATAGCTCAGACATGCTTTCTTATCACCCAAAAAACCGGTGTCCCGCCAACCGCCCGGAATCGCTTTCCATTCTGGCCACAATGAATATTGCTCTTCGTGGTTGATCAATACCCGGAACACACCATCGTCGCGATCGAAACAACTTGTCATTGCAATTTCCTTATCAATTAAATTCAATCATTACATTAATGAGAATAAGAATGCTTCTTATTCCAGTAGACGAATCAATTTAGGAAAAATCTAAGAAATTTATAAAACTTTTAAGTTTAGTGTAGTTTATAGCCTATTGGATAAAGCTTCTTTGCAATGACGAATAGCGGTATGGATCAGAATGTTGACTAAAGAAACAGATATTTGGAATTCTTCCGCAATCATGCGCTGCGTGTATCCCTCAAGACGATAAAGCTCAAATACCCTGCGAGTTCTTTCTGGAAGCTCGCCTAATGCCACCATTACCAGATTTAAACTTTGAGAGTGCATCAAATAGATATCTGGCGTGCGTAGCTTGTCAGGCACTAAAAGACCTTCTTCTTCACTATCGAACAAACCTAACTCGAACATGGAGCGACGGTATTGATCAATTGCCATATTGCGAACAGTCTGAAATAAATAGGCAATCGGCTGTTTCACTTCCGATTTATTATCGGAACAGTCCCGAATCTTGAGATAAGCATCATGAATCACATCATCAGCTCGATCCCAGTCTCCCAAAATCTTAAATGCGACTCGCCGCAATTGCGTTCGATGCGCAACAAACAACGCATCGATTTGCAAAACCCACTCGCTGCCTGAATTCATATGAATGAATCAGGTGTTTGGAAATTGAAGCGATACGGTAATGCGGTATTGTGTCGATTGACGACTCGAAAAGGTATTTTTCGCGCGTCAATAATGATCAACCAACAATACGATTTTGGAACCGTACACTTAAACTTTTTTCCCCCAACCATGATGCTATCCCCAAATGAATGACGTGATAGCTGGCTGGCAAGTTATGTAAGTTTGTTGGCTGGCTAAAAGTTATTTTTCTGCTGTTACGCAAAGATACAAAAATTGTTTAACACTGCAAATCCGAATTAATGAGATTATTCTAATAAAATTTATGAAATGATAATGATAATTGTTACTATATAAATAGTAAAATTTAACTAAGGTGTGTGGTCAATTAGGCCAAATGATAGCTGCAGCGAGGTGGATGCCGCCGAGGAAAGTTGAAGCACGTTTATCGTACCGAGTCGCAATGGCACGGTATTGCTTGAGTTTTGCAAAGAAATTTTCGATCAAGTGCCGTGCTTTATACATTTCCTCATCGTATTCGCGTGGTTCCTTACGGTTTGATTTTGGTGGTATGACAGCCCGAACCCCGGCGTTCTTTAACAGATCAAGAACCCGCTCCGCCGCATCTACGCTTTATCGGCCAGAAAAGATTCTATACACCTCAGGATGTCCGGCAATAAAACATCCGCACCTTGAAGATCATGGGTTTGCCCCGGTGTAAGATGAAAACCAGTCGGGTTGCCAAGAGCATCACAGGTTACGTGTATTTTTGTGCTCAGTCCGCCTTTGCTGCGCCCAATGCACTCCGTTTCCCTGTTCCCCCTTTTGCCACGGCAGCATGCTGATGAGCACGAATGATTGTACTATCAATCATCGCATACTCATTATCAGCATCTTCGGCCAAATACGTGAAAACCCTTTCCCATACGCCGCTTTCCGACCAGCGGCGATGACGACAGGCTATGTTGTTCCAATCTCCAAAACGCTCCGGCAGATCACGCCATGGTATCCCAGCACGGTAACGGTACAAAACAGCTTCAACAAATAGCCTGTTATCCTTCGCTGTTACACCAACTGTTTGCTT
>JAAEXZ010000109.1 GCA_017879645.1 Nitrosomonas sp.
GTTGCAAGTGGGACATGAGGAGAAACAATTATGTCACTCTGTAAACGTGGTAAGACGTGGTGGATTAGTTTCACCACACCAAGCGGCGAGCGAGTTAGATGCTCTGCTGCAACTGAAGACAAAACCCAGGCGCAAGAATTCCACGATAAGCTGAAAGCGGAATCCTGGCGCGTTGCAAGACTGGGGGATAAGCCAAAACGGACTTGGGATGAAGCGGCTTATAAATGGCTGATGGAGACGCAACATAAAAAATCACATCATGAAGATGTGGCTAAAATAAACTGGCTCCAACAGTTCTTCAGAGGCAAGTATCTGGATGAATTGACTCGGGATGTGATCGCAAAGATTGGCGAGTTAAAGCTTCAGCAATCAAGCCCAGCAACAGCTAATCGCTTATTGGCACTAATTCGTGCGATCTTGCGGCGATCTGCTTTAGATTGGGAATGGATTGATAAGTCCCCTGTTATCAAGCTGTATCGTGAAGCAAAGCGCCGAGTGCGTTATTTAAGTGCAGAGCAAGCAAATTTGCTTATCCAGGAATTGCCGGAACATTTAGCGGATATTGTAAGGTTTTCATTAGCTACAGGGTTGAGACGGTCGAATGTCACGAAACTGGAATGGTCGCAAGTGGATATGCAACGAAATGTTGCATGGATTCACGGTGATCAGGCTAAAGCTGGAAAGCCGATTCATGTAACGCTCAATGCGACGGCTATAGCAGTATTAACCAAACAGATCGGCAAGAATCCCAAGTCAGTATTTAGTTACAAAGGCAGACCAATCATCCAAGTTAATACAAAAGCTTGGTATAAAGCGTTAAAACGTGCAGGTATTGAAGATTTTCGCTGGCATGATTTGCGCCATACTTGGGCAAGTTGGTTAACTCAGAATGGTGTGCCATTAAATGTCATTCAGGAGATGGGCGCATGGGAATCTGCTGAGATGGTAAGACGTTATGCGCATCTAGCTCCAGAGCAATTTGCTCAACATGCCAGAATCGTGGATAACGTACTTAATGGCACAAATTTGACACAATCGAAGTAAAAGCGGTTCGGTTATGTTTCTAAGTCTTTGTTTAATGGTGCTGTTGAGAGGAGTCGAACCTCCGACCTACTGATTACGAATCAGTTGCTCTACCAACTGAGCTACAACAGCTTTTTGAGAATGAGCGCGCTATTATAGTGATTCGGGGTGCTATCGGCAAATTCTCAGAAAATGATTTTCTTGTCTTTGAGTCAATGTATAGCAAATTTGAATTTAATTTGGTTTATTACGAAAATTGGATTCAATATTTTTTCAACAAATCTAGCCTAAGTTCGGCGAATTTCGTCAAAAATCTGTACAATTTAACAGCTAGAGTCCATAATTGCCAGATGGAAGTCGAAAGTAAAAAATCAAAAAATATTCTGGTGGTGCATGGTCCCAATTTGAATTTATTGGGCCTGCGTGAGCCGGAAATCTATGGAGCTGTTACGCTTCAAGATATTAACAGAAATTTATCTCGACTGACTGAGAATACAGTTGCGCAACTGCATTTTTATCAAAGTAATTCGGAATCTGAGTTGATCAATAGAATTCAGCAAGCGATGAATGACGGAACACATTTCATCATCATCAATCCAGCTGCATATACGCATACCAGTGTTGCGATGCGTGATGCCTTGGCTGCAGTAAAACTGCCTTTTATCGAAGTACATCTGTCGAATATTTATAGCCGCGAGGCATTTAGGCATCATTCTTATTTTTCTGATCTGGCCATTGGGGTGATCAGTGGATTGGGGGCGCTGGGCTATGAACTGGCACTGCAATACGCCATGGCGTTCAGGATAGATTAACCAGTCATTTTGGCGGATGGGTCACTCGTGTAAGGTATGAATTCGTTTTGTTTTATATTTCTTTTTATAACAATCACTTTGACATAGGGCGTGTCTCCGGAGACTGAACATGGATTTAAGAAAGCTTAAGAAACTCATAGAACTGGTTGAAGAATCCAGTATTGCGGAGTTGGAAATTACCGAGGGCGAAGAAAAGGTTCGCATCAGTAAGTCAGGTTCCGGGATCCAGAACTATGCGTTCATGCCGCCTGCGGTGCAACCGATCATGCCTGCAATGCAACAGGTGACGACGCCTGCGGTGGAAGCTAACAAAAGTTCCGATGTTCAACCGGAAAATAATAATTCATTGCCCGATGGACATATCGTGAAATCTCCGATGGTGGGTACGTTCTATCGTGCAGCATCGCCGGGCGCGAATCCGTTTGCCGAGGTTGGGCAAACCGTCAAGGTTGGCGATACGCTGTGCATCATTGAAGCGATGAAGTTGCTCAATGAGATCGAAGCCGACAAGAATGGCGTGATCAAGGCCATTCTGCAAGAGAATGGGCAGCCGGTCGAGTACGGTGAGCCGCTATTCGTCATTCAGTAGAGTTCTGGATAGAGATCGAATAGCCATGTTTGAAAAAATTCTAATTGCGAACCGTGGTGAAATAGCACTGCGGATTCAGCGTGCCTGTCGTGCCATGGGCATCAAAACCGTAGCCGTGCATTCCGAAGCGGATGCAGAAGCAAAATACGTCAAGCTTGCCGATGAATCAGTTTGCATTGGTCCGGCGCCGGTGGCGCAAAGTTATCTGAATGTTCCGGCGATCATCAGCGCGGCAGAAGTGACCGATGCCGAAGCCATTCACCCGGGTTACGGTTTTCTGTCGGAGAATGCTGATTTTGCCGAACGTGTGGAAAAGAGCGGTTTTGTGTTTATTGGTCCGCGTCCCGAGACGATTCGTTTGATGGGTGACAAGGTCAGCGCCAAGAATGCCATGAAAAATGCCGGCGTGCCATGTGTCCCGGGATCGGACGGCGCTTTGCCAGAGAATATCGACGAAATCAAGAAACTGGTGCGTGAAATCGGTTATCCGATCATTATCAAGGCGGCCGGCGGAGGTGGCGGGCGTGGTATGCGCGTGGTGCATACCGAAGCGGCTCTGTCCAATGCAGTTATCATGACGCGCAACGAAGCCCAGGCGGCATTTGGTAATCCGGTTGTGTATGCCGAAAAATTTCTGGAAAATCCAAGGCATATAGAATTTCAGTTATTGATCGATGAACACGGCAACGCCGTGCACCTGGGGGAACGGGATTGCTCCATGCAGCGCCGCCATCAGAAGATTCTGGAAGAAGCACCGGCACCTGGGATTTCGGAAAAATTACGCAACAAGATCGGTGAACGTTGTGCTGATGCCTGCCGTCGAATCCAGTACCGGGGTGTGGGCACATTTGAATTTTTGTTTGAAAACAATGAATTTTATTTCATCGAAATGAATACCCGCCTGCAGGTTGAGCATCCGGTGACGGAAGCCATTACCGGTATCGATTTGGTGCAAGCACAGATCAATGTGGCAGCAGGACATCGCCTGTCATTCAGCCAGAAGGATATTGCCTTCAAGGGGCACGCGATCGAGTGCCGCATCAATGCCGAAGATGCCTACAAACTGACGCCATCGGCTGGACGGATTACGCAGTACCATGCACCGGGAGGGCCCGGGGTGCGAGTGGATTCGCATGTCTACCACAATTACATGGTGCCGCCATATTACGATTCGATGATCGGCAAGATCATCACCTATGGTGATACGCGCGAGCAGGCGATTGCGCGCATGCGTATTGCGCTGTCCGAAATGGTAGTGACAGGCATCAAAACCAATATTCCCTTGCACAGGGATTTGCTGACAGACGCATCCTTTTTGCGGGGCGGGGTTTCCATACATTATCTGGAACACAAGCTGGCTCTGCATAACAAGGCTGAGTCTTAGGCATCCGTTTCGAATCGAGTGTGACCACGCGGTATCATCGTTCATGGCCTGGGTGACGCTGATCATCAAAACGAATGCTTCGCAAGCCGAGCTGCTCAGCGATGTGCTGATGGAGCAGGGGGCATTGTCGGTGGATATTCATGATGCCGCGGCGGATTCCCGGGACGAACAAATGATTTTTGGCGAACCGGGTGAGCCAGGTGGCGAAATCTGGCAGAATGCCGAAGTTTCCGCACTGTTTGATCAGGCTGTCGATGTCGATGCAGTGGCGCACTGCATTGCTTTGGATGACCGGATTACGGACCCGCTTCAATATCGTACTGAGCAAGTCGCCGAACAGGACTGGGTGCGGTTGACGCAGTCGCAGTTCGAACCCATATCCATCACACCGCGTCTGTGGATCGTGCCGACCTGGCACGAATCCCCCCAACCTGACGCGATCAACCTCATTCTGGACCCGGGGCTGGCTTTTGGTACGGGCAGTCATCCCACAACACAATTGTGCCTGCGCTGGCTGGATGAGCAGGTGCAACCCGGCGATACCGTGATCGATTACGGTTGCGGCTCCGGCATTCTCACCATTGCAGCGCTCAAACTCGGAGCAAGCCATGTCACTGGCATCGATATCGACCCTCAGGCAGTTAAAGCGAGTGATGAAAATGCCCAGCGCAACGCGTGTAACTCCGCGCACTATCAGTTTCTTTCTGCTACTGGCGAAACCGATCGCGATGGACAAGGCGGGCAAGCAGCCGACATTGTCGTAGCCAATATTCTGGCCAATCCGCTGATCGTGCTGGCTCCAATTCTGGCCCGCGCCGTGCGACAGCAGGGAGCCATTGCCTTATCGGGGGTGCTTCAGGAACAAGCTGGGGATGTGAGGCAAGCCTATCAGCCGTGGTTCGATATCAGTGTGGCCGGTGAACAGGAAGGTTGGGTGCTATTAACCGGGCGCAAAAAATGAAATAATCAGCGCTTTGATGGGGGTGACAGGATTGAAGCCAGCACATGAAGCAGTTTTTTCTAACCATTAACGACATCGGCAAGCCATGCGATTCATTCCGGAGGGCCGTTTGTGGCTCTGGTAACGCTCTGCCCTGATTGCGGAACGGCGTATCGTGTCAATGCTGCACAATTGCAGGCCCATAATGGCGATGTGCGCTGCGGGCAATGTCAGCAGATTTTTAATGGTTTTTCGACATTGATTACCGCAGATGAGTCCACGCTGGCTTATCCAGAACAACTACAAACTGCGGATCCAGAACAGGAAACGGTAAAAGATAGTCTGTCTGCCGGAGCCGCTACAGCATCGGAAAATGTCGATGAAGTTCAGGAATTGTCGACGATTGCCAATTTTACCGAGGTCAATAAGGCGACCGTCACCGATGTTTTCGATGCGCCTCGCGTTTCGCGACCCTTGCCGTGGCGTTGGGGTATGGCGAATGCACTGCTGGTTATTTTGCTGATCGGTCAGATTGCTTTCACTAATCGTACAGCGCTGACTGTGCAGTTTCCCGATTCGCGCTTACATTGGGAACGATTGTGTGCAGTACTGGCCTGTACCGTACCCTACCCCCAGGACATCAAGCGTATTGGCATCGAAGCCTCGGATCTGCAAAAGCATCCTGCACGCCATCCGGAAATGGCCACACTGAATGCCCTGATTCGCAATCATGCCTCCTTTTCCCAGGGGCTCCCGGCATTGCAACTGTCACTGCTCGATGCGCAGGACCAGTTACTGGCCAGCCGGATTTTTACGGCGCAGGAATATTTGCCGGAATCCGAAAAATCTCTGCAATTCATGCGGCCGCAACAGGAAATCGAAGTTCAACTGAATTTTGATAACAGTCGTCTCCATGCTTGGGGTTACCGTCTGCAATTGCTATATCCCTGAAGGAAGTTTTCAAAAGTAGGGTGATAGTCAGGCATGGCAAAAATACGTATAAAAGCATGGTCTTGCGTGGGAATCATGAGTATGTTGAGCCCGATTGCAGCATCATCTTGATCGAGTGCAGTCATCTTTCAGCATTTCCAGGACGGAATTGCTGATCGCAACCAAGGTATAATCTTTCGCTATTCTTATCGAGAAATCTTTCATCAATGACTAATCACTCCCGTACCACTTTACTGGAAAGCCTGTTTGCACAACGCATCCTGATTCTGGATGGCGCGATGGGCACCATGATACAAACTTTCAAGCTCACCGAAGCGGATTTCCGCGGACAGCGTTTTGCGGACTTTGCACATGATCTGAGGGGCAACAACGATCTGCTGACACTGACGCAACCTGACATCATCCGCTCGATTCACTCGGGTTATCTGGAAGCGGGTGCGGATATCATCGAGACCAACACGTTCAATTCCAACGCGGCATCGATGGCGGATTATCACATGCAGGATCTGGTGTACGAACTGAACGTTGCTGCGGCTAAGCTGGCACGCGAAGCGGCACAGGAACATGAAGCCAGAACGCCCGACAAGCCACGTTTTGTCGCCGGCGTGATTGGCCCGACCACCAAAACCGCATCCATTTCACCGGATGTCAACGACCCTGGTTTCCGCAATATTTCGTTCGATCAACTGGTAATCGATTACACCGAGTCGATCCGCGGGCTAATCGATGGCGGTGTCGACATCCTGCTGGTGGAAACTATTTTTGATTCGTTGAATGCCAAGGCGGCGCTGTTTGCGATTGACCAGTTTTTTGAGGATCAGGGCATACGCTTGCCGATCATGATTTCGGTCACGATCACCGATGCGTCGGGCCGTACTCTATCGGGGCAGACGCCGGAAGCCTTCTGGAATTCAGTCAGCCACACCCGACCGTTGTCGGTGGGCATCAACTGCGCGCTTGGCGCCGAGTTGATGCGCCCCTATATCGAGGAACTGGCCGGGGTGGCCGATGTGTACATCAG
>JAAEXZ010000025.1 GCA_017879645.1 Nitrosomonas sp.
AATTGTTTGTCGAAGCTTGGCGGGGTTTGGCCGGGTTGATATTGGTTAGTGGGCCAGAAGCGGGGTGAGGCGGGAGTGAGGACTTCGTCGATCAGGTACAGTTCACCTTGCTCGTCCAGGCCGAATTCAAATTTGGTGTCGGCGATGATGATGCCGCGTTGCAGTGCGTAATCGGCGGCTTCGGAATAGAGTTGGATGGCTTTGGCGCTGACTTTGGTGGTCAGTTCCTTGCCGAGCAGTTTTTCCACTTTGGCGACGGCGATGTTTTCATCGTGCGCTCCGGCGGCGGCTTTGGTCGAGGGCGTGAAGATCGCGCCGCCGGGCAGTTTATCCGCAAGTTTCAATCCGGGTGGCAGCGGAATGCCGCAGATCGCACCGGTTTGCTGGTAATCCTTCCAACCGGAGCCGACCACGTAGCCGCGCACGATGGCTTCGATCAGTAGCGGCTTCAGGCGGCGGATCACGAACGCGCGCCCTGCCACTTGATCGCGTTCTGCGGGAGTGACGACCGATTCCGGCACGATGCCGGTCAGGTGATTCGGCAGGATGTGTGCGAGCTTGTCGAACCAAAATTGCGACAACGCGGTGAGGATTTTGCCTTTGCCAGGCACAGCGGTCGGCAGGATCACGTCGAACGCCGATAGACGGTCAGTTTGCACGATCAGCAACTTGTCGTCACCAACAGCGTAAATATCGCGCACTTTGCCACGATGTACAAACGGCAGACTGGTAATTGA
Source organism: Nitrosomonas sp. (assembly GCA_017879645.1). Lineage (GTDB taxonomy): Bacteria > Pseudomonadota > Gammaproteobacteria > Burkholderiales > Nitrosomonadaceae > Nitrosomonas. The sequence goes on from JAAEXZ010000025.1 coordinate 738, forward strand.
GGTTTCAAACAAGGCAGTGGGTGCATTCATGAAAGTTACGTTGATTAATGGTTAAGTTTCGTGCAAGGCGCTGGCTATATCGCTGGCAAGCACGGTGTAATGCCCCATCTTGCGCCCCTGTCGCGCTTCTTTTTTGCCATATAGATGCAACTTTGCAGTTGGGTGTCGCAGCACCCTGCTCCAGTCAGGTTCGCCACGGTGCCATAAATCACCAAGTAAATTGACCATGACCGCCGCGCTATGTTGGGTGGTGTCACCCAAAGGCATACCGCACAATGTGCGCACTTGCTGCTCGAATTGTGATGTGATGCAGGCATTGATCGAATAATGTCCGCTGTTGTGTGGTCGTGGTGCGATCTCATTGATCAGTAGCTCGTCATCTTGCAGAACGAAAAATTCGACGCAAAGTACGCCCTGATACTGCAATGCTCCGACTACCTGACAAGCCATTTCCCGTGCACGTTGCGCCAGTTCCGGTGCAATCCTTGCTGGCACGATGCTGATATCCAGAATGCCATCGACATGCTGATTCTCTGCGGGTGGAAATGTCGCCACCGTACCATCCGCATTGCGGGCCACAACGACCGAAATTTCACATTTGAGCGGCATGAACTTTTCCAGCACACATATCGGTTGGTTCAGTTGCGTATAAGCTGCCTGCAGTTCGTCACGATGATGCACGATTTTCTGCCCTTTGCCGTCATAGCCAAACTGGCTTGCCTTCAGTATACCCGGCAGAAAATAATCGATATCTTCGTCGTCCAGATCCAGTTGCCGTGTAATGACAGCAAACGAAGCCACAGTAAAGCCGTTATTGGTGAGAAACTGTTTCTCCGTAACCCGGTTTTGGGCAATGAAGACACTTTGCGCATCCGGGCTGACAACACGATTCTTGGCCAACCGCCGCAATGATTCTGCCGGGACATTCTCAAATTCGGTGGTGATTGCCTCACACTGCGACATTAGCCGTTGCAGTGCCGACGAATCGGTAAAGTCTGCACAAATATGATCATCGGCAACATTACCAGCGGGACAATCCTCCGCCGGATCCAGGACGGTGACGCAGTAACCCATTTGTTGTGCTGCTTGCGTGAACATGCGCCCCAGCTGTCCGCCTCCCAGTACACCCAGCATGGCTCCAGGCAGAATGGGCTTCATTGCGGCAATTCGGATGCCATGACCGAGTCAGCCTGTTGCTGCCGGTAAGCACTCAACCGTGTACTCAATTCACTGTTATAGACGGCCAATAACGCTACAGCAAACAATCCGGCATTGGCTGCACCAGCCTCTCCGATAGCAAATGTGGCGACAGGAATCCCTTTGGGCATTTGAACGATGGACAGTAACGAATCCAGTCCCTGCAAATGTTTCGAATTTACGGGCACTCCCAGAACAGGCAGCGTCGTTTTGGCAGCAATCATACCCGGCAAATGTGCGGCACCCCCCGCCCCTGCTATGATGCACTGAATTCCGCGTTCTTTAGCTTGATCGGCAAAATCGAACATGACATCCGGCGTGCGATGTGCCGAAATCACTCTGGCCTCGTAAGCGATATGAAATTCATCCAGAATCTTCACGGCATGTTGCATGATGTCCCAGTCACTTTTACTGCCCATAACGATGCTAATCAATGGTTTCATTCGATCACGCTCACTCTAAAAATTAACATTTCATTCCATGTGGACTCGCAACACCCGCTTGCAAATATTCGGCGGGGTATTTTATAAGTCTGTACAATATTTGTGTGATTTATTTCGCCTGTTGCATCAGCAGCGCTACAATGACTATTATACTGGCCTTAGGGTGCGACGAATTTAACGAACCACTGATTTAGCAGGTTATTCAATCCATCAGCAACGACAGATTTTACCCACTTTCTCAAATGGTGAATTAGAGCGATGAATTTTCAACGTGGAAAACAAAGCGACGAGCCGGAAATCAATCTGGTTCCCATGATTGATGTTTTGCTGGTCATACTGATCTTTCTGGTGGTGACCACGACTTATTCCAAATTTGCCGAGCTTGAAATCAGTTTGCCGCAAACCAGCACGGAAGAAGTCGACAAGAGTGTCGACAAACCCAACAGCATCGACATCACGGTCAGCACCTCGGGAGATTACACCATCAACAAGACACCTATCAAATCATCCAGTATCGAAGGCTTACGTGATGCACTAAGGACTGCCGCTCAGAACCTGACCGATCCGTTCATCATCATCCATGCCGATGCCAAAGCCGCGCACCAGTCGGTCATTACAGTAATGGAAGCAGCGCGCCTGGCCGGATATAGTAAAATCACCTTCACCACGGAAACCGGCCAGGGACAATAATCAAAAAAACCCCCATCAACCCAACTACACAAGGATTAGCCATGGTCGACTGGTCAAAAATTACCGCATTCTTCAATACGCGCAACTCATCCAATAAGGAGCAAACAATGACAAGCAATCTGGACAATTTCTCGAAAACGGCACAGTCTGGTTCACAATACATACTGGCCCCCTTACCTTATGCCAATAATGCACTGGAGCCTGTCATTTCGGCCAACACATTGAGTTTTCACTATGGAAAGCACCATAAAACCTATGTCGACAACCTGAACAATCTGGTTGCCAACACCGATCTGGCAGGTCAATCGCTCGAACAGATCATCAAAGCCACAGCAGGCCAGGCTGACAAGGCTGCCATTTTCAATAACGCAGCCCAGGTCTGGAATCATATGTTTTACTGGCACAGCCTGAAACCGAACGGTGGTGGGGAGCCTTCCCCGGTTCTCAAGCAAAAAATCGAAGCGGCTTTTGGCAGCGTCGAAGTCTGCAAAAAGGAATTTGCACAGGCCGCAGTTACGCAATTTGGCAGCGGCTGGGCCTGGTTGGTACAGGACGGTGATAAAATCACCCTGGTCAAAACCGGAAATGCAGAATCCCCGATCACCCGGAACGTACGTCCACTGCTGACTATCGATGTATGGGAACATGCCTATTATCTTGACTACCAGAATCGTCGTGCTGACTATGTCAACACCATTCTGGATAAACTGATCAACTGGGATTTTGCCGCAGCCAATCTTGGTTAATGTATAGAACCCATGACTGAGATCACTATCGCCCTGTCAAAAGGGCGAATTTTTGAAGATACGGCCCCCCTGCTAAAAGCGGCAGGAATCATTGCCCAGGATGACCCGGAAGCATCACGCAAACTGATTTTATCCACCAATCACGACAATGTTCGCTTGGTCATCGTCCGCGCTTCCGATGTACCCACTTATGTACAGTATGGTGCCGCCGATCTTGGCATAGCCGGCAAGGATGTGCTGCTGGAGCATGGTGGCATGGGACTGTATCACCCGCTGGATCTCAATATCGCCCGCTGCCGCATGATGGTCGCCGTTCCAGAGCATTTCGACTACGAATCGGCCGTCAAGCAAGGTGCAAGGCTGCGAATTGCCACCAAATATGTACAAACGGCGCGCGAGCATTTTGCCGCCAAAGGGGTTCATGTCGACCTGATCAAACTGTATGGATCGATGGAACTGGCGCCTCTGGTAGGCTTGGCCGATGCCATCGTGGATCTGGTGTCCAGTGGCAACACCCTAAAAGCCAATCATCTCAAGGCTGTAGAGGAAATCATGCCGATTTCTTCACGGCTGATCATTAATCAGGCGGCCTTGAAACTCAAGCGCAACACCATCCAGCCGATTCTCGATGCCTTTTCTGAAGCCATCGATTCACAGCCGTGATGGCCCGCGATACTGGAAACTTTCGCCACTATGATTCAAATTAAAAGACTCAATTCGACCGATCTCGACTTTCAAACCAGTCTTGAACGCTTACTGGCATTTGAAAATGCCCAGGATGACGCAATCGATGCAACGGTTGCAAATATCCTTGCCGACATGCGTAACCGCAAGGACGCAGCACTGATCGAATATACCAATCGTTTTGACAGACTATCGGTCACTTCCGCCGGGCAGCTCGAACTGACACAGGATCAATTGCAGCAATCCCTCGCAGCCCTGCCCTCGTCACAACGTAGCGCACTCGAGCAAGCTGCCGAAAGGATACAGCAGTATCATGAAAAACAGCCCCTCGGTTCCTGGCAATATACCGAAGCCGACGGCACGCTGCTGGGACAGAAAGTGACTCCACTGGACCGGGTTGGGCTGTATGTTCCCGGTGGCAAGGCATCCTACCCTTCTTCCGTGCTGATGAACGCCATTCCTGCCAAAGTAGCGGGTGTACAGGAGTTGATCATGGTGGTGCCCACTCCCGGAGGCGAAAAAAACGACATGGTTCTGGCAGCGGCAGCCATCAGTCAGATTGATCGCGTATTCACCATCGGTGGTGCACAAGCCGTTGGAGCGTTGGCTTATGGAACGGAAACCATCCCCCAGGTCGACAAGATAGTCGGTCCGGGCAATGCCTATGTCGCCGCTGCCAAGCGCCGTGTATTTGGAATCGTCGGTATCGATATGGTGGCGGGTCCTTCCGAAATTCTTGTGATCTGTGACGGCAAGACAGACCCGGACTGGATCGCCATGGATCTGTTTTCTCAAGCGGAACACGATGAACTGGCGCAATCCATCCTGCTATCGCCGGATGCCGATTTTCTCGATCGGGTCCAGCATAGTATCGATCGCCAGCTTTCAGCAATGCCCAGACAGGCTGTCATTCGTGCTTCACTGGAAAACCGCGGTGCCCTGATTTTAGTCAATAATCTCGAAGAAGCGTGCCGTATAGCCAATACCATTGCCCCCGAGCACCTGGAATTATCCGTCGAACAACCCGAAATCTGGCTACAGCACATTCGTCACGCTGGAGCCATTTTTCTGGGCCGTAATGCCTGTGAAGCACTCGGAGACTATTGTGCCGGCCCCAATCATGTGTTGCCAACTTCACGCACCGCACGTTTCTCATCACCACTCGGTGTTTATGATTTTCAGAAACGCAGCAGCCTGATCCAGGTTTCCGAACAAGCCACAACCAAACTGGGTGAGATCGCTGCCACCCTGGCCTATGGTGAAGGCTTGCAGGCGCATGCACTGTCTGCCGAATATCGCTTCAAAAAACATTGATACTGGAATCATCATCCACGCAACCATGAAGACGTGAAATTGGCCATGCCAGTCATCACTTCACGCGATCACCCGCTGGTCAAGCAATTGGTCAGAATCGAAGGGTCAACTGCATACCGCAGGAAAAACGGCCTGACCCTAATTGATGGAATCCATTTGATCCAGATCCATTATTCGGTGTTTGGTCCGCCGCGGAACCTGATCGTCAGTCAATCCTATTTTGAAGACAAGGAAAACAAGCGTTTTCTTAACATGCTGTTTGGGAATACCGATCCCAAAATTACCATTCTTGATGACACCCTGTTCCGGTTTGTTGCCCCCGTGAAAACACCTACAGGTGTGCTGGCACTAATCGATGTTCCTGAAACACAGGAATCAAGTAGCAGCCGGGAAGTGTTCAGCGTACTACTTGAATCCATCCAGGATCCCGGCAATCTCGGCTCCATCCTGCGCTCGGCAGCCGCTGCCAACGTCAGGGATGTCTATCTCTCAAAACATTGCACCGATGCCTGGTCGCCCAAGACTTTACGGGCCGCAATGGGAGCCCATTTTTTTCTTCGTATTCACGAAAACAGCGATCTGATTCAAATCACCGGCAAATTTCCAGGTTCGGTCATTGCCACTTCGATCCAGGCCACCAAGAACCTATTTGAAACATCTCTCTCCGGTCCGACTGCATTTGCCTTTGGCAACGAAGGCTCAGGATTGTCCAGAGAAATGATCGAAGCCGCTCACGATAACATGGCCATCATCATGCCGGGCAAGACCGAATCCCTCAATGTTGCGGCCGCTGCTGCAATCTGCTTCTTTGAAAAGGTTCGCCAGGATAAAGCTACCGTGACGCGGAGTGTTGGAACAAAGCAAGGCGCCGGTGTATGATACCGCACTCTTGATATTGCATTTTTTGGAGTTTCCATGAAGATTTCTGTTTTACCTCTAGCCATCCTGCTTGCCAATCTAGCATTTTATTCCGCATCAGCCATGGCATTGCACCACGAACCGCAAGATGCCGAAGAATCCGCTTCGAAAACATCCGCAAATGAAGGCAAAGTCCTTTCTTCCATCGATGCAGGCGGCTATACCTACATGGAACTTGAAAACGGTGGCAATAAATTCTGGATTGCTGCGCCCACAACCAAAGTGAATGTCGGCGATCACATCCGCTATGTGCAAAACATGGTCATGACGAACTTCACCAGTAAAACCCTGAATCGTACATTCGGCACACTGATTTTCGTCACTTCAACGGAAATCAAGAAATAGTGCTACGCCACATCGGTAAAGCCAATCAGTAGTTTGTTCTTGAGATTTTTCAGTTCGTCGCGATACTGTGCTGCCAACTCGAATTCCAGATTTTTGGCAGCATTCAGCATTTTCTTCTCGACACGCTGAATCTCTTTCGACAACTGGATTTCATTCATAGTGTCATAGCGTGCCTGATTCTGCGCAGCCTTGAGATTCTGTTGCGCTGCTTCGTGGTTGTACACACCGTCGATCAGATCCTTGATACGTTTGTGCACGGACCTCGGTGTAATATGATGCTGTTGATTGAACAGCATCTGCTTTTCCCGTCTGCGGCTGGTTTCATCGATGGCACGTCGCATCGACTTGGTCATGTTATCCGCATAAAGGATGGCTGTGCCATGAATATGGCGTGCTGCACGACCAATGGTTTGTATCAGCGATCTTTCGGAACGCAAAAAACCCTCCTTGTCGGCATCCAGTATGGCAACCAGTGATACTTCCGGAATATCCAGTCCTTCGCGCAACAAGTTGATTCCCACCAGAACATCGAATTGCCCCAGACGCAGATCCCGGATGATTTCCACCCGTTCGACCGTATCGATGTCGGAATGTAAATATCTCACCTTGATCTGATGGTCGGAAAAATAATCGGTCAAATCTTCGGCCATGCGTTTGGTCAATGTCGTTACCAGTACTCGCTCGTTTTTTGCCACACGGATATTGACTTCAGACATGAGATCATCGACTTGTGTGGTAACCGGACGAACTTCGATGACGGGATCGATGAGCCCTGTCGGACGCACGACCTGTTCCACCACCTGTCCACTATGCGTCTGTTCGTAATCCGCTGGCGTGGCCGAGACAAATACCGTTTGTGGCATACGTTGCTCGAATTCCTCGAAACGCAGTGGCCGATTATCCAACGCCGAAGGCAGACGAAAACCATAATTCACCAGATTTTCCTTGCGCGAGCGATCACCGCGAAACATGCCGCCAATTTGCGGTACGGTAACGTGACTCTCGTCGATGATCATCACCGCGTTGGAAGGTAAATAATCGAGCAGGGTCGGCGGTGGTTCACCCGGATTTTTGCCGGACAGGTGCCGCGAGTAATTTTCAATACCCTTGCAAAAACCCAATTCATTAAGCATTTCCAGATCGAAGCGTGTACGCTGCTCCAGTCGTTGTGCCTCTACCAATCGGTTCTCCCGATAAAAAAATTCCAGCCGATCACGTAACTCCGCCTTGATGGTTTCCATGGCCCGCAATGTAGTTGTTCGCGGTGTAACATAATGACTGGAGGGATAGACGGTAAAGCGCGACAGCTTTTGCAGTATTCGTCCGGTCAGTGGATCAAACAGCGACATGCTGTCGACTTCATCGTCAAATAGCGACACTCGCACGGCAGCTTCCGAGTTTTCCGCAGGAAAGACATCGACCACATCTCCCCTGACCCGAAACACGCCACGTTTGAATTCCAGTTCATTACGGTCGTATTGCATTTCTGTCAGACGCTTGATGATGTCACGCTGAGAAATTTTCTCACCGCTACGTAAATGCAGAATCATACCGTGATAATCCACGGGATCACCAATGCCATAAATACAAGATACCGTTGCCACGATGATGGCGTCGTCACGTTCAAGCAGTGATTTTGTAGCCGACAGGCGCATCTGCTCGATATGCTCGTTGATACTGGAATCCTTTTCGATGAACAGATCGCGCGCCGGGACGTAAGCCTCGGGTTGATAATAGTCATAATAGGACACGAAATATTCTATGGCGTTTTCTGGAAAAAACTCCCGCATTTCCGCATACAGTTGGGCAGCAAGCGTTTTGTTCGGTGCGATGATGATTGCCGGCCGCCCGAGGCGTGCAACCATGTTGGCGATCGTGTAGGTTTTCCCCGATCCGGTTACACCCAGCAGAGTTTGGTAGGCAAGACCGTCTTCCATTCCCTCGACCAGTTGCCTGATGGCTTCCGGTTGATCACCGGCGGGCTCAAATGCCTGAGCTAATTTGTAAGGACTATTGGGGAAGGTTACATTCACGAGTATAATTCCGTTATTGTATTGTTACTGCATGCCATTTTAGCACGCAGCTCCGTTCATTCACGTACGAGGATTTTTTGTGAAGCTCTCTAACCGCGTTCAAACCATCAAGCCATCCCCCACTCTTGCCGTCACCGCCCGCGCCGCCAAGCTCAAGGCCGAGGGCCAGGATATCATCGGATTGGGAGCCGGCGAACCCGATTTTGATACTCCGCAACATATCAAGGATGCAGCGATCACCGCTATCAACAAGGGGCAAACCAAATACACCGCAGTGGGAGGTACGCCTGGCTTGAAAAATGCCATCGTGGCCAAATTCAAACGGGAAAATGGTCTGGATTTTGAAGCCAAGCAAATTCTGGTTTCCTGCGGTGGTAAGCAGAGTTTTTTCAATCTGGTACTGTCCACAATCGATCCGGGTGACGAAGTCATCATCCCTGCACCTTACTGGGTGTCCTATCCGGATATCGTGCTAATAGCCGAAGGCAAGCCGGTATTTATCTACGCCGGGATTGAACAACATTTCAAAATCACACCGGCACAGCTCGAAGCCGCAATCACTCCCCGTACAAAAATGTTCGTCATCAATAGCCCCAGCAACCCTTCTGGAGCCGTATACACACCGGACGAACTCAGGGGATTGGGCAACGTATTGAAGAGACATCCGAATATTCTGATTGCAACGGATGATATGTATGAACATATTCTATTATCGGGACAAAGATTTACCAACATTGTCAATGCATGTCCGGAATTACTGCCACAAACCGTTGTTCTGAATGGAGTTTCCAAGGCATACTCGATGACGGGTTGGCGCATCGGTTATTGCGGCGGTCCGGCATCCATCATTACCGCCATGGAGAATATTCAGTCTCAAAGTACATCCAATCCCAGTTCGATCTCACAAGCCGCAGCCGAAGCTGCATTGAATGGCGATCAATCCTGCATTACACCCATGGTTGATGCGTTCAAGAAACGCAACCAGTTTGTTACCGAGCAGTTGAATCAGATTAATGGTGTACGATGTTTACTCTCTGATGGCGCTTTTTATGCTTATGCCGACGTTCGTCAAAGCATGACCTATCTGTTTCAAAACAAACGTATCAGTGCGCAGAACGATATCGCTTTTAGCGAATATCTGCTGGAAAATGCCGGTGTTGCCGTCGTTCCCGGCTCGGCATTTGGCTGTGAAGGCTACATGAGACTGTCATTTGCGACTTCGATGTGCAATCTCGAACAGGCATTGAATCGAATGAAAACGCTGCTCAAATAATCAAATCAAACTCGATTGCTCTTAATGAATACCCATACTGGCTTTTTTGGTTTTTCCAGCACGGGATGGAATGTTGCACAAGCCACAGATATGGTTGGAGTGAATCTCTAGTGAATGCACCACGAATTTGCCTCGGCAGCTTACGCAAGGCGCAATACATAGTACACCGCTCTCAACAAATCGAATCAGAGTCCATGCTCGGGTAAGACTGAGAACTTTTTCCTGTTGATTGACTTTGATATGTTCCATATATAACCGGTAACTTTTGATCAAAGCATCAATCCCGCTCACACCAGTATTAGCTGTAACGTACTGATAAATATTAATGAATAGCGATGAATGCATATTCGGTTGCCAGCTCATGAACCAGTCCTCGGAATAAGGCAGCATACCCTTGGGAGGTGAGACTCCCCTGATTTCCTTATACAGCTTGACCAGACGTTCACGACTGAGGTCAGTGTTCATTTCCAACACTTGTAAGCGCGCGCCCAACGAAATCAATTCAGTCGCTAATTGAATTTGTTTGGCTTCTGTCAAAATACTCCGGTTGCGCATGATAACCTCCTGTTGTGTGCTAACTAATCAGACAATCGCCTCAGCCGGCTTCCCCGCCATCAGGATGGCTGCATGCGATTTGGTGATGGTTTGGTCACGATTATCATTCGATAGCATTTCAGCAATCAGACGATCATCAAAACGAAAACGGCATAGCAGCATATTGGAAGCTGCCATCTTGACCAACTGTGCTGACGTCAGTTTATCCAGAATTTCTGCCACATCCTGATTGATACCCAGTCGATACATGGCAGAAACTTTGTCTTCACGCAACATCTGTTTGGCCAGCATCAGGTAACTCAAATTAATGTCTCTGATTTCACCCAACATTTGATCTGATTCCATCTCAATGCTCCTTTCGATATAAATATCTCAATCCAGATTTCACTATTTACGCAATGTGAATTTTCAAGCATCAAGTGATCGAAGTAAATGGAAGTTGCGCTTAAATACGTTTAGGGAATTTTCCAATCAGAATGTAAGAAAATTACCTACATGGCATAAAATAAAACAACAGAATATTGTAGTTTTTTCACGATTTTGAACCATCATGTCGATGTAAATTAAATCATGAAATAATATATTTTTTAATATCAATAATTTAATAACACCATAAAATATACTAAAGTAATTGTATGAACAGCACTTAAAACAAACTGCATATATCCTTCCTGCTTATCCCGAGAACAATCGCGCCCCGAGCAGGAAGTTTTATAAAATTACAGACTCTCAACGATAATTGTTTCCATACTGTTGAGTGATTCCATATTGGCCAGGAACCGAATGGTCAACACACCTGCCACACGCACACGACTACCAATCTTGATCGGCACATACTCACCCGGTGCAACGACATGGCCATCCACTTCTGTCAATTTGTCGGAAAGTACATGCAGAACCAACCCTTCAGCCGCCTGTAACACTTCGAAATGCCACCGGCTGATGAGTTTTGAAGAATAGGGATCCGGATGCTCCAGAACGATATCATTAGCCTTGGATCCTTCAATCGTAGCCATTCGACCAAAACTGACTACCGGTTGCTCCGGTAGTAAATACCTGGTACCTGTTTCCTCGATAAACAGCACGGATGGAATCAGTAACAAATCCTGCCAGACCAGATCGGCAACCTCAATCGACAATGAAGTGCTTGGCAAAGTGATGGCGCCAATGTTTCGGCAAGCCAGGCGAAGTAGGTTGGGTAGTTCGCTAAAAGCCGTTTTTGATAAGCGAATCGCACCTGCTTGTGCAGTAGAAGAGATTTTTACGCAAATATTTATAGAATCGCCTGAATAAATGACACCATCGGTGAGAACGATTCCACTATGGATCCCGATACGGGATGCCCATTTTTTTTCCACCGGCAAATCACAATTATTTTTTTGCATTATCCTCTTGAATTCGAGCGCATGTCTTATGGCTGACTCGACGGTTGGATAAACCATGAGGGCACTATCGCCTACCATATCGATAAATTGTCCGTCCGATTTCTCTATCGCTTGTGCAAGAAAATCAAAATGCTGTTGCTGCAAACGGCGCCCCGCCTCATCTCCAAAATGAGCAAAATATGAAGTACTGCCAACGATATCGCTCGAAGCTAATGCCACATATTTTCCAAATCGTTGTGTCAGTGTGTTGGAAATCTGATTTTGCAGACGAATGATCTCTGTTAAATCCAGTTTCTCTAGGTTCAATAAAAAATCGTCTAGTAAAGTCAAGTTAATTACCGGTAGGAGTAAAACGGTGATTCAGGTTACATATGTCCCAAAGCCACCAATCAAACAATTGAAATATAAATTTATCGATACTGTATGCCGTGTAAGCAGTTTGATCAAATCAAGAATCACTGCGCTGTCCACATGCACCTGCTAGAATACTCGAACGATTTAAATGAGGAAATTTGGATTTCCCATATCAAATCAATTCGCTACACCATTCTTCAACAAGTCACGAGGAAATAAAATGGCACGGGTTTCTCTTACTTTTATATCGTTAACTTCAATTGCATTACTTGCCGGTTGTGTTTCATTCAAGGAAATCTATCTTGCAGATGGCTCCAAAGGCTACAATGTCAATTGTAGCGGTTCAGGCATGAATTATAGCCACTGCCTTGAAAAAGCCGGAGAAATCTGCAGTACACGCGGATACCAAATACTCAATCAACAGGGCGAAGTCGTGTCACTGACAAATGCAGTTCGTGAATTTGAAGCCAGAACAAAAATAAATACGGTTTCTCATACTTTCCAGAGCGGTGCTGTAGCTACCCGCAATTTATTTATCAAGTGCAAACAATAAATAACTCGCATTAGATTGCCATACGGGCCGTAAACTGCGTGTAACCAAAAAAATTATAGCTATGGTTACAGTATCTTTTCAGGTTCCGATTGGATAAATATCAAACAATCAATTGCTGATACAGACACGGTAAAAACCTATTCAATTCCTCGTCAGAAAAATTTGGCGAATTCCAGTTCGCCATTTCCACAATTTCATGAAACCCATGAGAACTTGAATAATGCTCAACTTGACGACTTGCCTCAATCAACTTCTCTATGAACAACCCAGAGATTTGTTTCAATTAAGACATTTCCATTTATTCTATTAAATAAGTCAGATTTTCATAAACTAAAAAAATAGTCTGGCAGAGAATTTTACAATGAGCGATCAGAATAAACTGATCGCATCCCCCAGATGCAGTTGCAGAGCTGGGAGAGATGAAGACACTTGAGAATTATTGATTAGTCAAAATCGATCTTTCGTTCAGGCTTTGTGCTGCTCTAGCATTGTTCGTATAGAACGTTTTCATTTTATCCAGCTGCGCTTGAGAAATCGTAATGATTTCAGATAGCAAGTACCACTGCACCCCTTCGCTACACGGAGGCGTAGTCAATGAACCGGCAAAGGTGTAATACTTGAGATTCTCGAGATCAACAGCGGGCAGTAATTGTGCCGGATTGAACTGAATACCCGAGGTTGAATTCTTTCCCCCCTCCTCGGCTGGCATATTGTCAAGAATGGTTTGGAACAGAGTATTTTCAGTACCGACGTCGATTGCCACACCCAACACGGCAATCCTACCGTCTCCAGTGATATGTACAAAATGTAATTCTGCCGGAAATTTTTTATCGCCGATCACATGTTCACTGGGTTCGTGAAAGTGCAATTGAATTAACGGAAGTGTTTCATCACCAACTTTCAGTCCACCTGTAAAACTGCTGGAAGTATTGACCTGTATCGCATGACCTGTGTTGAAAAATGTTGGCGTATCGGCGCTATACGTAACCGCAAGATTGTTCAAAGGTTTTGTGTTATCGAAAGTTGCCGCTGCCAGATCGATGGGTGATTGATGCGTGCCCACACCACATTCCGCAAAAGGGAAATTTTGCGGCAGTGTTTTCGTCGTATCCTCAATAGCCCACCAGGTAGCTTGTTCGCTATGATTCCATTCAGGTGCGGAGACTGCGATGGATGCATAACCCGCAATGATTATCGAAGCCAGATTTACCAATATTTTAGTTTTCATGAATTTATTCTCCGTTTGCAAAATATCATGGAATTAACAAGTATGCTCTTGGCAATACTTAATCATCGAAGGCTTCTCATCCTGATTGGTGTCTTGTGATGACTGTGATTCTGCTTTTTTAGCGGATGCACTGGGTGGTGCTGATTGTGTAGATGAACCGGTATCGGTTGATGATTTCTTAATCTGGCTGGAATCCAGCAATTTCTTAGGTTGATCACTTCCCGACTCTGCATAACATGAAACACTTAAACTTAATACTGCGGCCAAAAATAGTTTTATAAGCATGATTTTCCTCATCTATTAAGTATACAAATCGCATCCATTTGAGAAACATGGAAATGCTCCATTTAGACTACCATGAGACTGTAAAGAAAATGTTAACAAAAACAATTGCTAGCAGTAATGTCTTTATAATTAAAGTATGATATCCCTTTGTCTATAGGGATAATTTGGTGTGATAACGTCAATGACAAAAAATAAAAATCAGAATGTTCCATCCTGTAGGGTATGTTTATACCTACTCAACTAGATCAATTTCTCGAGATACTCGATTGTCAATCCTGGAACTTTGGGTATCCCCATACCCAAATGCAGCGGATAGGGCTCAATCCGCCCCGTTGGCACATATCCTCTGCGGCGATAGAATGCAATCAATTCTTGACGCTGGGAAACGACAAACATAATAAATTTGCACACTCCCATCGTGCTTGATGCAAACATTTCGGCCTGCATCAATACCTGTTTCCCCAGTCCCTTTTTCTGCAACTCCGGATCAACCGCAAAGAAACCGATATAGGCATGTTCATTTTCATGCACGACGCAAATGCATGCTGCCAGCTTCTGCTGCCAGTAACTCACCAGAAAACAAGCTTCCGGATTCAACATTATTTTCTCGATTTCATCCTGACAGGTTCGGGTTCCATCGATAATCGCGGTTTCTCGGGTCCAGCCGGCTGGTCCACGATAGGTTAAATTGACGAGATCAGCAATAGCTTGTGCGTCCCTGGAATCCGCCTGGTGTAACTGAAAATCCGACAGATTCACAAGCCAGCTTTGTCAAATGAATAATGAATTGGAAAACAGATAAAGTGCATCGGCAAAATTTCACATACCGATCGTCGGATCCTTGTTGATGGCCACCAATACGATATATACAAAGACACATTGAGCTGCAATCCAGGCTGAAATTTTTACAGATCGCGTTTTGCCAAAACGCAGTGCAATCATGCCCAACCCAATATAGCAAAGCAGACCAATCACCTTGGCCGTCAACCAGATATGTTCCAGAGGAAACTGCTGTATCGTTATTGCCAGTGCAATAGCACTGGTCAATAGAACAGTATCAATAATGTGAGGCAAAACCTTTACCCAGCGCTGCTGCAATGCCGGTGAATCACGCATCAACCAGATTCCGCGAACGAAAAAAAAGGTATAGCTGACCACAACGCTACCGACATGAATCATCTTGAGTAATGCATAGCTCATGGTTCAAATGCCCGAAATTAACCAGCCATGACTGCCAGCCACGGCACCGGCAATCGTCAGTAACCCCAATACCAATAACAACAAATGCTTGCGTTGAATCTTAACGAATGTTGCAGCCGAAACTTCGGACGACGATGCTACGGAAACTTGCTTGCGACCCCGTGGTTCCATAACAAATAACATGACACTAAAAAATAACCAAATCAGCACCATGGCATGCATCCACCAGTATTGCCACTGTACAAAGCGATGCCAGATATCAAGTGCATAAATCATATAGAAACCCGATATGCCGACGACCAAAGTTGATAACCGCGCCTGAGCCGCAAATCTCTGCCTGAATTGCTGAAAAAAAGCCATGGCTTCAGATGGCGATTGCATTTTTGCCAATGTCGGCAATAAAACAAATGTAACCATAGCTACACCACCTATCCAAAGTACGACACCCAGCACATGCAATACTCTTACCAGAACCAATTCATCCATAGTGAATTTGAAATTTGAAGTAAAAAAAACCGACTACATCAACACAGAATATGTTTCATGATCAATTCACTCCTGCACATCCAAACTGATTCATGAATTAAAACCAAGTCAGCTATTTACCATATCCGAGGCCCATTCTTCCGCATCCTCGTAATCATGAAATACAGACACATTGGCATTGACAAAGAGGTTGGATACCCATGCTCCCCATGCCTGCCACTCATCGTCCGTCACAACGGCAACCCGGTTAAATTCGCTACCATGCTCCCGCAAGAATTTGATTTCTTCCCAAGCAACATCCACGGTGTAATCCAGCATATCCCGCCAATCGAATAACAGATTGGCTTTGCCATCAAAATGAGACTGATAAAGCACCTGCTGTTCGAATTCCTTATAGTCCGTCAGTGTAAATTCACCAATCACTGCAACAATGATCAAATTGTTTTTCTTTTGAATAGTAATCATGATTTCACCTCAAATGATAGACGAGCCCATCATAGGCAATTAAACTCAATGGTGCAAATATTGCTTCCAATTATTACTTGCACACTACTTCCGGGGCATCACCAGAGCCTGTCTTAGGCTCAATATGCCACTCGCAGAACCTCCCAATACAATCAGCAAGATACCTGACCACGCCAGTGGAGACAAAGCTTCATTCCAGTACCACACTCCCAAAAGACTCGAAAACAGAACTGTACTATAGCCCAATGCAGTAACCACCAATGTCACACCGGTATGATAAGCCCGTGTCATGGCTAACTGCGCCAAAGTTGCCGTTACCCCCATGCCCAATAACAACAATAACCCCTGCTCAGTGACTGGATTCATATGAGTAAATGACAACCAGATTCCAGTTGCGAATGTACTGATCAAGGTGAAATAAAATACCACGCGCCACTCTGATTCCCCCAGCAGACCAAGCTGTTTGACATTGATATAAGCAATACCGGCAAAAAAACCTGAAGCCACTCCCATGACATTCACCATCGGAAGTGTTTGTTCAGTCAAATCCGGTTGCAATAGCAGAATTACACCGACAAAACCAACCAGAATGGAGCCAATAAGTAGTTTATGAATTTTTTCCTTCAATATTAACGTGGAAAACAGTGCCACAAATAACGGCCAGGTGTAATTGAGTGAGATTGCCGTAGCCAAAGGCAAGCGGGTCAAGCAATAAAAAAACAGCAACAAGCTGATCAAACCACTCACTCCGCGCCAACAATGGACTTTCCAATGTGGCGTAACGATCGGCAAACGCTGATAGCGAATTACCCAGAAAGTGATCCAGACCCCCAGCAATGAGCGATAAAAAACCAATTCTGTACTGGAAAAATGCTGAGACCCAAGCTTAACGAACACACCCATGCAGGCAAACATAAATCCTGCCACCAGCATCCATAGCGAACGCATGAAAAACCACCATCGAGATTAAATTTTAACTTTTCAGATCAGGTTAGATGTGCATCGAGCTCACGTCGCAAAAACTGGTGAAAATGTTCCATACCCGCCTCCATCGGCATTTGATAAGGTCCCACTTCATTCAGATTCTGTGTATACAAGGCGTGTCGGCCTGCCGTCATCAATCGGCAGATTTCGTCATCCTCCAGAGCTGTTTCGTTGTAAGCAGCCTGTTCAGCTTCGACAAACTCGCGCTCAAACAAAGCGATTTCCTCGGGATAATAAAATTCAACCACATTGGTACAACTTGCAATACCGGTTGGCAGTATGGTGCTGATAACCAGGGTGTGCGGGTACCATTCCAACATGATATTCGGGTAATACAGTAACCAGATAGCACCGTGCACAGGTAATTCCCCTCCAGCCGACCGATTAAGTACTTGTTCGTGCCATTTGGCGTAGACCGGACTGCCGGGACGTTGCAAGCACGCATTATCCAGCGCAACAGTCTGTACGCTATACCACTCGTTATACTCCCAGTTCAGTTCCTTGGTATTGACAAAATGTCCCAATCCAGGATGAAAAGTGTCGACATGATAATCTTCCAAATAAACCTCAATGAAGGTCTTCCAGTTACAAGCATAGTTTTCGATCTGGACGCGATCAAGGACATACCCGGAAAAATCAAAATTTTTCAGTACACTCAGATTAGCCATGTCCTGGTTAACATTGCGTCTGCCACTAAATAACAATCCATTCCAGTTCTGTAATGGAAACTTATTCAAATTCAGACATGGATTTTTGTCAAAATGAGGCGCACCAAGCAACTTGCCATCGAGTGCATAAGTCCAGCGATGAATGGGACAAACAATATTTTTCACATTGTTTCTTCCGGATAATAGTTGTGCTTGCCGGTGGCGACAGACATTGGAAAGCAGTTCGATTCCCTGTTCGTTATGAACCAACACTTTGGCCTGATTCATCCACTCTGGTACATAGTAATCCCCAACATGAGGCACCATGATTTCATGCCCCACATAACCTGGCCCACGATCAAACAAGACACGTTTTTCTAGTTCGTATATTTCAGGATCCCAGTACCATGCAATCGGAAGTTGCACTGACATCCCCGTCAGTTGTGAGATTTCAGCCAAATTTGACATATTGTTACCTTATCTTCTCCCAATAAAAAACTAGCGGCGAAAATACACCAAACAAAAAAAAATTAAAACCCGAACAAGCAAGTTGCAAACGAAAATTAATTGCATGGTTATAATAGCAATGTTGATAGTAAAATAGCGTTCATACCTGCGGGTTATTTCAATTCAAGCGCGCAAGATTAATTTCATATATTCAAGAAGAGAGCATCTTAATGAAATCAATACAGGCATCACTCAAAAAACCATGGGCACAGTTAATATCTGCAATATGTATAACCGGTCTCGCTGCATGCGATAGTGGTAGTAACGAAAAGTACGTAACGACACAAACTGCGACTACCGAAACCCAAAGAGTTTTACCAACGGGACCTGCTACCGGTATTCTGGTTGATTCTCCGGTAAGCGGCATTACCTATGCTGCAACTTCCGGCAAATCCGGCTCGACTGATGACAAAGGCAATTTCAATTTCAATCATGGCGATAAAATTGAATTTAAACTGGGAAGTTTGACACTCGCCACCATTCCCGGTTCGCTCATTATAACCCCAATTGAACTGGCCGATGGCAAGGACAGCAAACTGCAAAATCTATTGGTTCTATTGCAATCCCTTGATTCCGATGGAGATCCTGGCAATGGCATTTCGATCTCGAATGAAATGGCCGCAGCGGTCAAATCTTCCATCAACCTGGACAGTAATCCGGATGGTTTCGCAGAATCTGCCGGATTAAAAAATATCATTGAAAGTGGCGGCGGTACTGGTCAAGTCAAAACTACGGAAGAAGCTAGCACGCATTTTCTGTCTCAGGGTGTAGCCTTACTCAGCGCCCAAATCTGGGTCAGTTACAATAACCAGACAGCGAGTGTTCTGCGTGTTGCAGCCGATAATAGCGGCGAATACTTGCATGGTGATGCCAGAACCGATGATTCCTGTGATGAGAACCGCGTTTGCGGTGGCCGCACCATCTTCCAAAGCGGTGTGGAATATGGCACCGCTAAAGCCGTTGAATTTGATACCCGCGGCTTTAAATTGGTCGGCACACCCTCCGTCGATACCAATCTGAAAGGTGGATTGTCTAACCCTAATCCCACTCGCCGGGTACGTACGGATGGTTTTGAACTGATCAACTCGGACATCATTAGTGCACAACGGGCTAGGGAAGAAAGCAGCGTATTTGGTGAACTCTTCCATATCGCCAAACCAATCCAATTAAGCGATGAAAATGAAGTGGCTCCGAAAGTCGTCAAGGAAACCCGTTTTTCCAAGATCGACAATGAAGCAACAGGTATCGTCGGTGCCTGGGCTTCTGATGCCACTGCCATCAAAACGCCATTGCTGATTTTCTTCCCGAATGGCAAGTTCATGATGATTGACCCAACCGGAGAAACACAACGGGCTGATCAGACCAAATGCGGGAAACCTGGAATCGAGTTCGCGTCCTATAGTTATAACAAAGGCTCCAGCAAGCTCAGCTTATCCAGTTACACCTATAACACGAATGGTTGCGCCGGATTCTCGGATCTGGACGCCAGTGCCGCACCCGGTTTCACGCTCAGTTCCGATGGCAAAACCGCCAAACTGGACAAGCCAGGTGAAGCATCGATTACCCTTCACCGGGTATCTCACTAGCAGCAGCAATCGACTCAAACTCACCAAAAGCACGCTGCTGTTTTTGGTGAGTTGCAACAATGAAAACCTCCGGTCACCTTTTAATCCGATCATCTAGTACATGACATATATTCATGCCGATTATCCGTGTCGCACTGAATATACCCATTAACACGCTGTTCGATTATTATGCTGACGCTGCCACGAGTGAGGATATCGGATGCCGTGTATGCGTTCCTCTCGGAAAAAGACTAGTCATAGGCATCGTCCTAGCTGTTGATACAGAATCCCAGGTCCCTGTCGAGAAACTTAAATCCGCCCACACTCTTTTCAGGGAATCCCCTCCGCTTCCGACTCCACTACTGGATCTGTTTCAATTCTGCAGTCAGTACTATCACTATCCATTGGGCATGATTGTGCTCAACAGTTTACCTGCCAGACTCAGAAAAAATGCTACCATAAAATCCAAGGCAGATGCCCGGAACACATGCTTTCAGCTCACCGAAACGGGTCAACAAATCAATCCTGACTTTTTTCCTCGCCGTAATTTAATCGAACGAAAGTTACTGCTACGGTTCCAACAGTCAGGAGTTTTGACGCCAGAAGACCTTGCGGGTATTTCACCTCGCGCCCAATTCTGGATAAAGAAGTGGATTACCATGAATTGGGTTGCCCCCCTTCCCCGGTCCACCGGCACAACGATCATCCCCACCTCGATTCCACATCTGAACGATGAACAAACCCATGCTGTCAGCGAAATTGAATCCGGATTGCATCGATTTGCTGTTTGGTTATTGCATGGCATTACCGGAAGCGGAAAAACCGAAGTTTATCTCAGAGTCATTGCAACTGCGCTGGAACACAACAAACAGGTATTGGTGTTAATACCGGAAATCAATCTGACTCCGCAGCTCGAGTCTATTTTTCGTGGTCGTTTCAATGCTTTCCCAATTATCAATTTGCATAGCGGACTCAATGATACGGAAAGATTATCGGGGTGGCTGGAGGCGCAACGGGGTCAAGCCAGAATCATACTGGGAACACGGCTTGCCCTGTTTACACCACTTCCGCACCTGGGTTTGATCATTGTGGATGAAGAACAGGATCATGCGTTCAAACAACAGGATGGATTGCGCTATTCTGCTCGCGATATGGCCATTTTTCGTGCAAGACAACATCATATCCCTGTCATACTCGGTTCTGCCACTCCCTCTCTGGAAACCTTCCACAACGCACTTCGTGGTCGTTATCGTCATTTACGCCTACGGTCCCGAGCTATTCAAGCAGCATCGCTGCCAGCCATCCGCTTGATCGACGTGCGTATCCACAAACCTCAGGAAGGGTTGTCGCAACCCTTATTAACAGCACTCAAGCAATGTCTCGATCAGCGGCAGCAAAGTCTCGTTTTCATCAATCGCCGAGGTTATGCCCCTGTATTACTCTGCAAGTTCTGTGCTTGGACGGCTACTTGTCAGCGCTGCTCAAGCCGTTTGGTGGTGCATTTGCATAACAAGCAACTCAGCTGTCATCACTGCGGTCGACAGGAAAGCTTTCCACAAATCTGCCCGCAATGCGGTAATCACGACATCGTTCCATTCGGTCAGGGTACGCAACGCATCGAAAAAGCACTGACGACACATTTTCCAGAAGCGCGCATACTTCGAATCGATCGCGATAGCGTGCAACGCAAGCAAGCCTGGAATATCATGCTGAAAAAAATCCGCGCGCAGGAAGTTGACATCCTCATTGGCACACAATTACTGGCAAAGGGACATGATTTTCCTAATCTGTCATTGGTAGGAGTATTAAATTCCGATGCTTCGCTCTACAGCACCGATTTTCGCGCCAGTGAACATCTTTTTTCCCAGTTGATGCAAGTATCTGGGCGCGCAGGGCGCGCACAGATCCCTGGTCACGTCTACATTCAAACCGAATTCCCGGAACACCCGCTTTATGCCGCCCTCCAGCGACATGATTTTGACACGCTTGCCCATATGCTATTGGCAGAGAGAAAAATGGCAGGGCTGCCACCTTATGTTTTTCAAGCACTGCTCCGCGCCGAAGCACACGAAGTCAGCAAGGTGATGAATTTTCTGATACAGGCTGCCCAACTTGCTGATTCTTCACGCGACATCGAAATCTTCGACCCAGTGCCAGCGCAAATGTCACGGCTCAAAGGTTTTGAGCGGGCACATTTATTGGTACAATCGGCATCACGCAGTCATTTGCATCAATTTCTGTCCGAATGGCAAGTAAAAATCAATACACTCAATGATCATCATCGGATCCGCTGGATACTCGAAGTGGATCCCATTGAATTCTGATCTGCGGTATCGTCTCAATTTCATTCATAACGGCAACAACAAGGACTCGACATGCTAGACAAACACGATTTACATCATGAATTTCCGGATTATCACGATCGTATCCATGAACTTAAAACCAGTAATAGTCATTTTGCACGGCTGTTTGATGAATATCATGAAATTAACCGTGAAATCATGAGAATCGAAGAAGGTGCGGAGAATACTTCTGACGAATATCTGGAAGCACTCAAAAAGAAGCGTCTGTCACATAAGGACCAACTCTATTCGATGATGACTCAATCCTGAGCCAGAGCCAGAGCCAGAACCAGCTTGCATCGAACCTGGAAGACGAAAAAAGAACGTTACCGAAGATTATCTGGATTGAAGCCAGATTAAATTTACCATCGATAACGTTCAAAAATTCACATACTACTCATTGACTTACAGATCAGTATCTCACTCGAGATTTCCTGGCGGATGACATGATCTTGTAAAACTGGTTACAACTTAGAAACTGTCCCAATCTTTTCCGCTCCCAACTGCAACTTTACGAGATGTCACACTGTGTGACTCAGGCGAGTCCTCATTATCAGCTTCGCGTTGATTTTTCTTAGTCACTGATCCCCGTTGTGGCAACCGAGATACCATTGCGGATGTGGCGTTTCTGTTCGATCTGGTTTTCTCGTTGCGGTAACCATCGTTTGACAACTTGAACTGACTGACCGCTTGTGCGAGAACGTTTGCTTGTTCCTTCATGGACTCTGCAGCAGCCGAAGCTTCCTCTACCAAAGCTGCATTTTGTTGCGTTGCTTCATCCATTTGTGTCACTGCCTGATTAATTTGCTCGATTCCAGAACTTTGTTCCTGAGACGCAGCCGAAATTTCGCTCATGATGTCAGTCACACGTTTTACTGCCGTAACGATCTCGTCCATGGTCGAACCGGCTTCATCTACCAGCTTCGTGCCTTCATCAACCTTGATCACCGAATCATTGATCAATTCCTTGATTTCCTTGGCTGCGGCAGCCGACCGTTGCGCCAGGGTACGCACTTCTGTCGCCACCACTGCAAACCCTCTACCTTGTTCACCCGCACGGGCCGCTTCCACTGCTGCATTTAGAGCCAGAATGTTGGTTTGAAATGCAATCCCGTCGATCACGGCAATAATTTCCACGATTTTCTTGGAACTGTCATTAATTGAGCTCATTGTTTCTACAACCTGACCGACCACCATTCCACCCTTCATAGCCACTTCCGATGCCCCAACCGCCAATTGGTTTGCCTGGCGAGCATTATCGGCATTTTGCCTCACGGTCGACGTCAATTCTTCCACTGAGGATGCTGTTTCCTCCAAGCTCGATGCCTGCATTTCGGTGCGCTGACTCAAATCCAGATTACCCGAAGCAATCTCGCCTGATGCAGTAGAAATGGACTCGGTACTATTACGAACCTTGCCTACCAGATCCAGCAAACCATCGTTCATTGATTTCAGTGCCTGTAATAATCGCCCCAATTCATTGGTTGAATTGACTTCAATTTGACCAGTCAGGTCTCCCGATGCCACACGATTGGCTGCTTCAATGGCTTTATTCAATGGCCCCACGATAGCTCTTACCAACAAATATCCAATCAGCATGGCCAGCAAAACGCCAAATACCAATGTGGACAGGGTAATAACCAGCGTTCTTTCATACTGGCTCTCTGCATATGCATATTCATTCGTGGCCGATTCGCGCCGTAACTCTAGCAATTTAAATAGTGTGGCATGCGCCGCTTCGAATTTTGGGGTTGCGATGGTAATGGCATTCTTAATGGCCAGATCGAATTCTCCAGAAGTTGCAAAATCCATGGTGCGATCGCGCTCCTCAACATACCCTTTCCACTGCTGGGTGAAATCATCGGCCAGTTTCTTTTCTTCATCCGTGAGTTTATTGGTCAGATACTTCTGCCATGTCTCTGCAATCTCGACATCTCTCTGTGCATTCAACGCCTGCCGCTGTTTCACGATTTCACCACTGCGTCCATAAGCGGAAACAACTGCATTTAAGCGTGCGCGCTGCATGCGATCCAATATCAACCCCAGATCACCCAATGGAATAGCACCTTTAAAGGCGTCATTGGATTGACTGAGCCCCGAAATACCCAGGATGCCCACACTTACCAGTAATAGTGACAGTAACCCCACAACCAGAATTACTCTTGATTTTATTGTTAAATTTTTAAACATGTTTGGTCTCCTTGAATTCTTCCTACAGATAATCCTTACATTTTCAAATACACTTATTAACGGTACTTACACGGTCAGCAATTAACTCGATGCTTGGTCCAGATGAAATTAGGACAGCCCGTATTCCAGACTTAACTATAAGATGTAAAAAACAGGAGATTGTTGAGAGAATGTAAACTCTTTGTGAAATGTCGTTCAAATTTGAAAGATTGAAGTGTTTATGCGCATATTGACCATCGGTTCTTCCAAAAAGAAACGATCATTTACAACAGATTTCATAAACAAAGCAGTACGGTTGGAACTATAGCAAGGACGCGAAATTATGGAGGTCAGCTTTTCACTGGGTAGATATAAATTGATTAAGAGGGTTTGAAACTGCTGCAACAAAAACAAAGAGGAATCACGCCACAAGGCAAGACATTAACGTTTAAGCAGTCAGAATATCCGAGTTGATCGTTAATTGAGGAAGCAAGAATAGATAAAATCTGGGTAGATAGTTATACCTGGCATTATCTATAGAAACTAACAGTCATACTTTCTTCAAAGCCTTACAGGCTACATCGTCAGCAAATCAACGGAAAGACGGAGAGAGTCATCCACACCCTCATAGATAGTGGCACCCTCAAATTTGCTTTAAAGACTGCGCCGATCGGTACATTCAGCTTTTCTGCTTCATTGACTTTTACAATACCGTAAAAACCCATAAGAGCTTGAATAACGCTCCCCCTTATGAAACACTCAATACTGATTTCAATCAACCCTACTATAAAAAAACCTGATATTTTTTATATATTATGCACTCAAGATTTTCAAAAATAACCCGAAATTAAAGTACAAATTAGTTTCTCAACATTTTCTGTGTCGTTTGCGAGTTAATTATGTCACTAAAAAACTCAATTAAGGAATTTGGTGTTTATTTAGGTAATAATCAATCATTACTTGATACACATTATCAGCGTATTGCGGAAATGATAAAATTACACTGGGGTTATAAAGAATTCTATTTATATATCAATAAATTATTGATTATTGATAAAGAAAGAAATAGACAAGGATTTCCACAGGAAGCACTTCGTGAAATTTATGCTCTTCAGCAAATCCATGAAAAAAATTTTCCTGAAATAAAAGTATAACGTAAGCGCAATTACTTTCCCTGCTTTGTCTAGTGTATCTTGGGATCAATTGTGACCTCGTCTGGCATAGTATCGCAACCCCGTTGAATCACGCAAAGTGGGATCTAATTCCAAAACACCATTGACTTACAGCTTTACCGCGAATTCTGAGGCAGTGGAGTTTTCAATGTGCACAAACAAAACTCGCAAAGGCATTATCTCTTCCAATTCACTTAAAAAACGTCTGGGCGCACCCGGTACTTTTTGTGACTGTAATCAAGACTGGCAAAGCTCAATTGATGCGATATGAAATATTCTAAAAGCTATCAGGAAACAGTACTATCCAAAACTCGGGGGTTATTCGACAATTCTATAAGAATTCTTACATTTTAGATTTTTCAAATTTGTGGCAATTCTGCCATACGGTATTCAATAAATTGTCTTTCAGGTTCCAACTGAGCAAGCTCCAATGCTTGTTCATATGTTTTAATAGCCATATTCACTTGCCCCAAACGATAGAAGAAATCAGCCCGCGCTGCATACATGAGGTGATAGTCGTGCAGCAAGCCACGCTGCAACAGAGATGCTGTCATCGTCAAACCCGTTTCAGGTCCATGCACCATGGCTAAAGCAATCACACGATTAAATTCGACTATGGGTACTGGATTGACGCGCATCAACAAATCATACAATCCAACGATTCTGCACCAGTCTGTTTTTTCTGCATCGGGGGCTTCAGCATGCACGGCTGCAATTGCAGCTTGCAGGGTATAGGATCCGAAACAAGACGAATTTAATGCTTGTCCAATCAGAATTCTGCTCTCAACAATTAGATTCCGCTTCCAATGTGAACGATCATGCTCAAAGAGTAAAACTAAGTCATTTTCAATACTGGATTGTACTGTTTGGCGGGCATTATGCAGTAACATCAATGCCAGCAGACCTTGAATCTCGGATTCTTCCGGCAACAACCCCAACAGCCATCGACATAATTGAATAGCGTCCCGGAAAAGATCGCGCTGATCTTGAGATCGATCAAATGAGATTTGGTATCCAGCATTAAAAATCAGATGAATAATATGCAATATCGCATTTAGTCTTTCCAAAAAATAAGCGGATGTCGGTATTTCATACTCAATGCGGTGCTCGCGAACTTTGATTTTTGCCCGCATAATACGTTGTGCAATAACTTTCTGTGGTATCGATAATGCTGAAGCAATGGCATTTATAGGCAATCTGCCTACAATATGCAGAGTCAATACAAGCTGGGTTTCAACATTAAAAGCGGGGTGACAACAGAGAAAGATCAAACACAATTGATCGTTACGCAATTCACTTCTGGAAATTTCCATCAAATGAGTCGCCGGATTTTGTCGTCGCACAGCAATATGGTTAATACCACTGGTATTGTCAACAAAACGTAGATTGTGCATTGCATTTAAATAAGCAGTCGATATCAGCCACTCTTGTGGATTACCAGGAATTCCCTGCTGTAACCAATGCTTCTTGGCAATCTGAATTGCGTCTTGCAAGGTCGATTCGGCCAGATCTAAATCACCGAATAAACGAACCAATGTCGCCAATGCCTGTTTAGAAGCATCGTGACAAACCTCAGCTATGCGAGTCTGATATTGATCATAAGTATTCTTGGAATAAGTGATTTCCTGATCTTTATGCAATATCTGTAAATTATGTGAACTCAATTAAATCCTTATTACAAAAATAAATAAATTGCCGAAATCTAACCCGTTAATTTCTAGCGCTGACGAAATGGTTCATAAAAATGTTCATGACTTGCATATTAAGGTAAATTTTTTACCGAACATGTTGCCATTCTATTAATGTGTAAGATTTCTAACTTAGAAGCTTCCTCCAGCTTCATCATTCATCACTAAACATTCTTCGGACGGTTCTGGCATCACCCCACGTAGACTTTATTGCGGCTTCCTGATTGGATGAAATCAAGTTGGATCCCTGATTTCTGCTTAACAACGAAGTGTGCCGTCGATATTTTCCAATCCTTTAATTCAGCGAATCTTCCTTGGTTTACCGCACCATTTAATAATCCGATCCCAAGTACACATAACTTGTTCTGATGGAAGAACACATCCATTTCTATTCCCGGTTCTGCTTGTGGCAAGTTGCCAAACAGAGAAATCAATTGGCAATTTCTTCGCTCACATCATTTACCGGCTGATACCATGGTTTCGTCCGACCTGATCAAAACTATCTTGCCCTTCCGTGAGAAGCTGATTGCAAGTATAATTTGGTCAATTTTCCCCACACACATTGCCACTTCTCACTTCTTGAGTGGTGGCTACTCGAGGATCGGAAAAAAATGAAACCACCTATTCGTATCGCAGTTACTGGCGCAACCGGTCAGATTTGTTATAACCTGCTGTATCGCATTGCAGCCGGCGACATGCTGGGTCCGGATCAGCCTGTTATTTTGCAATTGCATGACATCCCTGAAGCGCAGTCGATGTTTGATGGTATCGTCATGGAATTGTATGACTGTGCATTTCCCCTGCTGACGGAAATCATCACCACCGACAATGCAGAAGTGGTTTTCAATGATGCTGACATTGCATTACTAGTCGGTGCGCGCCCTCGCGGTGAAAATATGGAGCGCAAGGATCTGCTCACCGCCAATGGCCCGATATTCATCGAACAAGGTAGAGCGTTGAATGCAAACGCAAAACGTAATGTAAAAGTACTGGTTGTTGGCAACCCAGCCAATACCAATGCTTATATCACCATGAAAAATGCACCGGATCTTGATCCCAACAATTTCTCAGCAATGCTGCGACTGGACCATAATCGTGCATTATCGCAAGTTGCACTGAAGCTGCGTGTACCCGTGTCCAACGTCAGGAAAATGATTGTTTGGGGTAATCATTCAAATACACAATTTCCTGATCTCGGCCATGCTACTGCTGACAATGAAAAGGTAACTTCATTGCTTACTGACAGTGGATGGATCGAAAATCACTTTATTCCCACTGTACAAAAACGGGGAATGGCCATTATCGAAGCACGTCGCGGCAAATCCAGCGCTGCAAGCGCAGCCAACGCAATCATCAACCATATGCAGGATTGGATTTTTGGTACGCGGGAAAGCGATTGGGTTTCCATGGGCATACCTTCAAATGGCAGTTATGGTATTCCAGCCGGTGTGATCTACAGTTTCCCGGTAGTGTGTCAGAATGGTCGTTATAAAATCGTGCAAGATTTACCGATTAGTGATGCAGACAGTGAAAAGATGCAAAGAAGCTATCAGGAGCTTTTGGCAGAACAGCAGGCCATACAGCACTTGCTGACTTAATATGCTCCGATTACTGCACTTGTGAGCTCGCGGCCTCGCGAACGGCGTTGAGTAGTGAAGTATCCAGGTGCCCGTCTGCTATACGCTGCGTTTTCTGTTGAAAACGGCTAATTGCCTGCCGCGTAACGGATCCGACGACACCATCTGCATCACCGGCATCAATCCCCAAGGTGGAAAGATCTTTCTGAAGCTGACGTACCTGCTCACGTGAAATTTTGATCGTTTCATTCATTGGAGTACGTTGAAGCGATACCGCTCCTGCAATGCGATCCGCCAGATGACCAACTGACAGTGCATAGAATTCAGATCGATTCCAGCGCATGATGACATAAAAATTCTTTGTAACCAGAAATGCAGGTCCCTGATGGCCTGCCGGCACGATCAGGGCTGCGCGTTGTTCTATCGTTGGCAACGAGGATCCAGCGGTAGTCGTAACGCCCAGCTTAGACCATTCCGAGAAACTCAGCATATGGTCTCGTCCCGCGAGAGTGTAATCAAATGCAGAGGGCAATCGCACTTCCCGCCCCCATTCCAGTCCGGGAACCCACCCCAGTTGTCGTAAAAAATTTGCAGCAGAGCCAAACGCATCGGGAATGCTATTCCATAAATCACGACGGCCATCACCATCCATATCCTTGGCATAACGCAAAAATGTCGATGGCATGAACTGCATATGCCCCATGGCCCCGGCCCATGAACCCATCATGCGTTCTGCGGAAATATCGCCAGCATCGATAATCCTCAATGCATTCAGCAATTCCTGGGTAAAAAAAGTGCTGCGACGCGGATCACAGGCCAGCGTTGCCAGAGAATCAGGAATGGACCAATCACCAAAATGCCCACCGTAATTTGTTTCCAATCCCCAGAAAGACACAAGATACTGAGCCGGTATGCCATTTTCTTTCTCTATTTGTTGCAATAACAAACGATGCTTGTTCATCAAGTCACGACCTCGTTGAACTCGTTCCTCGTTGATGCGCGCGTTAAAATAACTGGCAAAGGATTGTGTGAACTCGGGTTGGCGGCGATCCAGTTCGATGATTTTTGGAATATGCTTTACCTGCCCCAGAACCGACTGGCGTGTTTTTTCCGAAATCCCCTCCTGCTTGGCCTGAGTAGCAATATTCTCGATACATTCCCTGAAATGCACGGCATCGGCCTGAACAGGTTGTGCCATCCATCCAGAAAAAATCAGTATCCCCG
>JAAEXZ010000110.1 GCA_017879645.1 Nitrosomonas sp.
ATAGTTGGTGCTCAGGGTTTTGATGCCAGCTATGTGGTGTTTGGTAAAGCGAACGGTTTTGCCGCCACACAAAACTTATCCAGTTTAGACGGCAGCAACGGATTCCGCCTGGATGGAGTGGCTACTTCGGTCAGTGACGCCGGAGACGTCAATGGTGACGGTTTTGATGATGTGATTATTGGTTTTCCTTCCTTTTTTGACTCGAATGACAATCCTAGTGCTGGTTTTAGCTACGTCCTGTTTGGCAAGGGGGTTGGTTTTGATGCTGCGATTGATTTGTCCAGTTTGGATGGTAGCAATGGCTTTCGCTTGGAAGGTGAAACAGAGTTTGATTATTTAGGCGATTCTGTTAGCAGCGCAGGGGACATCAACGGCGATGGGTTCGATGATGTGATTGTCGGTGCTCCTTATGCAGAACCGAATGGTTACAAATCAGGTTCCAGTTACGTCGTGTTTGGCAAGGCTTCAGGTTTTGACGCTACGCTGGCTTTATCCAGTCTTGATGGCAATAACGGTTTTCGTCTGGATGGGGAAGAAGCTACCGATTTTTCAGGGAGATCGGTTAGTGCTGCCGGAGATGTCAACGGCGATGGTTTTGATGATGTGATTATTGGCGCTCCTGATGCCTCTTCAAATGGTGGTTATTCCGGTTCCAGTTATGTGGTATTCGGACGCGCTTCCGGTTTTGATGCTGTGGTGAATTTATCCAATATTGATGGCAAAAACGGTATCCGTTTGGATGGAGCAGCGGCGGGTGATCTTTCAGGGGGATCAGTCAGTAGTGCGGGAGATGTCAATAGCGATGGTTTTGATGATTTACTGGTTGGTACACTTTTTGATGATAATACCGGCAATTACTCCAGTTCCAGCTCCAGTTACGTTATCTTCGGTCGCAGCGATTTTGGTCAAGGTGGCGGCGGTGGAGAACTGCCAGAAATCACCGGTACATCTGATGACGACGCGCTGAAAGGCAGCAAGGTTGCGGAGCATTTCATTGCTGACGGAGGCAATGACGAGTTGTTCGGTCGTGGCGGGGCGGATATTTTCGATGCCGGGACGGGCGACGATGCCATTCGCATCGGCGATCTGACGTTTGCTGCCATTGATGGCGGCGAGGGCAACGATGCGCTGCATCTGGCTGGTTCCGGTATGAATCTCGACCTCACAGCCTTGGGTGATCAAATCCACAGCATTGAAACCATCTGTCTGTACGGTCGTGGCGACAACACGCTGACACTGACTGCCGAGACCTTACTTTCTCTCTCCGATTCAACCGACACTCTCAAAGTTCACGGCAACAGCGGCGATCATATCGTCGTACAGGACGATGGTTGGGTCGACGGTGGAAGTCAAGGGTTCTATCACGCCTATACCCACGACGATGCGGTACTGCTGGTGGGGGCAAATGTTGCAGTTGAACTGGTGTAATGCCAGCTTGTAAGGTTGTTTCTGTGCGATACAAAAAATATTCAAATAATCTTTGGGGGAATAAATCATGAGTACTGCAATTATCAATGTATCCAATTTGGATGGTAGCAACGGTTTTCGGCTGGATGGCGAAGCCAACAGTTTTTCTGGTTCTTCAGTCAATAGTCTGGGCGATATCAATGGTGATGGCTTTGGTGATGTGGCTGTCGGTGCGTATGATGCGAATGGATTGGGTGCCAGCAGTTACGTGGTGTTTGGACAGGCTGCCGGTTTCAATGCAAGCAGGGATCTATCCAGTCTGGACGGTCATGATGGTTTTCGTGTGCATGGCATGACGACCTATGACAGATCGAGTATTTCGATCAACGCTGCCGGTGACATCAATGGCGATGGCGCTGAGGACATGATAGTCGAGGATTCAGGATTTAGTTCGGTTTATGAGCATGCAATTCATAGTTACGTGGTTTTTGGCAAGACTTCCGGTTTTAGTGCGGATATCGATCTGACCCATCTTAATGGTAACGATGGATTCCGCATGCAGGGTGGTGAGCCCGGCTCGAACGAAAAAATGGAACGTGCAGGCGATATCAATGGCGACGGATTAGCTGATGTTATTGTCAGTTCCACGACGCTTGATTCAAATGGTAATGCTTCAGGATCCAGCTATGTGGTGTTTGGGCGCACTTCCGGTTTTGATCCGGCACTGGATCTGTCCAGTCTCGATGGTCAGGATGGTTTTGTTCTGAAGGCGGAGGCAGGAGGGCAGTCGGTTTATGCGGTTCATGACGCTGGGGATGTCAATGGCGATGGTCTGGCCGATGTGATTGTTGGTGACTCGGGAGCGGATCCGCA
Organism: Nitrosomonas sp.; assembly: GCA_017879645.1. Taxonomy (GTDB): domain Bacteria; phylum Pseudomonadota; class Gammaproteobacteria; order Burkholderiales; family Nitrosomonadaceae; genus Nitrosomonas. Next base: position 2,281 of record JAAEXZ010000110.1, read on the forward strand.
TGGTAATAACTCAGGTTCGACGTATGTCGTGTTTGGCAAGACATCGGAATTCGATGCAGTACTGGATTTATCCAGTCTCGATGGACAAACGGGTTTTCGTCTGGATGGCGAGGAGGCTGATTCCTCAAGCGGGATCACGAGTGTGGGTGATATCAACGGCGATGGATTCGATGATGTCATCATCAATGCACCAGGTGCCAATAAACAGCCCTACAGTTACTACTCTTCTGGTGCACGTTACGTGGTATTTGGCAAGGCTTCGGGATTCGATGCGCACATGGATCTGTCGAGTCTGGACGGCAATAATGGTTTTCGTCTGAATGGGCCTGCAAATACGCTGAGTATCAGTAGTGCGGGTGACATCAACGGTGATGGGTTTGATGATGTTTTCATCGGATCTAGGGTATTTTCGAGATATTCGAGTTTTGACACCGGATATGTCTTGTTTGGCAAGGCTTCCGGTTTTGATGCAGCGATGGATATAGGCGATCTCAATGGTCAGAATGGTTTCCAGCTTAGTTTTGGTGGCTTATATGCCAGTACAAGTTTTAGTCGCGCAGGTGATGTCAATGGAGACGGATTTGATGACCTGATAGTAGGTGTTCAGGAAGGATATAATCAAGGTTCCAGTTATCTGGTACTGGGAAAGGCATCCGGTTTTTCTCCCATATTGTCCTATTCAGATAGCAGTATCGGTGTTCGTTTCGATGGGGAAGCAAAAGGCGATTTTTTCGGTGATCCGATCAGCAGTGCAGGCGATGTCAACAGCGATGGCTTTGACGACCTGATCATCGGAGCTACGGGAACCGATCCGAATGGTGAAAACTCTGGCTCCAGCTATATTATATTTGGTCGCAGCGAGTTTCATTCCGATGAAACGATACGCGGTACACCGGGCGATGACGTGCTGACGGGCACAGTGGGAAAGGACCACTTTGAAGCAGGTGACGGCAACGACAGCATGGCTGGTTTGGGCGGAGCCGATACGTTTCTGGCGGGGAATGGCGACGATATCCTGAAGGTGGCGGATCTGGATTTTCAGTTGGCAGATGGCGGGGCGGGCATGGATACGCTGGAATTGACCGGTGGTGGGTTGACTATGAATCTGGCCGATCTGCAGGGCCGTATCGATCAGATCGAAACCATTGATCTGACGGGTGATGGAGATAACACACTATCATTCAGCTTAAATGATTTCCTGGATTTATCCACCAGTGCCTCTTCTCGCACGATAACCGTGGAAGGCAATACAGGCGATCACGTTCAGGTACTCGACGGTAACTGGGTGGACGGTGGCACCGATCAGAATTATCGTGTTTTCATGCATAACGGGGCAACGCTGCGGGTAGACCGCTCCGTAGACACCGACATCGTGGCCGGACAAGGCATTTTCGATCTGGGGACGCTCGATGGCAGTAATGGTTTTCGTTTGGATAGTACATTTATATCCGCCATACCTGGAGTTCCTGTTGGAAGCTCCGTCAGTAGTGCCGGCGACATCAATGGCGATGGTTTTGACGATGTGATTATCGGTGCGCCAAACACTTATCTCGATCACCGAGATTCCGTTTCCGATTTTGTGGTGCTGGGTAAGGCATCCGGTTTCGATGCGCAGATGGATTTATCGAAGCTGGATGGCAGCAATGGCTTTCGGCTGGACCTTGCAGCCGGGTCTGGAGAAACGGTAAGTAATGCTGGGGATGTCAATGGCGATGGTTTTGACGATGTGATTATCGGTGCGAGTTACCCTGCCCCCAATGGCTTATCAGATTTTGGTTCCAGTTATGTGGTGCTGGGTAAAGCATCCGGTTTCGACTCACAGATGGATTTATCAAAGCTGGATGGCAGTAATGGATTTCGGATGGTTGATGCAGTGTATTCTGCCGGTATGCCGGTTAGCAGTGCTGGAGATATCAATGGTGATGGATTCGATGATGTGATCCTTGGGTCGTCGTCTGCGGGTTCTCATTCATCAGGCTCGAGTTATGTGGTATTTGGGCGAGCTTCGGGATTCGATGCAAGCATGAATTTAGCCAGCCTGAATGGCAATGACGGATTTCGACTGGACGGTGCGGCACAGAACGATGACTCAGGTGTATCGGTTAGCGGTGCAGGAGATGTCAATGGCGATGGTTTTGACGATGTGATTGTCGGTGCAGCGGGAGCAGATCCGCATGGCGAAGGTTCTGGTTCCAGTTATGTAGTGTTTGGGCGAGCTTCGGGATTCGATGCAAGCATGAATTTAGCCAGCCTGAATGGCAATAATGGTTTTCGTTTGGATGGTGTTGCAGAGGGTGATCTTTTAGGTGGGGTGGTGAGCAATGCAGGCGATGTCAATGGAGATGGTTTCGACGATGTGATCGTCAGTGCAACCGGAGCCGATCCCAACGGTGATAATTCCGGGTCGAGCTATGTGGTGTTTGGGCGAGCATCGGGATTCGATGCAAGCATGAATTTATCCAGCTTGGATGGCAGCAATGGTTTTCGACTGGATGGCGCGGCAAAGTATGATCATTCTGGTCAATCGGTCAGTGGTGCGGGGGATGTGAACGGCGATGGTTATGACGATGTCATTATCGGCGTACCCCAATCTGGCCCATACCTCCGATCGGGATCGAGTTATGTGGTATTTGGCAAGGCATCCGGTTTTGATGCCACATTGAATCTGGATGATTTGGACGGTAACAACGGTTTTCGTGTGGATGGAGCAAGCGTCGGTGATTACCTGGGTAGTTCGGTCAGTGCGGCGGGCGATGTCAACGGCGATGGTTTCGATGATTTGCTGGTTGGTGCCACAGGAGTTGATTCATTCGGCTCCAGCTACATCATCTTCGGTAGCCGTGAAATTGGTCATGACGATGGTGGTGGAGAGTTGCCTGAAATCACCGGCACAGCCGATGACGACACGCTGAAAGGTAGCGAGGCCGCAGAACATTTCATCGCCGGTGAAGGAAACGACAACCTGCTCGGTCGTGGCGGCGCGGATATTTTCGATGCCGGAGCAGGCGACGATGCCATCCGCATCGGCGATCTGACGTTTGCTGCCATCGATGGCGGCGAAGGCAACGACGCGCTGCATCTGGCCGGTTCCGGCATGGATCTCGACCTCACTACTCTCGGTGACCGTATTCACAACATCGAAACCATTTGTCTGTACGGTCGCGGTGACAACACGCTGACGCTGACCGCCGAGTCCTTACTTTCTCTTTCCGATTCAACCAACGCCCTCAAGGTCCACGGCAACAGCGGTGACCATATTGCGTTGCAGGATAGCGGCTGGGTCGATGGTGGCAGCCAGGGTTTCTATCACACCTATACCTGCGACGATGCGGTGCTGTTGGTGGGAGCGAATGTTACGGTTGAGATGGCTTAGCGAAAGGATATGCTGCTTATTGGGGGCATTCCCGCGTATACGCTGAGGAAATTCTAAGAAGCTTTGCTTGGTTTTTATTGAGCAATCGAGTGAATCCAAATGACTCGCTAAGAATTATTTCTGAAGGAGATTCAAGATAATTTGTGCTATAGGAAAGATTTGGCTGTATTTAATCAAATCGTAGTATGTATTTCTAAATGCCAAGCGGTGATTTGTACAATATTGATTAGATTGTTTGCAATCAAGAGTCAGGTTGGCTACATCAGAGTGCGCCTGCGCGGGTTGAACAAAAATATGTTGCAATTGATAATGTTGTCTACTCGACTAATCTGCGGATCGCACTTAGTTTTTTTATTAACAGATACAGATGGAGGTACGTCTGAAATGCTAAAAGTTTTTACATATAAATAGAGACCTTTGCAAAATTGCCCAAACTTTTTGGGAGCGTAATTTTCGACTTATTTGTAAGTTACCGGGTATTTTTTGGTCAATTGTCTTCACACGAACCAGGCATCACTCCTCTCAACCGGCTATTTCCGGTTGAGAGGATACAATATCCCTATGTTTGCGTAATTATTCGACGATCAGCAAAGAGTCTGGGGAGTCTTTTCAAGTTATACGCCATCGCCAGTAGTATGTGCCAGGCATGCGCCAAAGCCAAGCCGCGGTAACGCAGAATTTTGGCATTGAACCAGCGTGCCTGGCTGCCGAAGGTGCGCTCTACGACATAACGAGCTTTCGAGATGAGACTGTTACGCTGCAGCTGCCGTCGCGTCAATGGGTTATTCTTTGCAGCCTTATCCTGAATGCCGTTTTTAATACCGCGCGACTTCAAAGCATCGCGATGTTTTTGGCTGCAATACGCCTTGTCAGCGTGAAC
>JAAEXZ010000111.1 GCA_017879645.1 Nitrosomonas sp.
TCCGTTACCTGTTCCATTACTATTTGTTACACCGGTCAAGGTGAGATTTTCAATATCGGGACGCGTAGCAAGTGTATAGGCGACAGCACTTTGCACGCGATCCGTACCTTGACCGGCCACTTCGGTAACGACATCTCCGGCCGCATTGACCACGTAATTATCGTCTCCATTGCCGCCTGTCATCACATCATTTCCCAATCCACCATCCATGACATTATCGGATGCCGTAATCGAGGTATTGCACATGATGTCGCTGTGGCTTGATCCGACAAGATTCTCGATAAAACGAGAAACATCGGACACTGGGTTACCGGGAACGACCGACTTGATCACGGTATTACCCAGATCGACATTGGCCGGACAAGGCGCTGGCGTAGGTTACGGTATCGATGCCGCCTGGCCCAGCAGAACACCATCCACCATCACCATCAAAAATATGATTGAAACCGATATCGCCCGGCGATTGAATGAACAAATGCCTCCATCGCCTTGTAAATTGTCGCTGCCTTCCCCACCGGTAATGATGTTCGTTGCCTTCGCCACCGCGGATCCTATCGGCACCGATTCCGCCATCGATGGTATCCGATGCCCAATCCGCCCAGAATCGTGTCATCATCCTGACCACCGAACAACTGATCGTCGCCCTCGCCACCATCCATAAGGTCTGCACCGCTGCCACCGCGCATGACATCAACACCATCACCACCATACAATGTATCCAAGCCGACACCGCCATTGATATTATCGTTACCACCCTCCCCGCGAATGAAATCGTCACCGGAAGAATCGGTAATGACATCGTTCTCGTCTCCTCCATAAACAAAATCGTTGTCTTTCTGTCCGTCGATGTTGTCATTGCCACCATCGCCATAAATCGTATCATTCCCCAAGCCACCGCGTATCGTATCGGCCACATTGGTACCGCCGATCGTCTCGCTGAATCCCTTCCCGGTAAAGATGGCCAGATTGAAGTGATAGCCCGTCCCGAAACGGGGATCCGATGAATCAGTGGATTCCCTGATTTCTGAAGGTCGGCGCGCAGGGAATATCTCTGCTGATGATCTGAGTTGGGACCTCCCATTTCAACAAAGGCATCGGGTACCACCATCGCCGGGGCACAGAGGTGCGTGGCGCCGGTATTGCGCATGATGATGTCGGAAAAAGTTTGACCTTCGATTTCACTCAGCAGGTTGGTGCCGTCCAGACGACCGAGATAATACAAACGGTCGGCATCCTGCAGCTTAACCATCTGCGTCGCAAAGATGAAATCAGAAAATTTTTATCAGCAGATCCATACCCTCCCTTTCCCGGTAGCAGATTATTGTTATGCCCGGATGGATCGCGCAATCCGCTCATGGCTTAGGGATTGGAAGGTGTGGGATCCAGTAAATTGGTCAGCAAAAAATCAATATCGGTCTGGTTAAGTTTCATGTCATTTCTCCGTGACGTGAGCAGGTAAGTAAAAGGTTTGAAAAAGTAAGCAAATTCGCTAACCGGCTATAGGTGATACTGTCGCAAATATTCTAGGGTTTTCATTTCCCTCATCAGATTCATCATGGATACTTCTGAAGTGTCTATGCGTTTTCATTTATTTCGCATAGCCATCCGTCGCATCCGGTCGATGTAGAAAATGCCCTCGTCAACGGTAGGTCGACGAGGGCACTGCAATGCAGAAAACCTGCTACCGTATTCGACTAAGGCGTAAATGGATTAGCATTCAAAAACGGTTTCAGACACTGATCCGTTGTTCGCCCATCTCTGCCAACCTGGGTGATGGACGGACCGCTTGCAATATCGATCGAAGGATGATCGAAAGGCCCCTTTTCACAACGTACTCGCTCATCGGTCAATGTCAGCATGAATGCAACCAGTGCATTCTTTTCGACCTCATTCAGCCCCAGAGGTCTGATTTGAGAATCTTTTGCTGCATTGTTGAAATCTCCACCGCGATTATAAAAATCGACGACTTGTCGCAAGGTCAGGAATCCACCCGTATGAAAATACGGACCTGTCAATTCCGCGTTCCGAATGGATGGAACTTTGAATTTACCTTTGTTTTCCGGTTGCCGCCCGCCATCTTCAGCCGTTGGTCGGACGCCATTATTGGTGAAGGGGCGTTCCAGATTGCCATCGACGATCGAGGCAGCGGTGAATGTGGAACCCGTATGACATTTGCTGCATCGTCCTTTGTTATTGAAGATATTCAATCCTCTTTGCTCGCGAGCGGTCAGCGTCGTGCGACCTTCGGAAAACTGATCGAAACGGCTATCATCGGGTATCAGCGTACTGCCATATAGCATCACCGACAGCCCCCAGAATAACGAGAAATTCTCCTCGATTTGGGTATATCCGGAACCACTCGGCAGCACATCATCGGAAGTCAGTTTGTCATGGAATGCCAGCCGGATCAGATCCTTGTAAGTCGCATTCAAACCTTTATCCGGCCATTTCGATAATGTCCCGAGCGCACTATCGTCAGCGGCAACAAACTGCTGTGCCAGCGGATGAACATCATTGTTGACCATTTTCCGACCGAGATCGCTGAATATCCGGTCGGCACAGGACATCTCTACACTGCTAAGTGGTGGCCCCACCGTCTGGGACGCCAGGCTAGCGGGTTGTATGCTGACAGCTTGTTGCACCAGCGCAGTACCATTATTGACCCAGATTTTTGCACCTGTACCCGCACCAGCAGGATTGACGCCGTTGAACACCGTTTTTGCGCGTCCATCCCAGAAATTGACACGATTGTAGATGGCCATGATCATGCCCGGAGACTGACGCCCTGTTTTTTGCAGCGCATCGCCATTGGGAAAGGCGGGATTGCAGACGTCTACTGCATCACCATGAACTAACCCGATAAATTCGGAGGCAGGTACACCTTGCGATCCAACGATATCGTCGTTGATGCGACTGAATGGAAAATCTGCCGCATCCAAAGGCAATGCGGTATTCACTACCCCATTGGCGCCTGCATGAACGGTATTGTCGTTACTACGACTGTCCACACCGGCATGAAAATGACAGGAAGCGCATGCCTGCTTGCCATTGCTACCTGCTTGCACATCCCAGAATAGCGCTTTGCCAAGCTGAATAGCGACTTCCTTGTCCTTGACAAAATTGGCAAGATTAGCCGGCAGCGGAACCGAGATATTCTTTAATGAAGCGGCATAAGCGCCGGTACTCGATAAAAAAACCGTCAGTAAAGTGCCAGAAAGCAAAATCAGCGACGATAAATTTTTTTTAACTTTTTTCCTCAAAAGAGGATTTGTCGTGCGCACGACAAGACCTGGGTTTTGAAACATGATTGCCCCTTTTAGTTGTAGTTTTGTATAAGTTCTTCATCGTTGTTAGATAAATTCATATACTTCACGTTAATGTGCGATCGCACTACTCAATGCGATTTCCTGAAAGGCATGCGTTTTGCAGCCATGCCTGCTCGTATCTTTCATACTTTTTAAAAAATTGGATACTTGCAAGAAAAAGACTATCGAATGACGGGATGTACTGATAGCTAATAAATGTTAACTTTGGGGATTAACAAACATTAATTTTGTCGAACCAATGAATTGTATAGGTAATACATAAGGTTAAAGGGATAATGTAATACGTGTTAATCGGCAACTCTACTTCTGGCTCACCCAACCATTGTTATTCGATGACAACTTGCATTACCATTTGCCAACAGGCACCTTGAACCCAATCCTATTCAAGAGCATCTCTACAACAGGAGGCTGGAATGTCGCATTCGTATCCGTATGGCTTGTCATCATACTTTTCAATTTTAGTTGCGGTAACCCTGAGCACAATCGGCATGTCCTACGCTCAATCCGACATTAGCATCGATGGCTCCAGTACGGTGTACCCCATTACCCGTAAGGTAGTGGATAAATTTCTGGCAACCCACAAGCCTGCGATATCGATTTCAGTCGATATATCCGGTAGTGGCGCTGGTTTCAAGAAATTCTGCCGCGGGGAAATTGCCATTACCAATGCTTCCCGCCCCATTCTGAAAAATGAAATCAGGGACTGTAAAAATGCCCGGGTACAATATATCGAAATTCCCGTGGCTTATGATGCGCTCACTGTCGCGGTTCATCCGGACAATCACTGGAGCAAAAGCATGACCGTGAAGGAATTGAAAAAATTGTGGGAACCTGCGGCTCAGGGCAAAGTCATGAAATGGAATCAGATCAATCCAGCGTGGCCTGATGAGCCAATTAAATTATTTGGTTCAAATAGGGATTCGGGCACGTATGACTATTTTACCGAAGCCATCATCGGTAAAGCCCAATCAGGTCGTAAGGATTTCACAGAATCCGGAAATGACAATTTATTGGTGGATAGCGTTGCCCAGCATCAAAATGGGCTAGGTTTTTTTGGATTTGCGTATTACATCGAAAATCGGAACAAAGTAGCCGCACTGGGTATCGATAATGGCGACGATAAGGGAGCTATTTTTCCATCGGCTGAAACCGTAGAAAATGGAAGCTATCAACCCCTTTCTCGTCCGATTTTCATTTATGTCAATGCCAAAGCCGCCGAAACCAAGGAAGTCAAGGAATTCATCGAATTCTATCTAAAAAATGCGTTGTTGCTGGTCAAGGAAGTGAAGCTCTTCCCCTTGCCCCCGAGGGCATATAACACCATGCTTGAACACTTCAACACAAAAAGAGTGGGAACTGTTTTTAACGGGTCTCCTGCCGTGGGATTAACCATCGATGACTTGATTCGCCTCGAAGGTCGCCTGGAATTCGAACATCATTGACCTGACTCTATTGTAGAAAGATTTCGGTACCGCAATGCACAATCCATGGATAAGTGAATCGCAACTTCAATGGTGTCAGTATTTACTGGATAGTTATGCCCGTTTCATACAAAGAGAACTTATCGATCGGCAAGGTACCTGGTTACAGCAAGCCGAACTTTTGTACAACAACCCCATTGTCGTTGCTTCACATGGTACAGAATCCGATCCGATCTTGAATTATGGCAATCAAGCTGCGCTGAAGTTATGGGAAATGGATTGGCATCAGTTTACGCAAACTCCCTCTCGCCTGACCGCTGAACCGGTCAACAGAGAAGATCGGACACGCATGCTACACCAGGCCAAGATGCAGGGTTTTATTGCTGACTACACAGGCATCAGAATTTCAAGTAGCGGTAAACGTTTCCGGATAAACCAAGCCATGATCTGGAATATTCACAAATCCGATGGCACACCAGCAGGTCAAGGCGCTGCTTTCTCAGACTGGCTATATTTGCCCTGATTTTGCACTCGTTTCTGCAAGTATGGCGCTACTTTTTACGCCCTGAATACCGAATAGTCACTTCATCTTGCGTCAAAACATCATAAAACAAATTTGCCCGAAACCTGGTTCTGGTTTATCCTTTGCCCCCGTATTTCATACAGCCGGAGAAATGACCGAGTGGCTGAAGGTGCACGCCTGGAAAGCGTGTGTACGGCTCAAGCCGTACCGCGGGTTCGAATCCCGCTTTCTCCGCCAAAATCTCATCCGTAGCAATCCGAGACAACCCACAAATCCTAATAAAAAACTAGAGTTACAGGATATTCTCCTCCGCAGGAATCCGGATTAATCCGCTAGAAGCCAGTAAAAAAATGTGGTAAAAAGTGTGGTAATTTTTTTACCACATTCTGAGTTACCACATTATGGCAATCAAGGACTCGCTAACCGATGCAACTTGCAAGAATGCAACTTCGGAAGGCGTCAAGATACGCAAGCTGCACGATGGCCAAGGGCTCTATCTTTGGGTGTATGAGGATGGCCGGAAGTATTGGCGGCTGCGCTATAAAATTCATGACAAAGAAAAATCCCTATCTCTTGGCGTTTATCCTGTTGTGGGGTTGAAGCAGGCCAGGCAACTTGCACAGGCTGAGCGTGTAAAACTGGTAAGCAATATCGATCCATTAATTGACCGCAAGATTAACAAGCAGAAAGCCAAGGAAGCAGCAGACAATAGCTTTGAAGTTGTTGCTCGCGAATGGTACACAAAGCAAGCGCACATATGGGCAGGCAGTCATGCAAAGGATGTGCTGAGACGGCTGGAAGGTAATGTGTTTCCTTATATTGGCATGTACCCAATCAGCAAGATTGAAGCACCGCAATTGCTCAATATGATCCGCATCATTGAACAGCGTGGTTCGTATGATCTGGCGCATCGTGTTCTTGGAGTATGCGGTCAAGTATTTCGCTACAGTCTTAGTACACAAGGAGAAGGCCGCTGCACCCGTGATCCTTCCGGCGATCTACGTGGCGCACTCACACCACACAAAAAGAAAAACCAAGCCGCAATCAAGCCGGAAGAATTGCCGGAACTACTCAAGGCCATAGCCACCTAT
>JAAEXZ010000112.1 GCA_017879645.1 Nitrosomonas sp.
AAAGCAGAACAGGCATACACAAAAGTTATAAAGCTCACCGCTAATAGTTTTGATGCTCGTTTAAACCGGGCGATGATGAGGATATACCAGCGAAATTTTGGCGGCGCAGCTAAGGATCTGGATTACATTGGTAAGGCGTACGGTGCAAGCCGGTTTCATCCGGGAGTCAATTTTGCGTGGGGCTTGATAATGCTGCAGAACAAGCGCATTGATCAGGCACAAAAATCATTCCAACTCGCTTCAGAATTTTCCGATGCTTATCCGCAGACATATTACTATCTCGCGGCAATCAGCCTGGAGAAAGGACTACCCGAGCAGGCTATAAGTAATATTTATCGGTTTCTCGGCATGGTGCCAGGAAGTGTGGTGGGTTCTAAACTGGCTGCCAAACTTGAGCTGGGACAAGAATCCTATGATAAGGCGGAGCAATTACTGTTGCCGGTAGTGGCTGTGCGTCCGTATGACATTGAAGCCCTGAATTTATTGGCGAGTGCTCTTCTCGCTCAGGGAAAAAGCGGAGAGGGGGTGGAGGTGCTTGCGAAAGTGGCGGAACTTCAACCGAAATCCTCAGAAGCGAGGGCACGATTGGGGGCAGGTTTTCTTGCCGCTGGGTCAGAAGAACTTGGGCTGGAAACATTACGAGGAATATTAAAAGAGGACCCTGGATACGAGCAGGCGGATGTGTTGATCGTGCTGAACTACCTACGTCAGGAAAAGGTGGACGAGGCAATCATTGCCGCGCAGGCGTATCGAAAACGAAACCCGGATAGTGCAACCTCCTACGATTTGTTGGGTAGGGCCTACATCGCGGGTGCGAAAATTGAAAAGGCAAAGGAAGCATTTCTTAAGGCTTTGGAGATCCGGCCGGGCGATCCTGGGGCGGGTATCAGCCTGGCAGATTTAGCCGTGCAGGACCGAAATTTTATCTTGGCTCGTGAGTATCTGGAGAAGATACTGGATAAACATCCGGAGCATATGGAAACGCGATTGAAAATAGCTGCGTCGTTCGCGTTAGAAGGTCGATATCAGGAAATGCTGAACAGCATCCAGAGTACATTGACTGCGTATCCTCGAGCGATGGAGCCCAGATTGATGAAGGCGCGTTATTACATCGCAAAGGGCCAGCTGGAAATGGTGCAGCCTTTGTTCGAGGAACTTTCAGAGGAGCAAAGAGCGCACCCCGATGCATTGATAACACAGGCAGGATTCGAACTGGCGGCTAATCGCTACAATCAGGCTCTCGTTACATTGGGAAAGTTGGTGAAGATACATCCCGATGTCAGTCAGTATCACTATTTGTTGTCCAAGGCGTATGCCGGTATTGGGGACATGGAGCAGTTCACTGTTGAGCTAGAACGTACGGTTAAACTGGATCCGAATCACTTTTACGCCAAAATTGCTCTTGCCAGGCTGGCGCTGCTTTCGAATCAGGAGGAGTCGTTCGAAAAGCAGTTAATAGAATTAAAGGAAATAGCCCCTGATAATCCTGATGTGATCAGGCTTGAGGTATCTCTAGCGCAACTTAGGGAAGACAATGCTACAGCGAAGCGCTTATTGGAAACATTGTTCGCACGTGAAGCCACAATGGATAATGTAATTGCGTTGGCCATGCACAGGCAGTCTGTCGGAGATGTTCAGGGAGGCATAGAGCAGTTGCAGGGTTGGTTACAGAATCATCCAAATGATACTGTCGTGCGGGAAAAGCTGGCAGAAATATATCGTAGCAACGCTCAGTTTGGCGGTGTAATTTATCAATATCAGAGGATTCTCGAGTCCGATCCGGACAACGTGATTGCACTCAACAATCTGGCCTGGTACACGCGCAATGAAAACCCGGCGCAGGCGTTGGATTATGTCCAGAAGGCTAAACGACTTGCTCCGGAGTCAAGCGTGATAATGGATACGTTGGCGATGGTGCAACTAGAAAACGACAATTTGATGGAAGCCAGACGCTCTATCGATCATGTGCTTCAGACCGCGCCAGGCAACCCGGAGTTCCAGTTGCACGCGGCACAAATACTAGTGGCAGAGGGTGATACAAAGGGAGCAATTGAGGCGTTATCGACATTGCTGAAATCACATGCAACATTTTCGGCGCGAGCGGAAGCCGAAAAATTGCTTCGAAACCTATCGTCACACTGAGTGTTCTAGACAAATATTCGTTCGTCGAGAATGAGATCAGGACTTCAATCCAAGCCGTTCAAGTAAATTGTAGAGAGTAGGGCGGGTAATTCCGAGTATGTTTGCGGCATCACTGATATTCTGGTTGCAATAGCTCATAGCGCGAATAATCGCCTTGCGTTCCGCTTCCTCACGAACTTCCTTCAAGTTGAGCGGCAGGGGCTCGCTGCTTGTTCTCGTGAGTTGAAGATCTTCGAGGGTGATTTGATTGCCGTCGGCCATGATAAGCCCTCGTTTTATACGGCTCTCTAATTCGCGTACGTTACCCGGCCAGTCATAAGTTTCCATCGCAGCTATGGCTTCCGGTGAAAAGTCCTTCACCGTGCCGCCATATTCACTGCCCCATAAATTCAGGAACGACTTGGCCAATACGATAATATCGCCCTCGCGTTCCTTGAGTGGAGGTATCTCTAATACGATCTCACTGATTCGGTAATAGAGATCTTCACGGAACTGCCCTTTATTGATTAGCTCTCTCAAATTTTGGTGAGTTGCGCACAATATCCGTACATCAACGGGAATTTCCTTGCGGCCTCCTATCCGCTCAACGACGCGTTCCTGTAGAAAACGTAAAAGTTTGGCTTGGAGCTCCATGGGCAGATCCCCGATTTCGTCAAGAAACAGGGTTCCTTCGTGGGCGTACTCAATTTTTCCCGGTGTCTGCTTTGCTGCTCCAGTGAATGCACCCTTCTCGTAGCCGAACAATTCACTCTCGAGTAAATTTTCAGGAATCGCAGCACAATTTATAGCAATGAATGGCTTCTTGGCGCGTGGACTCAGTTCGTGCAGGGCTTGCGCACAGCGTTCTTTCCCTGTGCCACTCGCCCCGAGTATAAGCGTCGTGATATTCGACGGGGCGATTTTTTCTATGGTGCGACACACCTTTAACATTTGCGTGCTGGCTGCAATTATCCCGCGCAGCGGCATGTCCTGATCGTGTTTCTGAAGGCGGCGATTCTCGATTTCCAACTCATACACGTGGTAGGCGCGATCGACCAGTAGTGCCAATAGTTCGGGGTCGGCGGGCTTTTGATGAAAATCATACGCGCCAAGTGCGATCGCCTTTACCGCGTTATTCCTGTCATTGTCACCGGTAACTACTATAACTTTCGTTTCAGGCGCCAGCGTTAATATTTCTCTCAGCGTTGCGAGTCCTTCTGTAACGCCACCGGGATCAGGTGGGAGTCCGAGATCCAAGAGTACAACACCCGGTTGAACCCGTCGTAACTGATTGATCGCCTCGGCACGCTCGCCGGATATCGTTACCTCAAAGCCATCAAATGCCCAGCGCAGCTGACTTTGTAGCCCTTTGTCATCCTCTACAACTAGCAAGTGCTTTTTGTCGTTTTTCACGGGCCGTAAACCTTATCTGGTGTAGTTGCGTGGGCGTTCCCGAGATTTGCGGCACTGGGAAGATATACCCTGAATAGAGATCCTAAACCAGGCGTGCTTTGCACGCTTATATTTCCGCCAATACTGCGAATGAAGTCGCGACTCTCAAAGGCCCCAATACCCATTCCAGTTAAACCCTTAGTTGAATCAAAGGGTTTAAACAACCGGTGCTGGATAAAATGTTCATCCATACCCGAACCGTTGTCTTCTATTTCTACCAGTGCTGAACCTTCATTGGGAATCAGTCGTATCGTAATTTCACCATTCTTGTCGCATGCTTCCTGTGCGTTTTGCACCAAATGGCCAAATACAGTTTGCAGTCGCTCTCGATCACATTTCACAGTAAGAACATGATTGGGGAGGAGTAGTTTAGGGATGGGTGCTCGAAGGCTATTCTGTGTTACCACTTGCGTCAGTAATTCGGCCAATTCGAATTCCTGCAGGTCTTTGTGCCCCGTTCCGCTTCGCAGTTGCACCATCAATTTGTTCATGCGACTTACCGTATTGCTCACAGTATCAACCATATCTTCCACGAAATCCGGGTTATGTTTATGTTTACGGGCATTTGCAACCATGAGCGATAACTGCGCCAAGATATTTTTCAGGTCGTGGATTACGTATGCGGAAAGACGATTGAAAGCTTCAAATTGGCGCGATTCAACTAAGGCCTGATCCGATTGGTACTGGGCCAGGTGACTGCCGGCCTGTTTTCCGGCAACTTTCAGGAGATCCCTGTCTTCCCAGTTAAGATCGCGTACCAAGTCCGACTCCCGCAGTAGCAGGATTCCTTGCAATCGATCACCAAACAGCAATGGTATGATGAGCCACGCGCGTGGAAGCAGGGTGAGCACAGTCGGAAGTTCCAGGTTTCGATAGATATCTGGTGCATGCCGCCACTCGTGCAGATCGATGATCCATTGGTTTGACTCAAGCCACCTAGCCAGTTCTTGCAAATCAATATCTGCAGATGGTGCGGGCATCTCCCAGTTTGTCACAAAGTTGAACCTCCCATCGTCCGCTCTGCACCAGAGGATGCCGGCTGGACTTTTGGCAAGATTAGCAACAGCACGTGTGACGCTCTCTGGAATGTCGTGGATACCACTGGCCAAAGTTTGAGTAAACTGTAGCCACTCCAGTCGGTAATCGTACTTGTAACTAAAAAAATTCTTGCTCAACCAGATACGGGCTCTGGCGCGTATCTGTCCTGAGAATAGAAGCACAATGAGTGTGAGGCCGGATGCACAAAGAAATGCTATCTGCAGTACGCCACCCCAACTGCCGCCGAGATAGCGTATGAAATAGGCAGCCAGGGCCATGGTGATCAGGTAGATACCCGAGACCATTAACGTGAGTGAATGGAAGGCAACGTGGCGCGAGAGGTGGATGCCTCGCGCCGTGGTCTGTGTCTCACTGAGATCATTTCGACTGATGCTGATGGCGATCAGCAGGGCCGCCATTGTTGTAACGATTCCACGGGCCTGCCACACGTTCTGGTCCAATTGACGAAACAGCAACGCCTCGGCATACATGAAGAAATCGAAAGCAAAGAGAATGCCCAATCCCATGCACAGGTGCTTGGTGGCCCAAAGTTCATTCTCGTTACTGTTGCGGAAAAACTGCTCCAGCAACAGAAGACCGACAATGGACATAGCGATCCACGTGCTGAAATTTGTGTAAAGTGACAGGTCGTACACTGGAGAAAGTATGTTCACCAGGTACTCGGAACCGAGTAGTATCACGACGATCAAGCAAATGCTGGCGGCAAACCAGGGAATCCAGCGCTGGGTGTTGAGTATATGGTTGGTGCCCTGAAGCCGCAGTCCAATCAGTTTCAGTAGCATGAATATCCAGGCAGAATTACGGGCGACCTCTGCCAACTGCATGAGGAGTACCTGAGGTTCCTGTAGTACGGTAGAAGTGGTAACGATCGCTGCCCAGAGAGCTGTAATCCCGCTGGCAATGAGCAATACGCCACTGAGTGGGTTTTTGCGCCTCTTGATGAGAATGAGTATGACCAGACTCGTATACGCGAGCAGTGCCGTGCCGTAGCTGTACAGGCCGATGTTGCCGATCGTGCTGAATTGTGCCTCCACTTCTTAACTCACCAAATCGTGTGCCAATTCACGTTCCGCCATAGCGGTGGTCCCCGGGAAACACTATACTCCCGACCTGTTAGAGTAAATCCCATCGCGAAATTTGTGAGATGCGCTGCACACAATAAAAAGCGCACCTGTTCGGGAACTTGGCTGGAAGGGGCCATCCATTGACTATGTCAGCATACGAGGCAAAAGCGGCAATGCTCTTGCAGCGTCCTTTTCGTTGGGTGGTGACGGGTGTCGCTGGATTCATTGGGTCGCATTTGGCTGAGCGGCTTCTGTCGCTGGGTCAGTACGTTGTCGGTTTGGATAATTTTGCAACCGGTTTCAGCGCCAATCTGGAAGCGGTGCGCGCTCTGGTGGGAGAGCATAATTGGTGCCGTTTTGAATTCATCGAAGCAGATATCTGCGATGCGGCGGCTTGTGCGCACGCCATGCGTGGTGCGCAGTTTGTTCTACATCAGGCGGCGCTGGGCAGCGTACCCCGGTCCATCGCAGACCCACAGCAGACTAATCGAGCCAACATTGAGGGTTTCCTGAATGTTCTGGTAGCAGCTCGAAACGCCGAGGTAAGGCGTTTCGTTTATGCGGCGTCATCCTCTACCTATGGTGATCACCCCGGATTACCCAAGGTAGAGGATCAAATCGGTAAACCACTCTCACCGTATGCAGTAACCAAATATG
>JAAEXZ010000113.1 GCA_017879645.1 Nitrosomonas sp.
CGATCTCCTCCAACCGATCGTGGAGGCGGCCCATCAGCTCCGCCGCTTTGATGTTGGCGGGGTCCTGTTCCTGGAAGACTTTCTTCTGGTAGCCGATGATCGCCCCGAAGAGTTGCACATTACCCACCAGCTCGTCGAGCCGGAATTCGGCGATGGTGCCGTCCTCCAGATCGTGCAGCCGGAAGCGTTCGAAGTCGGACACGAGGATGAAGCGGGGCAACTCCTCTTCTTTCAGTCCGTGCGTGTATTCCCGGGCCTGCTCATAGGCGCGATCGAGGTTCTTCCCCCGGCTTTTCATTTCCACGAGGATCACGCCCTTCCACAACAGATCGATGTAGCCGTCGGCTTCGCCCAGCTTCTTGACCTTGTATTCAAAAGTAGCCACCCGTCGCCGGGTAATTCCGAACACCTCGAAGAAGCCCTCCAGAAAAGGCTTGGCATCGGCCTCTTCGTTTGAAGCATCCTTCCATTCCTGCGCGAAACGTACCGCGCGTTCTTTGATCTCGTTCCAGCTGAGGGGCATAGTTTGGTTGCGTTCTTCCGGAAAGGTTTGAATCGGGCGACAATTGCTGCGCTGCGGATCGCCTGGACCCGTACGTCCCGCGGTTTCCTGTAATTCTCTGAAAAACCTGAATTTCCGGTGCGGAAAGTTACGGACTGCCCGGGCCAATCGGAAAACGAGTGTTTGATTGTTCAAAATTTGTTATTGTTCATGATTCATGAACTTTTACTAAATTTGAACGTATAATTCAAAAATGGCTGAAAATTCGATTCAAAAAGCCGCTTTGAGCCAGTTCCGTGAGGCGACCGGGATGACACTTCGCAAGGAACCGGGCAATCCCGATGGGGTGGTACTGGAGGTTGGGGGTTTGGAATGGGTGTTCCGTATCCTGGTCCGGAACGAATTGCGGGAACACCATCTGGGTGGCTTGCTGGAGGAAATCGGACGGGAACAGGAGCGTACCCTGCTCGTCACGCAATACGTAAGCAAACCCCTGCGCGAGCGCCTGCGCAAATCGGGCGTACGCTACCTCGATGCTTCCGGGAACTGCTACATACGGGCCGGCCATTCCGTCCTGTTCGTCGACGAACGCAAGGTGAGCGCTCAGCGTCGCTCCGGGCTGAGCGGGCTGTGGAAACCGACAGGCCTGCGCTTCCTCTTCACCGTGCTGTTAAAGCCGGATATCCTTACAGCGGATTATCGCAGCATGGCCATCGCTTCCCGGCTGTCGCTCGGAACAGTGGCCGGTCTGATGCAGGAACTCGAGCGCTCGCCCTACTTCCAAAAAATCGACGGCAAGTGGGAGGTGAACGACCGGGACTCCCTGTTGGAACGCTGGGTGGATCATTACCACAGCCACCTGCGGCCGCGGCTCCGCCAGTCGCGTTACCGCTTCGCACCGGAGCTTTGGCGCAGGCAATGGACACAGCTTGATGTTGGAGGTTCGTCCTGGGGCGGCGAGCCGGCGGGAGCCTTGCTCACGCAGAATCTGCAGCCGGAACACTTCACGCTCTTCAGTGATCGTAGCGCAAGCGAATTGGCGCGGCAATTCCATCTGGTTCCGGACGCAGCGGGCGAAGTGGAAGTTCTGCAGCCGTTTTGGAACACCGACTATCTGCCTGCCGGGCTGCTGCACACCGCGCCGGTCTTGCTTGTCTATGCCGACCTGTGGGGCAGCTCTGATAGCCGCAACCGCTCGATAGCGAAACAGATCCGGGAGGACTACGGTGTTTAAAGCAGTATCCGGACCTTCTGAAGAAGCCGAGAATTACACATCTTAGCTCTGCGCTATAACTTACTTTGGTTTAAAGCAACAAAATTAATTGCTGGTAAAATGATGGGGTTGTAACCAGCATTAGTCGATACTGTATTAATAAAGGCTCTAATGAACGGGAACACAATTGCAGGAGCATTTACAGTTACCATACCATCATTTAGATAATCCTCTTCTATTTCGCTTTCCGTTTCAAATTTAGAATGAGAATTAAGTTCTAGAGTAAAGCCCTTATCTTGTGATGACAGTTTAACCCCCATGTATAAGCTAAATCCTCGCTTAGTCTCTTGGTCGATCGAAGCATTCATGGAAATCTCCATGGATAAAGAATCGGCTGAAGTAACTTCACCAAACTCTGGAAACGTTACTGTCAAGCTATAAATCTTGTACCCTAAAAATCGAATTCTTCTCTGAATGCTATTTGTCATGGTTCTAAGCTAATAAAAAACCCACAAATTCGTTTTGTGGGTTCTCTTCAATTATTACTGACTGTATCTTTTCTTCAAGAAGCGGCCGAGGATTCCATGGAATTGGGCCAAGATCACCAGCAAATGATTCCGTAAAGAAAGTAGAATGACATCTAAAATACGGGGCGTTAGCATTAAACCAGCCAAAAAGATTTATCTGAGTCCGGAAGTTGTATTTTGCAAAATCCAGAGAATCAACAAATAAATCATTCATGGTCGAACCCTCGTAAGAAGCTTCGCCTAACCTTTCAAGACGCCCGTCAATTTCTGAAGACGAAACTTGAGAAATTGCTTTCTCGAAGTTCTTTAATGCCTCCTCTAAGCGATTCATGATCTAGGTTATTATTTTCCCCAACTAAGTAACGCAAACATGGCTGTTATGTTGACTTAACAACCTGAAAATCTTTCAAAATTAAGTCATTTTTCTCATAAACGCAAATGATAACTACTGGATTCGACCAATACCAATGATGGGCAGACGCGCTAACGCCCTGTTTTTCAGACTTTTTAGATGCCGAATGGTCGACCAACTTCGAATACTTGAATGGGAAGAAGCACTCGTTTTCGTCAATTTGGCCAGCTTTTAGACAATCATTTTGAAGCTCTCGGACGAAATCGATAAATAATCCAACATACAATTCACCCACACGTTTCTTGCCACGATATTGATTTTTAAACCTTTTGTATAGTTCCTTAAGAAAGCGGTTATGACTATTTGTGCTTAAATCCAATAAAAAATCCATGTCTAAGGCTAAGTACCCTTTAAAAATAACGAATTTCCCATTGTATCTTGAGAATCCCCATTCTCTTGCGCAATCAAATGAACCTTCCCAATAATAATATCCCTTACCTAAGAATAAATTTTTCGAATCAGCATAAATACCACCTTCTGATTGAATCGCGATTTCGTTTCCCCTATTTTCGGTTGTGTGATACACCTCAAATTCAGCCATAAAAAGACCTCACTCTTTTAGTCGAATAACCAAATCATATTTGGTAGATCCATAAAATACGGCCACGCGATCCCCTTTCTCTTTTCGAGATTTCTTGATAAGCTGATCTATACTGCGTTGCATTCCGACACATTTCTTTAAAACATACTTTCCTAATACTTCATAACCTCTTATTGGCTCACACTCTACAAAGACAGGCCTTCCTTCTATGGTTTTCACTCTTGCAAATGAATTGTCATTGGACTTGTCTTTCCAAACAATTGCCATATCACGAGGAGAGCCATTTGAAACTATGATTGCATCATATAACTTATTTTGGTTACCCGCTTCCTGATTAGCATTGGAGATACTAGCAATTACAACTTGGCTGGGATTTGCACATAAGTAGTTTGAGATGTGATTCTCGAATGTGAATACTACCTCATACTCGCCTATCGGCTCTGCAAATAGGAATACTAATTTATTATTTACTTTAGAAACGCGAGCTAAATTTTGTTCAACCGAATTTTGACCATTTACTGTTTTGATGGAAAGGAAAAGTATGATAAATATCCCCAGCTGTGCTAATTGCGCTTTCATTGAAGGTTTGCTTATATAGATTAGATAAATTTGACCAATTGCAAGTATAGCAGGAAACTAGATACAAGGTAATAAGTTCTAACGAAATATTTTTTGCAACTAGAGTCGAGCTAGGAAGTGATGTTTGGATAAAACGTTGTAATTCCGATAGAAGTCGATTCGAAAGAAAAAGCTTTCAAGTACAGTTTAGTTCCCCACATATTTGAACATCATGGCCTCCTGCACCCAATGCGGTCAGTTCACCCGATTCGAAGGCGGACTTTGTTACAGTTGTTATAGTGAAAAGAAGAAGGGGGAAGACCCCGAGCCGGAGACGATGGAAATCCGCGCGCTCAATTCCGGTGGGCTCACCGACAATGAACGTGCCTACCGGTACGGCATGATCAAAGGCCGCATTGCCGAAACGCTGGTACAGGAACTCTTCCTAAGCCTGGGGTACAACGTCTTCCGGTACGGTATGGAGAACACCATTCCGGGTATCATGGAACTGTTGAAAGGCGTCCGCTCGGAAGTGGCACAGGAGATCCGACGCATGCCGGATTTCGTGATGCAGAACCCGAAGACCAAAGATGTCCACTTTGTCGAAGTGAAGTTCCGGGCCAGCGGAACGTTCACCTTCCAGGATCTGCCGAAGAACTATCCGTTCGAGAACGCCTACTTCATCCTGGTTTCGAAAAAGCACATCAAGTGTATCACGTATCAGGAGCTGAAAGACGGGAAGTCCATCACCCCCGACAGCCGGAACTACCTCGGCAGCCGAAAGGAATTCGATCTGGACAAAGAGGTGATCATTGAGTTCTGCGAATTCGCTGTAAAATTCTTTGGTCAGGTCTGAGCCGCTGTCACAACACTATACCGGTCGTTTGAGCTGGCGAAAACACTAAAATTGTAAGTACGCCATGAAGAAAAAGAGCAAGATTGACTCCAACGACTGGAGGGTCTGCATCGGGTTGCTGTTGTTGCTTTCCCCCGTTACACTCCTCGCCCAACGCGAATACGCCGTCTGCGATTCGACTTTTCATGTGTTGAGTGTGGATTCGACGCTCATTGCCGGGCGGTATGCGCTCTACCTGCAGACCACGACCGGGACGAGCCTGGTGCAGGATTTCAGTCTGCCGGACCCGGATCAATACATACGCGACTTCGATATCGTAGCCCCGGACCGTTGGTTCACACTCGTCGGCAGCCGATACATCGGCGGTCCGACGACGCTCTGGCGCTCGGATGATCGCGGGAATTCCTGGCAGGTGGATTCTTCTTTCTGTGCGGCCGCAAGGAATACGGATCCGTCGCCGAATTACTGGAACTCGGTCAACCAGTTGCAGCATTTCGGCACGGATACGTTGACCCTGTTCCTGGGTTATTATCAGTCGGGAGTGGCTTATTCCTTGGATGGAGGCGCCAGTTGGACCAACTGGATGCAAAACCTGATCACGCATTACCACGCGATCTTTCAGTGCGACACGACCTACTACCTCTTCGGACTGGTAGGTGATGCCTTCCGTTCGTGGGCCTTTCCTATCCCGCATTATAAGCTCTTCCGGAACGATTCGCTGGTCAACTTCCAGGTCTTCGGCGGCACGGGCGATCATCCCTTCTGCTCGAATGGCGACAGCAGTTGTTTTTTCGTGCCCGGCAATTTGAACCGTTGCGGACAGTATCACTACATGCGCGACTACATCGACAGCCTGTGCCAGCTTACGACCGGAATCGACGGGCCGGACGCGTCGGACGCGAAAGCGCCGGTAGTGTTTCCCAATCCCGGATACGGTTTTATCGAGATTAGCCTTCCTAACGCCTGGATAGGCGCGACCATCGTGACGGTGCTTGATCCGGTGGGCCGACCTGTGCTCGTAGAACGCCTAAGGGCAACATCCACAGCACCGCTTGATCTTCGACGTTTTCCGGCCGGGACCTACTTCCTTCGATTGGAAAACGATTCGCGTTGTTGGTTTGGAAAGTATATCCGGTTGTAGCCACCCGTAAGCCTTGATGCTTGAAAAGAAATATTGCTACTTTTCCAATCGCTTTACGTTCATGCCAATCCGCTCCTTAGTTATTTTGTTCAGTGTACTCTGGCTTGGTTCGCTGGATTGTCCCGCGCAGGATCATCAACCCCAAGCTGCTCCGGTCGCCCACAAACGCACGTATTACTGCCTGATCCGCGGCGATTCGACCAAGCACTTCACCATTCGCTACGCGATCATCCAATCGGTCACCGACAGCGGGTTTTACTATTCAGCGGTCAAACATGGATCAAGGACATTTGAACGGGAAGTCCGGTTCATGCCGGCGCGTTACATCGACGAAATGAAGATCGGCCGGAAGGGGAAAACAGGAACTGGCATCCTCGTGGGTGGAGTTGCGGGTTTCTTTGTGGGCGGTGTACTGGGCTTGTCGGGAGTGCCGGATTACGGTATACTCGAGTCAATACCGCCAGAAGAAAACGCCCTGATCGGCGGAACACTGGCCACATTTCCGGGATTGATCATTGGTGGAATCGTGGGATCCGCGCGTGAAAAAATCTATCTCGGAAAAGATCCGGTCACCTATCAACGG
>JAAEXZ010000114.1 GCA_017879645.1 Nitrosomonas sp.
CTGGTGGAAAACAGCGCCAGAATTGGTGCGGATATTATCAGTCGACTCAATGCCCTCGTAGGGCAGTTTGAGTTTCTCAAGGAAGCGCGCGGTAAGGGTTCGATGATTGCGGTGGAATTCAAGTCTCCTGGTAGCTTGTCTCTCAAGGCAGCCTGGATGATGCTGGAGGCAGCCAATAAGGGACTGTTCTGCCAGATGATCACGATCCCCCTGTTCAAGGAGCATAGAATTCTGACCCAGGTGGCGGGGCATGGCATGAATGTGGTCAAACTACTGCCCCCCCTCATTCTGACGCAAAAAGACTGCGATCGTATCGTGAGTGCGTTTACCAAAACAATTGCCGATACCCATCAGGTTCCGGGTTCGATCTGGGAACTGGGCAAAAATCTGGCCAGCCATGCCATGAAAGCAAAAGCTGGCACTTCTGCTTGACACGGCATGCAGGTGCGCAAAAACGAAACACGATTGAAAAAATGGTTGAGCGGTGTCCATGAGCGCTAAAAATTCGGACAACATCTATTATCTGTGGTGGCTGACACTGGGTTGTGTCAGTGCCGGTCTGATCTATTTGCTGAGTCCGATCCTGACGCCTTTTTTGCTGGCGGCCGTCATAGCGTATATCTGCAACCCCATAGTGACCCGCATGGCTGCGCACAGGGTTCCACGAACGTTTGGTGCTGTGCTGGTCATGCTGCTGCTGCTGAGTGTTTTTGCTGCATTGATTTTGATCATGGTGCCTTTGTTTGAGGAAGAAGCACGGCGTTTGTTGGATAAGATGCCGGCCTATCTGGACATGCTGAAGAGTCACGTGATTCCCTGGCTGGAGGCGCGACTGAATATCAGTCTGCAGCCCGACATGAATGTACTTAGGGAAGCGATTTCGGAGCACTGGCAAAGCGCCGGTGGCCTGGCGGCCAAGGTTTTGCCTTCGTTGACCAGTGGTGGTATGGCGGTGGTCGAATTTCTGGTCAATCTACTGCTGGTTCCGGTGGTGCTGTTTTATTTGTTGCGTGACTGGGATCAATTGATCAAATGGGCGGACGAGATGGTTCCCCGTTACTGGCACGATCAGGTGTCGCTGTTGGCATTGGAGACCGATCGGATTCTGGCGGAATTCCTGCGTGGGCAATTGTCTGTCATCGTGTTGATGAGTACCTGTTATATCACCGGGTTATGGTTGGTGGGACTGGAATTTGCATTGCCGATCGGTCTGGTGGCGGGGATCCTGGTGTTTGTGCCCTATCTGGGGATGATCGTTGGATTGACGCTGGCAACTTTTGCAGCATTGATGCAGTTTCAGGGGTGGGCGGGAGTCATTCCGGTATGGGTGGTGTTTGCACTGGGTCAGTTGCTTGAAGGCATGCTGATTACACCCTGGCTGGTTGGCGACCGTATCGGACTGCATCCGGTCATGGTGATTTTTGCCTTGCTGGCGTTTGGGCAGTTATTCGGATTCTTCGGTATTCTGCTGGCGCTTCCGGTGAGCGCAGTGATGCTGGTTTGGTTGCGACATCTGCACCAACGCTATCTGGACAGCAATCTGTATAATTCATGACCGGATTGCGCATGAATCGGATCGCGGGTGCGAACAAGGCATGAAACAACTGTTGCTGGATATCAAGCCGCAGCCTTTGCCGACCATGGCAAATTTTCTGCCCGGGCGTAATGCGGAATTGCTGGATACGATCATGCGCATGCTGTCAGGAGTGGAAAGAGAGCGGTTTGTCTATTTATGGGGTGGCTCAGGATGCGGTAAAAGTCATTTGCTGCAAGCCATCGTCACAGCCTATACCCAAAAAAACCTAAAAGCGGTATATTGCCCGGCCAAAAAACATGTTGATTTCTCCATTGAATCGGATGCGGATTGTCTGGCGATGGACGATATCGATACCCTGGGTGCTTCGGGGCAAATCGAACTGTTTCATTTGTATAACCGTTTCCGTGACGAAGGGCACGGCATACTGGTGTTAAGTGGTGCCGCCGCACCACTTCACTTGCCGATGCGGCAGGATCTGGTGACCCGTCTGGGATGGGGATTGGTATTTCAGTTACACGAGTTGACCGAGGCGGAGAAATTGTATGCCATGAAGAGTCGTGCCAGAGATTGCGGTTTCGATTTGCCGGATGAGATTTGTCTTTATTTGCTGCGACACGGGAAGCGGGATCTGCCGACGTTGATCATGACGGTCGATGCGCTGGATCAATACTCTCTGGTCAATCAGCGTCCGATTACGCTTCCTTTATTACGAGAATTATTACAGGTGACTCCATGAATCTAGCCTTATTTGATCTTGATAACACATTGATCGCCGGCGATAGCGATTTCCAGTGGGCGCAATTTCTGATTGAAAAGAAAGCCCTGGATCGTGAACTGCACGAAGCCAAAAACATCGAATTTTACGAACAATACAAAGCCGGCACGCTGGATATACACGAATTCCTTGATTTTCAGCTTAAGCCCCTGGCGCGTCATCCGCGCGTGCAACTGGAAACTTGGCGCAGGGAATTTATCAAGAAGAGAATCGTTCCCTTGATCGCACCGGGAACACGCGAGCTGATTGAGCGGCATAAGCTGGACAATGATCTGTGTATCATCATCACGGCCACCAACAGTTTCGTGACCGCACCGATTGCACGCGAGCTGGGGATTGAGCATTTGATTGCAACCGAACCGGAAGAAAAGGATGGTGAGTTTACCGGACGGGTTACCGGAACACCTTCATTCCGAGAAGGGAAGATCGAGCGTCTGGAAAAGTGGCTGGATGCACATAATCTGACTTGGTTGTCATTTCTGCGAAGCTGGTTTTACAGCGATTCACTGAACGATTTGCCTCTGCTTAGTAGAGTGACGCATCCGGTGGCTGTGGATCCGGATGCGACATTGCGTAGTCACGCAGAGAAAAACAACTGGTCGATCATCAGTCTTCGCTAGCTTTTCCGCGTAGCTGCGGAAACAGAATGACATCGCGAATGCTGGGGCTGTCGGTGAATAGCATGACCAGTCGGTCAATGCCGATTCCTTCGCCGGCGGTTGGAGGCAAGCCATGTTCCAGTGCCCGGATGTAGTCGGCATCATAGTGCATTGCTTCTGCATCTCCGGCATCCTTGGCCTTGACTTGCTGCATGAATCGTTCTGCCTGGTCTTCCGGGTCGTTGAGTTCGGAAAAACCATTGGCAATTTCACGTCCGGCAATATACAGTTCGAAGCGGTCGGTGATATCGGCATTGTGGTCGTTGCGTCGCGCCAGGGGGGATACTTCGGCGGGATAGTCAACGATGAAAGTCGGTTCGAACAACAAGTGCTCGGTGGTTTCATCGAACAGCGAAAGCTGTAGCCCACCCACGCCATCCTGGGAATTGTAGTGAATGTCCATGGCTTGCAGTGTACGGGTCAGAAATTCGCGATCCTGCAGCTGGGCATCCGAATATTGCGGATGAAAGGTCTGTATCGCTTGCGTGATGGTCAGTCGCTTGAAAGGCTTGGAAAGATCGATGGTTTGTCCCTGATAACTGATTTGTGTGGCGCCTAGTACTTTGCGGGCTGTTTCGGCAAACATGGCCTCGGTAAAATCCATCAGGTAGGTGAAGTCCTGATAGGCTTCATAGAATTCCAGCATCGTGAATTCCGGATTGTGGCGTGTCGAGATGCCTTCGTTGCGGAAATTACGATTGATTTCGAAGACCTTTTCCATGCCTCCAATGACCAGTCGCTTTAAATACAATTCGGGTGCAATGCGAAGATAGAGCTCCATGTCCAGGGCATTATGATGCGTGGAAAACGGCCGGGCGGAGGCGCCACCAGGTATCGGGTGCATCATGGGTGTTTCCACTTCCAGATAATCCCGTGCAACCAGAAATTCACGAATCGCCTGAATGATCTTGGAGCGTGTCACGAAAACCTTGCGGGTGTCCTCGTTGGTGATCAAGTCGAGATAGCGCTGACGATATTTTTGCTCCTGATCGGTTAGTCCATGAAATTTTTCCGGCAAGGGACGTATCGATTTGGTCAAGAGCTGCAATTGTCTGACACGTATCGATAGCTCACCGGTTTTTGTTTTGAACAAGGTGCCTTCGGCGCCTACGAAATCTCCAAGATCGTAGTGCTTGAATGCCGAGTGAGTGGCTTCCCCTGTGTCACTGTCAGAAATATACAACTGAATGCGTCCACTCATATCTTGAATCGTTGCAAAGCTGGCTTTGCCCATGACGCGTTTTAACACCATACGTCCCGCAACTTTTACAACAACATCAGGCAATTCTTCGAGTTTTTCCTTAGAGAGCTCGCCAAATTGTTGATATAATCCAAATGCTAATTGATTGCGTCGGAAAGTATTAGGAAAAGCATAGCCTGTGCGTCTTAATTCAGCGAGTTTGGATCGTCGTTCCGCAATAATTTGATTTTCATCATGGCCGGTTATTTGGTTTTCTTGAGTCATTTTTGTGTGAAGTCGTTTTTAACTGCTTGGCTGGTGCTATCTAAGATTAATGAAGAATGGGATAAACCGGATTCTTGATTGATTTTAAGTATACTGCTTCAGTAATGGGTTTTTCCTGGGTAAATGGCTAACGGGAGTGTATCTGGGTGTGAGGTTTAGGTATCTTGTTGTTCTGTGATCTAAACTTTCAGGCTTTTTGACCGTAAGCGATATTAACTGATAAATAGGACGCTTTCTAGTTTTTTATCGACTGTGCTAAAAAATGTAAATGGCTGCTATTTTGAATTTCCATCGTTAATATATAGGTTTGTATGTTTAATGAAACGGTACAAAATTTTTTAACTCCCAAGCCTATTCGGGTTTTGTTGATTGATCCCCACCCGATTGTACTGCTGGGGTTGAGTGCTGCGCTCGACGACAACAATGATTACGAAATTGTTGGGAAGACAAATATGGCGGCCAGTATCATGGACCTGTTGAAGTTAAAGAAACCTGATATTGTACTGATCGATCATCACCTGCCTAACAAGGAAGGCTTAAAGCTGATCAAGGAAATACAGGCTGCCGGAGGCAGTGAACTCAAGATTGTTATTCACACAGCCATACTGACGGAAGCGGAAACCTGTGAATTGATCAAAATTGGCGTAAAAGGGATTTTGCTCAAGGAGATGTCTACCGGCTTGATCACACAATGCCTGCAGCAAGTCTATTCCGGTGGTGAGTGGCTGGAGCGGCGTTCAATGCGTATGGCATTTGAACAGATTCTGCGTCGTGAATCAGCGTTTCAGGTCGTTGCAGAACATTTGTCGAGCCGCGAAATGACTCTCGCCGCTTTGATAGCCAAAGGTCACAGTAGTAAATCGGCTGCTCGTGAGCTGCAAATTACGGAAGGTTCCGTACGGGTCTATCTGAACCGCATCTATTCCAAATTGAAAGTGACCAACCGATTGCAATTGGCCCTGTTGTTCAAAGAGAAAGGCTTGAGTTAGAGCAATCTGAAGTACAACGTGGCTATATGGGTAAGTCACGTTGAAGTCTGGTTAAAATCTCGTTTGTTCCGGTATTCTCTGTTTTATTTCTGACTGTTTTTGATCGCTATTTTCTTACTATCCATCCTGAAAAGGATTGTCAATCGCAAACTGGCGTAATGTTCCAATCAAGCTGTGGTGCGGCTTGGGTGGATAAAGTTGTGTTGTTCCAAGCCGAAACGACGTGAAAATCGATGTGGAATTTTTTGCGACAAGAAATGTCAAGAGCAAAATAAATTATTAAATTCAATACGATATATCCAAAATAAATGTGATTAATTTTTGAGCAGAATTATTAACAATAGTTAATAAAGCAAATTAACATTCAATAGCTATGCAATCTCTGTGAGGTTC
Source organism: Nitrosomonas sp. (assembly GCA_017879645.1). Classification (GTDB taxonomy): domain Bacteria; phylum Pseudomonadota; class Gammaproteobacteria; order Burkholderiales; family Nitrosomonadaceae; genus Nitrosomonas. The sequence continues at coordinate 5,819 of JAAEXZ010000114.1, forward strand.
GATCAAATAATTTGCGAGAACGATAGTCAGTGTTCGGGTCCAAAATATATTTTTCATCGCGTATGAAAAAAATGAACCATAAAGTTTTTATCAGGAATAAACAAAAATTTTTATTTAAAATAATCCTCATTCTTTTGTAATTCTGTTACTGATTACATAGTTGAAGTAAATTTTAAAAGTACTTTGATTTATAACATATTTTTTCATAAATGAACCTGTTTGAATCGAGTTTTTACTCTATCCTAAACCCTGTTCAAACCGGATAGGTTGAGCCTTATCCATCCTCTTCTTTTTGCGATTTTAATCACAAATCTTCCCATTTGTTCTGGGATGCCTGTTGTTTCAGGTAAATATCAATATAAGCTTATGATTATTAATAAATAATAATTTTTATTTGACTGTCTGCAATTTTTTTCGAGACCTCAAAGTACATCGATGTTGTTTTTTGTACGAAGTTAAAAGAAGCATGAATACTGAAAAGAATAATGACTAAAAACATC
>JAAEXZ010000026.1 GCA_017879645.1 Nitrosomonas sp.
GATTCTCTGGGAAATTACCAATAGTGCATGGCATACCGCTCTAGCTAAAGCAGGACTGAAAGATTTCCGGTTTCATGATCTCAGACATACTTGGGCTTCATGGCATCGACAGGCTGGGACAAGCTGCGATGAATTAAAGGATTTAGGTGGCTGGAAATCCAGGATCATGGTGGATCGTTATGCAAAGTATGCAACCGAGCATTTGAGGGTTGCAGCGGCTAGAATCGAGGATGGACGTGGCGGGAATGTTGTGAATCTGTCACGTTTTTGTCACGTTCAAAAAGAAAAAAGGAGTTAGCGTTTAACTAACCCCTTATTCAATTTGGTAGGTCGTGGCAGATTCGAACTGCCGACCAACGGATTAAAAGTCCGCTGCTCTACCGGCTGAGCTAACGACCCAAAAACAAGTCGCGAATTATACCTGAAAAAATCACCGTTATAAAAGAGCTTTGCTGCTTGCAAGGGTTATTTCTATCGTTGAGGATATTTTTGTTGATCCGGGGGTGGGGGAGTTGTGAATGTTCTTCCTCAGATAAGTGATTGTCAATAATGTGATTCCTCTGCCTTCATCTGAAGGGTCGTGTGTTATTCTGGATCGGTTCTGGTACATCTGTAGCATGGTGTGAACACCGGAATGCTTTCTGGGGAATGATTGAACTGGCTAATAAGGAATGTTCCGGCGTACTGGAGGTTACTTTATGAAGTGGTGCGGATAGGTGGATTCTTGATTTCGTGCTCGGGCAAGAGCTGGTTTATCAATTTTGCAAGCTGATGTTTGTCAAAGGGTTTGCTGAGGTATTCATTCATACCGGCATCCAGACATTGTTGTTTGATTTCATCAAATGCGTGAGCTGTTAAAGCAATGATGGGAATTGGGGTCGTGATGTTTTGTTGATGTTCCAGGTTACGGATTTGTTGCGTGGCTTCAAAACCATCCATGACGGGCATATTACAATCCATCAAGATCAGATCGAAGGGCGCAGATGAGAATGCCTCGATGGCTTCTTGGCCATCGTTTGCCAGAGTAATCTCACACCCCAGTTGTTTCAGAATGGCTTTGCTGATGATTTGGTTGACTTCGTTGTCTTCGACCAGCAAAACACGGCAGTGATTTGTGGTACTCGTCTGAAGTGTGGGTGTTTCTGGCTGCTGAATGAGCGTGACGTTTGAGAGATCAGTGTCAAAGCGAAGTGGAATGCTTGCGGTAAATTGCGAACCTTTGCCTTCCTGACTGGTAATGCTGATTTTTCCTCCCATCAATGCCAGGAGGTTGCGCGTAATCACCAGCCCCAAACCCGTGCCCTGGATATGCTGGGACGATTCGCCCACTTGTATGAATTCCTGAAACAGGAGTTTCTGATTTTCGGGAGATATGCCGATGCCGGTATCGGAAACCGTGAGCTGGAGTATGATGCCCTCTTGCTTGGCGAGAGGGGAGCACTGCACGATAAGGCGAATTTCTCCGCTTTGGGTGAATTTGAAAGCATTGCCAAGCAGATTGAACAGGATTTGCTTGATGCGGTCAGGATCGCCGATTAGCCGGCGAGACAAGGGGCAATCGGTCTGAATGATGAAATCCAGGGATTTTTCTTTGGCTCTGGGGGTAAACAAGTGCTCGATTTCCGAAATGAATGATTCCAGATCGAAGCTACGATTGACGATTTTGAGCTTGTGGGCTTCCAGTTTGGCCAGATCGAGCACATCGTCAATGATTCTCAGCAGGGTTTTTCCGGAATTTCTGATGACATCGATGTGATTTTTTTGTTCTTGGGTTAGTGCCGTGCTCGCAAGAATTTCTGTCATGCCCAGAACTCCATTCATCGGCGTGCGGATTTCATGACTCATGGTGGCCAGGAATGCGGATTTGGCCTTGTTTGCTGCTACTGCCTGCTGGTGAGCCCGTTCCAGATCGATTGCCTGTTTCTCAAGTAATAATGTTTGCTGTCTGGCAGCCCAGTAGTTGTCGTGTTGTAGCTTGCCGTTATGCATCGTAAAAGTGAAATAAGCCAGTCCGATGACGATCAGAATCCATCCACTGTCGTTGGGATAGAGAAAAGCCAGACATAAGAGTCCCGGAATGTAAATCAGAAATCCGAACGCAAGCATCAAGCGAATGCGAGGGGCCGTCGCAGCAATTCCCCCGGCGATAAAACCGACTGTGGCAATGACTGCCAATGTGGCAGCATGTTCGGTTACGCCGAGTGATGTGAATATCCATATCAGCAACAAACTCCAGGTCGTCGCCGTTGCGATATAAATGATCGAGATCGAATGCTCGACGACTCTAGTGCGGGTAACGGATTCCTTTAAAGCAAAATGACAGACTGCGAACCGTATGACCGATAGAACGATAAAGATAGAGATAAATAAAATGCCCTGGAATTGTCCGGATAAAGCAGTCGACATCTGGGTGATTGCACTGCAGCACACCACATAAAACAGACCGCCCAAGCGCATTCTACGAGCAACTTCTTGATTGGTGCTCGTGCGGATTTTCTCATCTTTGATGACTTCGGGATCTGACCACATCAGTTATTTGTTTGTATGAGCAATGGATAGAGTGATCTGGCAACTCAGCTTTCAAAAAAAATCTGGCTTTTACCTGGAGATTCTAACTTAACGAAATGTGCATTGGGGCGATTATCGAAAACACCCCAAAATAAGACCAGTAATACCCTCCACTTAAAGAAATGCATTGTTTTATCGTTATCGAGAAATTGTAGTTTCGTGCGGTAGTCGATGTGTGTAGGCGTATCCTATTCTAAGGAGTTTTTATATCTCTTTACGTTATAAGAGAATGAGTAATCGATATTTCTCTTTATATTCAAAATTTGCTATCGTGCGTTTCCTTTTAATTTTGTGGATTGCTAATCCATAAGATACAAAAAGATCTGGGCTCACAATGCATTGAGTGGTCAGTGAAAATATCTTTCAGTCAATAAGGTATTTATTTTCCGACAGATTCAGGCGATGGGCCAGAAACATGATCAACTGACTGGACATACCGGAAGAGATAGGAGAGTGTAGTGAGGTTTCTTGGGCATTGGGTGTTATTGGCAATGAGCATTGCATTGATATGCGCCTCACCGGTATGGGCCGTTGAAGGTGTGGAGTCCGATACCAAAGCGATCAAGTCTGTTGTGTTTCAGCAATCACATACAGTCATGGCTGAGTCGAAGCAAGTTTCTGGAAACTCTTCAACCGACACGTCAAAGTCGCTGCCAGCGATCGTACCCGACAAAAGTAAGCTTTTGACCAGCTATCATCGCCGATCGGATAGTTATGCGACCAATCCCGAATCGGATCCACCGCGCTATGTGCGCCGCTTGAGCGATATTGGCATCGATGCATTCAAGGATCTCACCTGGCTGGATGTTGGACTGGAATGGCGGACGCGTTACGAACACCGGCATAATGATGTCCGTTATGTTGAAGGCGGTAATAATGATCCGATTTTTTTGCGTTCTCGTGCATGGCTGGGGATAAGAGATATTCTCGATCCGTTTCGTTTTGCTGTCGAGTTTCAGGATTCACGGGTGGTCAACAATAGCCACGTCACCACGGATCAGGAGAGAAATGAATACGACTTGATCAATGCTTACGGAGAATTGTATTTTAAGCAGGGTCTGGGAGTGGATGATCGAAACCAGAATCGTCCTATCCGTTTCCGGGTGGGGCGTTTTGCTTACGAAACGACTGATCGCCGATTCATTGCACGCAACGAATGGCGCAACACGACCAATTCCTTCGAAGGTTTCCGGTTAAATCTTGGTCGCGAGACCAATGACTGGGAACTGGACTTGTATGGCATGCAGCCGGTAAGACGCTTGCAGACAAAATTTGACGAAGCGAATGATCATCTATGGACGTTTGGCGCCATTGGGCATTGGCGCAGGTGGTCCGATATTGTTACCCTGCAGGCCTATTACATGGGGCAGAAGCAGACTGCCGATCCCAACGGATTTACAGCAACCAATAGACTGGACCGGGAAATTCACATGCCTGGTTTCAGGGCATACGGAAAAGTAGCCAACTGGTTCGATTTCGATGTCAGCTATAACCATCAGTTGGGCTTTAGCGGTCCATTGCGACAAGATGCTCAAGGGTATACGGTTGAAGTGGGTCGCACTTTCGATTATCCGTGGAAACCTCGCATCATGGGCTTTTATGGCTATGCCAGTGGTGATCGTAATCCCAATGATGGCGTGGACAACCGGTTCGACCGTTTTTTTGGATTTGCACGACCCTGGTCGGCTGATCATTATGTTATCTACGAGAACTTGAAGGCGCCCAAAGTGCGCATGGAATTGCAGCCGACTTCAAAACTGGGCTTTGAGTTGACTTATGCCTGGTACTGGTTGGCCAGCAGCCGGGATCGCATGTTCGATATTCTGGGTGGAAATATCAGTAACACTGTCAGGGACACCGGGTTTAATCGTGACCGTACGGGGCAAAGCGGGGATTTTGGAGGTCATGCACTCGAAGGACGCATCCGCTATCAGGTCAATTCACGCATCAGCACTGTCCTGGGATATACCCACTTCACTGCGGGAGAGTTTGTCAAAAACCGTATCGCGGCAACGTCTTGCGAAGTGCTGCAAAAACATCCCTGTACCGATCAACGCTCGGGCAATACCGATTTTCTATATTTTGAAGTGCTGATCAGTCTCTTGTAAGCCCATAGATTCGCTGATTTCCTGACAAAGGTAGGCGATTCGGGTAAAATATCCTAGGATAGAAAATAGAGTGATATTAATACAAAAGTGTTTTGTGCCCTGATTGCTGTTCAAATCATCAATATCCATACAATCCAATTCTAATGCCTAGAATCTTTCAGCCATGCTTATTTTTTGTTTGGCTGCAACTTTACCCTCTCAATTGTAACAAAAGTTAAAAATTACGCGGATAACATGGTTTATTTCACGGTAAGAGAGGAATGAAACTGTATTAATATGACTTTGCTAAATGTTTTAATCATTAAGGAAATGACTGACAATGTTGACTCACCTACAGCGCCTTGAAGCGGAGAGTATTCAAATCATGCGGGAGGTCGTGGCGGAGTGTGAGCATCCGGTGATGCTCTATTCTATTGGTAAAGATAGTGCAGTAATGCTGCATCTGGCTGTCAAGGCCTTTTACCCCTCCAAGCCACCTTTCCCATTGCTACATGTCGATACAACGTGGAAATTCAGAGAAATGATCGAATTCCGTGATGTGATGGCAAAGAAGCTCGGACTGGATTTGATCGTCTACATCAATCCCGAAGGTGTGGAGAAAGGCATCAATCCTTTTACGCATGGTTCCGCCGTACATACCGACATCTGGAAGACGGAAGGGTTGAAACAGGCTCTGGATAAATACGGATTCGATGCGGCTTTTGGTGGCGCCCGCCGGGATGAGGAAAAATCACGCGCTAAAGAACGGATTTTTTCGATCCGGTCGGCTCAGCATCGCTGGGATCCCAAACTGCAACGACCGGAACTCTGGCGTTTGTATAACACGCGCAAGCATCCCGGAGAAAGCATACGCGTTTTTCCGCTCTCGAACTGGACCGAACTCGACATCTGGCAATACATTTATCTGAATGACATCCCGATTGTTCCTCTGTATTTTGCCAAGGAACGTCCGGTCGTGGAGCGTGATGGCACGCTGATCATGGTCGATGACGACCGTTTGCCGATGCGTGCTGGCGAGCAGCCGATGATGAAGAAAGTCCGGTTCCGCACGCTGGGTTGTTATCCGCTGACCGGTGCTATCGAAAGTGAGGCCAATTCCCTGACTGCAATCATTCAGGAAATGTTGCTGACTAAAACATCCGAGCGGCAAGGACGCTTGATTGATCACGATTCTGCGGGTTCGATGGAGAAAAAGAAACAGGAGGGTTACTTCTAATGGCACATGTATCGAACTTGATAGCCGAAGACATCGAGCTGTACCTCAAGACACATGAAAACAAAAGCCTGTTGCGTTTCATCACTTGCGGTAGCGTTGATGATGGCAAGAGCACGCTGATCGGGCGGATGCTGTATGAATCCAAGATGCTGTTTGAGGATCAGCTGGCGCAACTGGAAGCCGACTCCAAGAAAGTCGGTACGCAAGCCGGAGATCTTGATTTTGCACTCCTCGTCGATGGATTGGCAGCGGAACGCGAGCAGGGCATCACCATCGATGTGGCCTATCGCTTCTTTTCCACCGACAAGCGCAAGTTCATCGTTGCGGATACACCCGGACATGAACAATATACCCGCAATATGATCACCGGGGCCTCGACAGCCGATGTCGCCGTCATACTGATTGATGCGCGCAAGGGCGTCCTGACCCAAACCAAACGGCACAGTTTTCTGGTTTCGCTGATTGGTATCAAGCATGTCGTGCTCGCCATCAACAAGCTCGATATGGTGGATTACTCCCAGGAGATCTATAACCAGATCGATGAGGAATATCGCAATTTTGCGAAAGGTCTTGGATTGTTGGATATCGTGACGATCCCGATGTCGGCGCTGAAGGGTGACAATATTACCGAATTGAGTACGAAAACACCTTGGTATCGTGGCGAAACATTGATGGGTTATCTGGAAAATATTCAGGTCGAGGATGATACCGTTACTTCTGGTGTTTTCCGCATGCCGGTACAGTGGGTCAATCGGCCAAACCTGGATTTTCGCGGTTTCTCGGGCATCGTGGTGCGCGGCAGTATCAGGCCGGGCGATGCCATTCGGGTTTTGCCTTCGGGTAAGGAAAGCCGGGTGGCCCGGATCGTTACCCAAGATGGCGATCTCGATCAGGCCATTTCAGGACAGTCGGTTACCCTGACGCTGGCAGACGAGATCGATATCAGCCGTGGCGATGTGCTGGCGACGACCGATTCACCGCCGAGCGTGGCCGATCAGTTTGAAGCCACTATCGTATGGATGTCGGAAGATCCGATGTTGCCGGGGCGGCCCTATCTGATGAAAATTGGAACCAGGATGGTGACGGCGAATGTATCCACGCTGAAATACAAGGTTAACGTCAATACGCTCGAGCACGTTGCCGTGACCAAGCTGGAATTGAACGAGATCGGAATCTGTAACCTGAGTTCCGACCGTCTGATTGCCTTCGATCCCTACAAGGAAGATCGTGACACGGGCGGGTTTATCATTATCGATCGTCTGACCAACAATACGGTCGGGGCGGGGATGCTGCATTTTGCGCTACGCCGGTCACAGAATATTCATTGGCAGGCAATCAATATCAACAAGCAGGCGCATGCTGCCATCAAACAGCAGAAGCCATTCATTTTGTGGTTTACCGGATTGTCCGGAAGCGGAAAATCTACCATTGCCAATCTGGTCGAGAAAAAGCTGTATTCCCTGGGTAAGCATACTTATCTGCTGGATGGTGATAATGTGCGCCATGGTCTGAATAAGGATCTCGGTTTTACCGATGCAGACCGGGTCGAAAATATTCGTCGTATAGCGGAAGTAGCCAAATTGATGGTGGATTCCGGACAGATTGTGCTGGTTTCCTTCATTTCCCCATTCCGTTCGGAGCGCAGAATGGCGCGTGATCTGGTGGAACAGGGAGAATTCTTCGAGATCTTTGTCGACACGCCTATCCATGTGGCTGAACAGAGGGATCCGAAGGGGCTGTACAAGAAAATGCGCCGCGGTGAGCTGAAAAACTTCACCGGCATTGATTCACCCTACGAGGTGCCCGAAAATGCCGAGATTCGTATCGATACAACGACACAGTCACCGGAACAGGCGGTGGCACAGATAATCGATTATCTGACCCAGGTCGGTGTATTGAGTGCATCCTGAAAATTCCCGTGAATAACTGTTATCGATAACACAATGAATCATTACGATGTTTTTAATGGCGACGCCGATGGTTTGTGTGCGCTGCACCAGTTAAGATTGCATCATCCCATGGCGACGCAGTTGGTGACCGGAGTCAAGCGCGACATCAAATTGCTCGATCGGGTGCAGGCTGATGCCGGCGATACCGTCACCGTGCTGGATATTTCCCTGGACAGTAATCGCAAGGGGTTGATGCGTCTGCTAGATGTCGGTGCAAAAGTCGAGTACTTCGATCACCACTTTGCCGGTGAAATTCCGCAACATGCGAATCTCGAGCCTCACATCGATCTGGCTGCCGATATGTGCACCAGTTTGCTTGTCGATCAACATCTTCAGGGAAAATTCCACCTGTGGGCAATCACTGCAACCTTTGGCGACAATCTGTTGCAGAAAGGCCGGCAGCTAGCCACTATGGCAGGTTTGACCGATCAGGAGAGAGAGCAGTTGGCGCGACTGGGGGAGTATCTGAACTATAACGGTTATGGCGATAGTTTGCAGGATTTGCATTTTCATCCGGTAGAACTCTATGAAGCATTAAAATCGTATGTCAATCCGTTTGATTTCATTGCTGGATCGGCTGCTTTCGCCAAACTTGCCACAGGATTTGCGCTGGATATGGGTGAGGCAAATAAGCTGCAAGCCTTGTTCAGTAATGAATCATGCGCAGTTTACGTATTGCCGGATGAACCTTGGGCGCGACGCGCTACAGGCAATTTTGCCAACAAGCTCGCCAATGAGAATCCGCAGCGTGCTCATGCTGTGGCTACACCGAATCATGCCGGAAATTATACTGTCAGTGTAAGAGCGCCCATTCAGAACCCTCAGGGTGCCGATACGCTGTGTCTGCAATTCGAGACCGGTGGGGGGCGCAAGGCGGCAGCAGGTATCAATCATTTGCCCGTGAAATCGCTGGATCATTTCGTAGCGTGCTTCAAGCAGCACTTTGCCGTTAATTGAGCCGTGCCCGGGCAATCCTGTCGACCGGAGCCATCATAGATTGATCACTTTTATCGAGGCAAACAGACGATGATTCTTGTTACTGGCGGTGCTGGATACATTGGAACCCATACCTGCGTTGAGTTGCTGAATGCGGGATATGCCGTAACTGTATTTGATAATTTTTGTAATAGTAATCCGGAATCGCTCAAACGCGTCGAGCGGATTACAGGCAAGAAACTGCAATGGATACGCGGCGATTGCCGCAATCGTGATGAGCTGATTGCTGCTTTGAAGCAAAGCGGTGCGTCTGCTGTGATTCATTTTGCCGGCCTCAAGGCGGTAGGCGAGTCGGTTGAGCATCCGCTGTGGTATTACGATAACAATGTTATCGGTACCCTGCGCCTGCTGGAAGCCATGCAGGAATGCGGAGTCAGAATTCTGGTGTTCAGTTCTTCCGCCACAGTTTATGGTGACCCGCATCGATTGCCCTTAGCCGAAGACCATCCCTTGTCTCCGACCAGTCCTTATGGACGTAGCAAATTGATGATCGAAGAGATTCTGCGTGACGTGCAGCACAGCGATCAGTCATTCCAGATGGGTATTCTGCGTTACTTCAATCCGGTTGGTGCACATCCCAGTGGCTTGATCGGAGAAGATCCGCAAGGCATACCCAATAACCTGATGCCTTTTGTGGCGCAGGTTGCCGTTGGTCGCAGAGAAGCACTGAACGTGTGGGGCAATGATTATCCCACTCCCGATGGTACGGGGGTGCGCGATTATATTCACGTTGTGGATTTGGCATTGGGTCACCTCAAAGCACTGGAAGCTTTACAGGCTGCACAGCGTGCACAAACTAGTCCGTTTTCGGGTTGTCTGACAGTCAATCTGGGAACGGGACGTGGCTATAGCGTACTGGATGTCGTGAATGCTTATGAACAGGCGTGCGGTCGTCCGATTCCTTACCAGGTTGCACCCAGACGTCCTGGTGATATTGCCTGTTTTTATGCCGATCCGCAGCAGGCCAAGACATTGATCGGCTGGCAAGCTAATCTGGATCTCAATGCCATGTGTGCCAGCAGTTGGCACTGGCAGAGCACCAATCCGAATGGTTATCACACCTGACCGAATCCTCCGGGATGAAACTAGGTTTCGCCCCATCCGATGCAATCCACTAGACTTGAGGGAGAGAGTGAATGAAAACAATTAGAAAAGCAGTTTTTCCTGTGGCTGGGCTGGGAACGCGTTTTTTGCCAGCAACCAAGGCCAATCCCAAGGAAATGCTGCCTATTGTGGACAAGCCCCTGATCCAGTTTGCTGCCGAGGAGGCTGTGGCGGCTGGAATCGATGTGCTGATTTTTATCATCGGTCGCAACAAGAGTTCCATTCCAGATCATTTTGACAAGGCTTTCGAACTGGAAGCCAATCTTGAGGCAGGTGGTAAAAAAGAGATGCTGGATATTGTACGCAACATATTGCCGTCACGCATCGACTGTGTATATATTCGTCAGCCCGAGGCACTGGGGTTGGGGCACGCTGTTTTGTGTGCACAATCGGTGGTGGGAGATGAACCATTTGCTGTATTGCTGGCTGATGATCTCATTTATTCCGATAAAAGGAGCTGTCTCAACCAGATGGTCGATATTTATGGCGAACATCACTGCTCTGTGCTGGGTATCGAACAGGTACCCAAGGATACAGTGAATCGCTACGGCATTATCGATAGTGCAGCCATGACGGACAGATTGTCCAAGGTGAATGCTATCGTTGAGAAACCCTCTATCAAAGCTGCACCATCCAATCTGGCTGTAGTTGGGCGATATATTCTAACGCCGCGGATTTTCAAGCTTCTGGAGCAAACTGCGCGCGGAGCTGGTAATGAAATCCAGTTGACGGATGCTATTGCCAAACTGCTCAAGGAAGAGTCGGTACTGGGTTATAAATTTGAAGGCAAGCGATTTGACTGTGGAAGCAAATCGGGTTATTTGCAGGCAACGGTAGAATTTGCGTTGCAGCATCCGGAGTTATCCAAGGAGTTCGAGAAATATTTGCATGCCTTGATGAAGAAATAGATCAAATCCGATTTCGCAGTATATGCTTGACAGCCGTTCTCCAAGAACGGCTGTTTTTTTACATCATTCGGATATGCGTCCTGAATTCAGTGGGCCATTAATTCCCGGAGCACGAAAGGCAGTATCCCGCCATGCCGGAAATAATCGACTTCGATGGCCGTATCGATTCGACACAGTAAAGACACGGTTTGATGTTCACCATTTTTTCTGTGGATGACCAGTGTGACATTCTGTTGCGGTTGAATGTTATCTACCCCTAGGATATCAAATTGCTCATTACCCTGGATGCCAAGTGAGACGACATTATCGTCACCCTTGAACTGCAACGGCAATACCCCCATGCCGATCAGGTTGCTGCGGTGAATGCGCTCGAAACTCGCTGCAATGACGGCCTTGATACCCAGCAATTGGGTGCCTTTTGCAGCCCAGTCACGGCTTGAACCCGTACCGTATTCCTTGCCACCAAATATGACAGTCGGAATGCCTTGTGACTGGTATTGCATGGCGGCATCGTAAATGCTCATCGTGACAGGTTCTGAGTCAGAAGCAGCCTGGTACAGCGTGATGCCACCTTCGCTTCCCGGAATCATGAGATTTTTGATGCGAACGTTGGCAAAGGTGCCGCGCATCATGACTTCATGATTGCCGCGACGGGCGCCATAGCTGTTGAAATCGGCCTTGCTGACATGGTGTTCGAGCAGGTAGCGACCAGCAGGTGAGGAGTCCTTGATGGAACCCGCTGGACTGATGTGATCTGTTGTGACCGAATCGCCAAATACCCCTAGAGCAAAGGCATTTTTGATATCGCCGGATACTTTGTTTGTAGAAAGTTGCAGTGAAAAGTCATCAAAGAAAGGGGGTTCCGCGATATAGGTTGATTCCGGCCAGTTATAGGTTTCTCCGCTGACCGTGGTCACTTTGTTCCATAAATCATGATCCTTGGTGAGATGACTGTAGAGTTTGCGGAAAGTATCCGAATTAGCGGCAAATTTCATGAGCGCATGGATTTCGGAACTGTTCGGCCAGATATCTTTCAGCCAAACGGGTTGATTATTTTTGCCGATACCAATCGGTTCCTGCGTCAGGTCTTTCAAAATGCTGCCAGCCAGCGCGTAAGCGACAACGAGCGGTGGCGATGCCAGAAAATTGGCGCGAATGTTGGAGTGAATGCGTGCTTCAAAATTACGGTTACCGGATAACACTGCTGCACAAACCAGGTCATTCTTGACGATGGCTTCCTCGATGGGTTCTGCCAGTGGTCCTGCGTTGCCGATACATGTGGTGCAGCCATAGCCCACGATATTGAAGCCGAGTTGTTCCAGATAAGGCAGCAATCCGGTGATTGTCAGGTAATCGGTCACCACGCGGGAACCTGGGGCGAGCGATGTCTTGATATGGTGCTTGACCGACAGGCCCTTCTCGACGGCCTTTTTGGCCAGCAATCCTGCAGCGAGCAGAACGCTAGGATTGGAAGTATTGGTACAAGATGTGATTGCAGCAATCAGCACATCACCATGACCAATCTCGATTTGACCATTACCCGAAGTGATTGCTGAAGGTGGCGCAGGGTGGGTCGGTGTCGGATGATTACTGATCATTTCGGTGACATTCCGGGTGCTTTGCGCGGATAAGTGGTTGACATCGATACTGACATGCGTACATACGTCTGGATTCTGGGTACGAACATTGCGAATGGGAAAGTGCTGATTGATGTCGTCATTCTGCTTGCCGTAACCGTTTTCTGTAACCGGTTTGTTAAAGAGTTCGGTGAATCTGGATTTGACATCGCTCAACTCGATGCGGTCCTGGGGGCGTTTGGGGCCGGCTAGGGAAGGTGCGACGGTGCCGAGATCCAGTGCCAATTCCTGTGTGTAGTCGATATCCCCTTGGTGCGGAATACCGTACATTTCTTGCGCCTGAAAGTAAGTCTGGAAGGCGTCGATTTCCTCGGTGGTGCGGCCCGTTCCCTTAAAATACGCCATGGTTGCGTCATCCACCGGGAAGAATCCCATGGTGGCGCCGTACTCGGGCGCCATATTGGCAATAGTGGCACGATCCGGTAATGTCAGCGAGGCTGTGCCTTCTCCAAAAAATTCGACAAATTTCCCAACTACATTGGCTTTGCGCAGCATTTCGGTAATTGTCAATACTAAGTCTGTAGCCGTGACTCCTTCGCGCAATTGTCCGGTCAGATTGACTCCAATGACATCAGGGGTCAGAAAATAGACAGGTTGTCCCAGCATGCCCGCTTCTGCTTCGATACCGCCCACACCCCAGCCAACGACACCGATACCATTGATCATCGTGGTATGTGAATCGGTACCGACCAGCGTGTCCGGAAAAACCAGGCCATCACGCTGATGTACGCCGCGAGCGAGATATTCCAGATTGACCTGATGTACGATGCCGATTCCGGGAGGAATAACCTTGAATGTTTCAAACGCCTGCATTCCCCATTTGATGAATTGATAACGTTCATTATTTCTGGAGAACTCGATTTCCATGTTGTAGTCCAGCGCTTCCCTGGAACCATAATGATCCACTTGAATGGAATGATCGACGACGAGATCCACCGGAACCAGGGGTTCGATCAATTTCGGATTTTTGCCTAACCGAACCGCAGCACTGCGCATGGCTGCCAGGTCTACGAGTAATGGCACGCCTGTAAAATCCTGCAAAACGATACGTGCTACGACGAAGGGGATTTCATCGGTTCGAGTTGCATTGGGTTGCCAGTTGGCCAGTTGTCGGATATGGGCTTCGGTAATTTTTTTATTATCGAAATTTCGCAGGACCGATTCCAGTATGATGCGGATGGAAATGGGCAAGCGTGATATTTTTCCGATGCCGTTTTTTTCCAGCGCCGGTAATGAGTAATACTGGGCAGTTTTTCCCTGTATGACTGGTAACTCATGCAGGCTATTGAATAAATTGTGATTCATAATGATGTTCCCGTTGAGAGTGGCATTCAGTGAGTCCAATACGGTTTTTTACACATATTATATTTTAGAAAAACGAAGTCACGCATGGTTTTTGCTCATTGGAGAAAGCAAGACTTACTGTTTTTCGATGCGACGAACTGATGCGGGAATAGAGGGGGGGGCTACTGGGGTGGCTGATGGGACTCGAACCCACGACAACCGGAATCACAATCCGGGACTCTACCAACTGAGCTACAGCCACCATTTATAAAACTGGAAACAAGCTCATAAATGAGCTGTATCTGGCAATATGGTCCACAAGATATTGTTTATTTGTGGCGTGCCCGACAGGGATCGAACCTGTAACCCCCAGCTTAGAAGGCTGGTGCTCTATCCAATTGAGCTACGGGCACCAAGTCGGGCTTGCCCACAATATTAGGGCCTAAATTGGTCGGGGTGGAGAGATTTGAACTCCCGACATCCTGGTCCCAAACCAGGCGCGCTACCAGGCTACGCTACACCCCGGAAAAGGCGACACTATACCTTCTTAGTCAGAATACGTCAATTTCTTCGTGGTGATCATTCAAGAGTGGAAATGGGGGGATGAAATATCTCTTCTAACACCATAATGTGCAATAAGAATCACATCATTTTGACAGAGAGTATGGGTAAACTCACATCGGGATCCGGGTTTTTCGTGTTAATGTACAAAATGGTCATCGAAGCAATTGCAAATGATAACTTGCTGTATAATGCAGAATTTTGAAAATAGCATGCGTTTTTTTATGCAACCGGAATTAAGATAGGAGCTTTGGAAGATGCCACAAGAGCAACATAGTAAGCATGTGACTCCCTATGAATTAAAGCCTGGTGAAGAGTATATGAATCAAAACCAGTTGCAGCATTTTCGTAAAATACTGGAAGATATGAAAACGGAATTGGGTCAAGATATTGATAGGGCAGTTCATACCATGCAAGATGAAGCAACGGTTTTTGCTGACCCTAACGATCGCGCCAGTCAGGAATCCGATATGACTTTGGAGTTACGCAATCGAGACCGTGAACGCAAATTGATCAAAAAGATTGATGAAATTATTGGCAAGATTGAGTCAGGGGATTATGGTTATTGTGAGAGCTGTGGAATTGAAATCGGTTTAAAGCGTCTTGAGGCCAGGCCTACCGCGACGCTTTGTATTGATTGCAAGACCTTGGATGAAATTCGTGAGAGGCAAATCGCCAAATAATCAGTAACAGCAAGTATTTCAGATTAATAATGAACTGAAAGGGCTCTATTGTATTGAATGTAAATACTTGAGCCCTTGGTTTTTTTAGATTTACTCTATTGTTGGTGAAGTGTTTTCTGCGGCAGAATTTTCACTTTCTTCCGATATGACTGCCTTCATGCTCAACCGTAACCTTCCCTTGTCATCCGCTTCTAAAACCTTGACTCTGACTTGTTGTCCCTCGCTTAGATGATCAGAGACATTATTGACTCGTTCACTGGCAATCTGTGAGATGTGCAGCAAACCGTCCTTGCCGGGAAGGACGCTGACAATGGCACCAAAATCTAACAATTTCAATACTACGCCATCGTATACTTTACCAACTTCAACCTCGGCGGTGATGTCTTCAATGCGTTTTTTCGCGAGTTCGCCGCCCTCGGCGTTAATACAGGCAATGGTTACCTGACCATCATCAGTAATATCAATGGTGGTGCCCGTCTCTTCGGTTAACGTGCGAATCACGACACCGCCCTTACCGATTACATCCCGAATTTTTTCCGGGTTAATCTTCAGTTTGATAATTCGGGGTGCGTGTACCGAAATATCCTCACGCGTGCTGGGGAGGGCCTCCTTCATAATCTGTAATATATGCATCCGTCCCTCATGAGCCTGGATCAGGGCGGCATGCATGATTTCTTTGGTGATTCCCTGGATTTTGATATCCATTTGCAATGCAGTGATGCCTTTTTCGGTGCCAGCCACCTTGAAGTCCATGTCGCCCAGATGATCTTCATCCCCCAGAATATCGGTCAGTACTGCAAAGCGATTCCCATCCTTGATCAAACCCATTGCAATGCCGGCAACATGTGATTTGAGTGGTACACCGGCATCCATCAACGCCAGGCAACCACCACAGACCGATGCCATCGAACTGGAACCATTGGATTCAGTGATTTCGGATACAACTCGCAGGGAATAGCCAAACTCTTCAGCGGAGGGAAGTACGGCTACCAGCGCGCGTTTTGCCAGTCTGCCATGGCCAATTTCGCGGCGCTTGGGAGTGCCTACACGACCAATTTCTCCGGTTGCATAGGGGGGCATGTTGTAGTGCAACATGAAACGATCACTATAATCTCCTTGCAATGAGTCAATTTTTTGTTCATCACGAGCCGTTCCCAGGGTGGCAACAGCCAAGGCCTGGGTCTCACCTCGGGTAAATAATGCAGAGCCATGTGTTCTGGGTAAGACGCCATTACGTATCGTGATCGGTCTGACTGTTCGTGTGCCACGACCATCTATGCGCGGTTCTCCATCCAGTATCTGGTTGCGGACAATTTTTGCTTCGAGTGCGAAGTAAGTTTCGGTGAAGGATTGCAAATCCGGGCCACCCTCTGTATCGACACCGATTTCAGTTGCAACGCGCTGTCGTACCGTTTCGATCGTTTCCGATCGAACCTGCTTTTGCTTGATTTTATAGGCTTGTCTGAGATCGGCTTCAGCCAGTTGGCTGATTTTTTCTGCCAGTACAGTATCCTTTTCCGGAGGAGTCCAGTCCCAGGCTGTCACCCCGGCTTCATCAGCAAATTCATTGATGGCATTAATGACAGTCTGCATCTGCTCGTGACCATAGGTTACAGCACCCAGCATGATTTCTTCAGATAACTCCATGGCTTCCGATTCGACCATCAGAACAGCCTGCTGTGTTCCCGCCACGACCAGATTCAGTTGGGTATCCTTAAGTTCGGGAACAGTGGGATTGAGAACGTATTCATTATTGATGTAACCGACCCGGGCCGCGCCCAGGGGACCATCGAATGGTATACCGGATAAAATGAGCGCCGCAGAAGTGCCTATGATGGACGGAATATCCGAGTCTACCTCACTATCGGCAGACATAACGGTAGCCACGATTTGAACTTCATTATAGAAACCTTCGGGGAAAAGGGGGCGAATCGGGCGGTCGATGAGCCTGGAAGTGAGCGTTTCTTTTTCTGAAGGACGGCCTTCACGCTTGAAAAAGCTGCCTGGAATCCTGCCCGCAGCGTAGAATTTTTCCTGATAATCCACCGTAAGCGGGAAAAAATCCTGTCCGGGTTTAATGCTCTTGGCACCCACGACAGTAACGAGTACTACTGTGTCGTTCATCGTGACCATGACGGCGCCATGCGCCTGTCTGGCAATTTCTCCAGTTTCTAAAGTAAGCGTGTGTCGTCCGTAAGTAATGCTCTTCTTGATAGGCTTCAATTAACAATCCTTTTTTTGATGAAGTTTTCCAGTTATAGAATGGCGTGAATTCTTGTAATGGTGGTCATTCTGCATGGAAAAAAATCGGCTCAGTCTGCTGCTGTGTGGGCATTAGACTTTATTTGCGCAAACCAAGTCGCTCGATTAGTGTTTGATAAGACTCTTGATTGCGGCGCTTCAGATAATCGAGTAATTTGCGACGACGACTCACCATGCGCAGCAGGCCGCGGCGTGAGTGATGATCCTTGACGTGTATCTTGAAATGCCCGATCAAATCATTAATGCGGGTCGTTAACAGCGCGACCTGAACTTCTGGCGAACCCGTATCTCCAGCGGCGCGCTGGTAGTCGCGAACCACTTGCGCCTTTTGGTCAATAGTAACTGACATAAAATTTCTCCAATTAATTAGCAGTGTAAGGAAGACCCGGAATTTTACTATTTAATCGGCTTCTTGTCCAAATCAGATATGTTGCGAAATACTGCCTAAATTGGGTATGGCTGAAAGCGTGGTAACACGCATGCGGACTGAACTGATAAAATCCGTTCCGGAGCAATGTTATTTGATTGGTATTTACACGATAGGGCTTGAGAAAATGCTGCTGATGATCGACAACTATGATTCGTTTACTTATAACCTGGTGCAGTATTTTTCTGAGCTGGGTGAAAAGGTCACAGTATATCGCAATGATGAAATCACGCTGGATGCCATCTCGCAGCTTCAACCTGAACGAATAGTCATATCACCCGGACCTTGTACGCCAACCGAAGCTGGAATCTCACTTTCGGTGATTGATCAGTTCAGTGACGATATTCCCGTGCTGGGGGTGTGTTTGGGACATCAGAGCATTGGACAGGCTTTCGGTGGCAAGATCGTGCATGCAAAACAGTTGATGCATGGCAAGACGTCCCCGATCTTTCATCATGATATCGGTGTTTTTCAGGGACTGCCGAATCCTTTTACCGCGACACGCTATCATTCTTTGGTTATCGACCGCTCGACATTGCCGGATTGCCTCGAAGTAACAGCATGGACAGAGGACGGGGAAATCATGGGAGTTCGTCATAAAACACGTGCTATCGAAGGGGTGCAATTTCATCCGGAATCCATTCTGAGCGAGCATGGCCATCAATTGCTGAAAAATTTCCTGACTCGATGAGCAGGGTAGTACAAAAAAACTGGGAAATGGCATGACACCACAACAGGCTTTACAACGGATTGTCGCCCATCAGGAAATCAACCATGATGAAATGGTCGTGCTGATGCGCCAGATCATGCAGGGAGAAGTTTCGCCTGTTTTGATTGCCGGACTGGTGATCGGTCTGCGGGTCAAAACGGAAACGGTGGAAGAAATTGCTGCTGCGGCGCAAGTGATGCGCGAACTGGCTACACGGGTGGCAATCGAGGATGACAGTTATCTGGTCGATACCTGTGGAACGGGCGGGGATGCAGCGCATACCTTCAATATATCCACAGCGGCGGCATTTGTCGCGGCGGCAGCCGGCGCACGAGTGGCCAAACACGGTGGCAGGTCGGTTTCCAGCAAGTCGGGAAGTGCCGATGTGCTCGAAGCACTGGGCGTCAATCTGGATCAGACACCGCAGCAAGTGGCAAGCAGTATTCATGATATCGGTGTCGGCTTCATGTTTGCTCCGCACTACCATGCAGCCATGAAGCATGCAGCGCCGGTACGGCGGGAATTGGGTGTCAGAACGATTTTCAATATTCTTGGACCCCTGACCAATCCAGCCAACGCCAGACGTCAAGTACTGGGTGTGTTTTCCGGGGATTTGGTATTGACGCTGGCGCATGTCCTCCATAGATTGGGTAGTCAGCATGTCATGGTCGTGCATGGAGAGGATGGTCTGGACGAAATCACGATCTCGGGCGCCACCCGCGTGGGTGAGTTAAAGGACGGCAAGGTGCATGACTATTACATCAGGCCGGAGGACTTCCAGTTGAAAACGACGAGTATCGAATCCTTGCGGGTCGATGACTGCGAGCAGGCCAAGTCCATGCTGTTTTCCGTACTGGAAAATGTACCCGGTCCTGCGCGTGACATCGTGTTGTTGAATGCCGGTGCTGCCATCTACGTTGCCGGTAAGGCAGAAACGCTCGCACAAGGTGTCGGTAAGGCAGCGCAAGCAATTGAAAGTGGTGCCGCGCTCGATAAACTTCGTCAACTCATCGAATTCACACATAAAAATGGCGTTGAAACATAATCATGTCAGACATTCTTAAGAAAATCCTGGCCGTTAAAAGACAGGAAATTGTTGCGGCAGAAAAACAGAAATCGTATGCAACATTGTTGCAGGAAGCCGCCACAGCACCACCGGTTCGCGATTTTGTTGCGGCCATTCGTAACAAGATTGCGGCAGGGCAATCTGCCGTGATCGCCGAAATCAAGCGAGCCAGTCCGAGTAAGGGTGTCTTGCGCGGGAAAGTCGCTGACGCCCAGATACCTGCGTTTGAATTCATTCCTGCAGAAATCGCCGCAACCTATGCCCGGCATGGTGCAGCGTGTTTGTCGGTGTTGACCGATCAGCAGTTTTTCATGGGTAGTCCACAGTTCTTGCAGGAGGCGCGTGCAGCATGTCCACTGCCTGTGTTGCGCAAGGATTTCATGCTCGAGGCTTACCAGATCGCCGAAGCCAGGGTGATGCATGCCGATTGCATCCTGCTGATCGTCAGCGCATTCCTGCTGGATCAGGGTGCTTCCACGGATTCGCCTGTCATTCGGATGAAAAAGCTCGAAACTCTGGCCCATTCGCTGGGTATGGCTGTGCTGGTGGAAGTACATGATGCAGCTGAGCTGGAAATGGCTCTCCAACTCTCAACGCCGCTGATCGGCATCAATAATCGAAATCTGCGGACATTCGAAACCTCGCTCGATACCACCATTACCTTGCTGCATGCCATTCCATCCGATCGAATCGTGGTTACTGAAAGCGGCATACATACGCCAGCAGATGTCGAACGCATGCGTGCCAGCGATGTACATGCCTTCCTTGTAGGTGAGGCGTTCATGCGCGCCGAAGATCCAGGGGCCGAGCTTGCCCGTTTGTTTTTTCGATAACCGGTCAATCGCTGGAGCAGAATAGAAATCCATTTGGTTGTAATAAGTTAGTTTGTTGTTTTGTCAATATTGATAGATAAGTGTCGTAAGAGGAACATATTATTTAAAAAAATAGGGGCCTGACATGCTACACCCATCAAAACAGAAAAATTTAGCGGACTGGGTCAATTTCCTGACCGCTGCTGAAATTCCCGTTCTCAAGCAAACAGCACGCAATCTGCTGATACTCGAAGAAGATGAACAGCATTTGAATGCGCGCAGTATTGCGCAGGTTGTCAGGAATGATCCGCTGATGACCGTCAAGATGCTGCGTTATCTGCAACAGCACAAACACCGCAGTCAGGAACACGATGTCATGGAGGTTGAGCAGATCGTTCTGATGCTTGGACTGGAAGCCACGATAACGCAGATACCCCCCAAACCGCTGGTCGAAGAAATTCTGGGAAGTGATCACCGCAATGCGCTGGTTTATATGCTAAAGACTGTGCATCGCACGAATATGGCTTCAACCTATGCCTTCGATTGGGCTGTACGGCTGCATGACCTGCATTTTGAGGAAATTCGTGTAGCTACGCTGCTACATGATATTGCCGAGATCCTGATGTGGTGCTTCGCACCTGATGAGATGCTGCAAGTCAAGCAAATTCAGAAACAGGACAAAACCGTACGCAGCGCCAAGGCACAAGAGCGTATTTTCGGATTCTCCCTCAGCCACTTGCAACTGGAGCTGGCACATAAGTGGCGCTTGCCTGAGTTACTGATCACGCTGATGGACGATAAAAATTCCTGCCTGCAACGTGTGCGCAATGTTTCCCTGGCTGTCAGTCTCGCAAGGCATGCGGCAAATGGCTGGGACGATGCCGCACTGCCGGATGATTTTGAAGAGATCGCAAGACTACTGCACTTGAAGGCTTCGGAAGTGATGTCCATCGTTCATGCTGAAAAGCAGCAGGAAGTCTGAATACGGCGGCATTACTTGCTGCCGTATGTTTGCACGAGCTGGGCGATCATTGCAGCGCGGGAATTGACACCCAGTTTGGCGAACATGCGCCGTAAATGTGTACCGACAGTCCACGTGCTGATCTCGAGCACTGCGGCGATGGTTTTATTGGGATACCCTTTGGCTATCATCCGGGCGATTTCCTGCTCACGTGGACTGAGTGTCGTGGTATTCCCAGCTGGCGCTGCTCCCCGCATCAAAATGATACGATAGCCATTGAATTCACGATCCATCAGGATGTCCGAGGGCAAATCGGTAGTCGAATGGTCATGGTTGCGAATGCTGTTCAGCAATTCATTGGCTAGCGTGGTTGCAATCTCGAGTTCTGGTTCAGTGGATTGAACGTTGCGCGAAAATGTACGTTCCTTACCAGATTTCTGCGCTGGAATTGGGCGACACTGTTGAGTTTTTTTTTCAGCAATGGCCATAGGAATCCTACGTATCAAATTCAAGTCATGATTAGATCAATACGAAAAAACAAACAAGAAACTTACATCTCAGGATGATGGAGATTACCACCGACTACCGGAATCCCGGCTGCTCAGGCAATAAATACACCTCTTTCAATATATATTAACATCAAGTATCCGAGGAAACCGTGAGAAAAGTCATACCCTTGATTTCCAGATATTCCGACAGCACCAATCCCAGATAAATGCAGGCATGACAGTGCTTTGATCATCATGGAGCCGTTTTTTCTTCCTGTCATGATGATCAGTTTCAATTCCCCCGAAATAATATCGGGATTGTTTCAGCGCGTATATCACATGGATACGTGACGCATTTCTAAACTAACACCAATGTGTTTCCCTTCTTTGAGTTCCTGCAGATGTGCTCCTCCTAATTCGTGACTAGTGGCATGAATCATTGGGGAATATATTTCGAACAAAAGGAGTATCACTCATCACAATGTGGAATCGGAGGTAAGACATGCTAGCCAATCAGGAATACGAACTTGAAAACGAACTGGAAGGTGAATTCGAAGCCGAGCTTGAAGCTGAAGGCGAATTCGGGGAACTGGAATATGAAGCAGAACTGGGCGAATTGGAGTCGGAAGCTGGTTTTGGTGAGCTGGAACTTGGAGCCGGGTTTGGCGAATTTGAGACTGAATTGGGCGAGCATGAACAGGGAGAACAATTTCTTGGCAATATGCTTTCCGGTTTATTTAATGAAGGGGAAGGTGAGCTTGAATTTGAGTATGAGCAAGGTGAGCACTTTGGTATTTTTCGTCGTTTATCCAAATTGGCCAAAAGTGCGGCCCCAATATTGAAGAGTGTTGCACGAATAGCTGCACCGATTGCCGGTAAAGCAGTGGGTGGTTTGCTAGGTGGGCCTGCAGGGGCAGTATTGGGTTCTAAGTTGGCTAGTCTGGCTGCTCAGCAAATCCGCGAGATGGAAGCAGAAGGCATGCATGAACTGGAATCGCACGAACTGGGAATGGGTGAATACGAACTCGGGGAAAATGAGTTGGGTGAGCACGAATTGGTGCATGAATTGGCTGAACACGAGGCTCAGGCCGAAGCCATGGCGCACTACGCAGCATTTTCTGAGAGTGCACATGAATCTGAAGCATGGGTGGGGGCGGCCGTCACCGTGTCGCTGTCGCCCAGCGATCGACGTGCATTGCGTGCACTGGTGCCGAATCTGGTGCGTGGTGCATCCATTCTGTCGCGAATCTTGCGCATGCGCAAAGTCACCCGGCCATTCGTGCGTGTGGTGCCGGAAATCATGCGTCGCACCGTGCGCACTCTGAAACGCGGAGCGGCGAATGGCAGACCGATTACCCGTAAACTGGCGGGCGCCGTGATGGCTAATCAGACTCGTCGCGTACTGAGCAGTCCCCGATACTGTGGTGCAGTATTGCGCAGAAATGTGCGCGCCACCCGGGCTATTGGCGGTCATCGCGCAATGGCAACATCATCTCGCCGGAGAAGTTCAGTTTAGTACCTGTAGTAACTAGGAGCTAGAAAACTTACGACATTTACTATCGGTAGGAGAAACGAACCATGTCTGCAGCTACAGAACTGGAATTTGAATTTGAGAACGAAAGCGAGTTCGAACTGGCCAATGAACTCGAACAGGAACTGGGTCTTGCCAATGTATTGGTCAATGAATTCGAATACGAGCACGAACAGGAGGCGGAACACGAGGCCTTTTTCAACCACCTGGCGGCCATGGCTGATCGTAGTGGGCGCTCGCAAGCTCTTAGACGAATCGCTCTAGCGGCAGCGCGTTCGGCGTTGAAAGTACAGAGTCGCCCCTGGCCTGTTATCGAAGGGGAAGGTGAGCTGGAATCGGAAAGTGAACTTGGCGAATTGGGCGAAATGGAATTCGAGCATGAATTCGAATACGTTCATTCACCCGCGAAAATGACACAACTGGCTGCCATGATGGAACATTCCGGGCACGCCGCTGCGGAAGCCGCCAATGAACAGGAAGCTGCCGAACATTTCTTGCCGTTGATTAAGCTGGCTACCAAAGTTGTTGCACCCAAAATTGTTGGGTTGGCTGCCAAGAGAGCGGGTGGATTGGCTGCCAAGAAAATAGGCGGGCAAATGCTGCGGCGTGTGGCACCACGCCTGATTCGTCGCGTTACACCGCAATTAACGCACGGCGTGGCCAATGTGGCCAGAACATTATTTCGCAATCGGACGACACGGCCATTGTTAAAAGCATTGCCTCGGATTGCACGTGGAACGATATCGCAACTTGTTCGCCAGATTGCTTCAGGCAAGCGCATTACGCCCCAGCAAGCGGTACGTGCTCTGGCGCGGCAAACCGCGAGGACGTTAAGTAACCCGAGAACACTGGCACAAACCTATCGCCGGTCACGTGCATTGGATCGCAAGTATCATCTGCGCACACGGCGGGTTCTGGGCAATCCTACCGGTGTGCCTGCGCGTGCTGCGACTTCTCCCGGAGTCATGCCGTACGGAACAAACTATGCTACTCCGGCAATGACATCATCGGCTGGCAATATACCGGGCTGGGGCGGGATGGCTATGCCGATGGCAAATGGTTGTCGCTGCACCTGTCAACCGGTATCGGCTTGCCCGACTTGCGGGCGCTAGGTTCGTCAGTAAATACTGAAGTGAGTCATTAATCATGAACGCACCAGCTTTTATTCAGTCAGGCAAGCACGAACAATCCGCTACGTCCCAGCTTGCGACCAGCCGAAGCCAGCCGGTTCTCGAGCCCTGGATTCGTGCCCAGGCACTGAATCTGGCGCGGCATACGCAAGCCTTGCGGAATTTCCGGCGCGATGAATTCGGGAATGGTCCGGAAGCACCAACCGAAGGCCATATCCAGGCGGTCAATCAGTTGCTCGAAAAACTGCGTCCGGGATTGAAGCGGCATGCAAGACATGTGGTGCTGCTTGCCAACGCAGCACGGCGTGAACCGGGTCCGCAACGCTACGCCGCACTGGTTCAGCATAAACATCATGCGCATGACTGGGTAAGAGGAATCGAAAAAATCTGGGATTTCTACTTCGAATTGTTTGGTCAGCGGCAATCGCATTTCGGTCAATGGTTATTGAGTACCGATCGTATTGCACTGGATTGCTATCAAGTGACCTATCTCGGCATCGGTAAAGCCAAGTCGGTGCCTGCGCCGCCTCCATTTACGTACATGCGGACCGGTTTTGGTCCGGCGACCTACCGTCGCGGCATCAAGCTGCGTCAACTGGGCTCGCAATATAATCCATTCCCGTTGATTCAATTGCCGTATCACCGCATGGTCAATCCCTGGACACTGGGAGCCGTACTGCACGAAGTCAGTCACAACACGCAGAGTGATCTGGGTTTGTCACGCGCCGTACCACTGGCCATTGCGCGGGCCTTGCTACGCGCCGGGTTGAGTTCGACCGTGGCACGTGTCTGGGTGAGGTGGAATCGGGAGACCTTTGCGGATTTATGTGGCCTGCTACTGGGTGGACCGTGCATCGTCGCTTCACTGATGGACGTGGTCGGACGATCGCCACAGATAACGTATCATTTTGACTCCAGAGGGGTGCATCCCACGCCTTATCTGCGTGTATTGATCAGTGTCGAATTATTGCGGCGCATGGGATTCGATGCGGAAGCACAAAACTATGCGCGCGCATGGACTTCGCTGTATCCCGCACCGCAGCCAGGCATGCTGCCTGAAGAAATACTGCGAACCGCGCCCCGAGCAATTGCACTGGTGGTTGACGCTGTGTGCTACCAACCATTCAAGGAAATTGGCGACAAATCGCTGGCCGAGGTGTATCGCTTCGGTCAGAAAGAACAGCGGATGATCGAGGAAGCCGCTCGCCGGTTAGCAACCGGGGATGATCCCGGCATCGTACCGGAGCGTTTCCTGATCGGCGCTGCACGTTTTGCGCTGGATAATCAATTGGCATCGGCGGAAAAAATCAAAGAAAAATTTTATAGCGAATTGTCGAGGAGATGATCATGAGTCTGGAATCGGCATTTGAATCGTTGCAATGCGCATTAACTCGGTTGTCTGAGACAGTTTCCGCACTGCATGTCACGATCGCGGAAGACAAACCGGCGTGCGGTACAACCGTGCTGGTCGATCAGTTGGATAACATGGTTACGGATTTACTCGGCATGCTCGAGGAAACCGATGTGCACATCGCGCAATTGTTGCGGCACAACGCCTCGTCTGGTCAGGCGGAACAAACGCGACGGATGTTGTTCGCAGTGCACTTACTAATCAATCGCTTCATGGCAAAGTACACGGGTGAAATGAGTGCGCATAGCACCCTGGCGAAGCTTCTGGAAATGGGACGCGAACGCGGGCGCGAATGGCGTGCGTGGAGTCTGGAAGTTAAGACCGCCGTTGAGCGCTGCAAGTTGCCAGCGATGGCGGTAATCGAGGCATTGCCGGATTGCTGGAGCGAGCTGATGCAGCGAATGGCACAAAGCTCAATATCCATGCAAACCACCAGCATCGGGCAGCAAATCACGGTGCGGGAAGATCAATTGAAAGTTGTAGGTACGGCATGATGGATGCAGCGTCTGGTAAAGAGGAATGGTGAGTACGGGGTAACTGGCGGTCAAAAGAGAGATCCGCTGCGGGAAAATCTTTCAGAACTTAAAGCATGAAAGTGATTGGATGGAGAAAACTATGACAGATAATGGAAATATCAAGAAAATTGCGGGGATTGTGGAAGAAGCTGTTACCTATCCCATTCCTGTCCAACTGGTAAATGACTATGGCAGCGGTAATCGTGGAGGTGAAAAGTCCAATCTCTCAGGGAGCGGTTCGCCGACAAGCGTTGCTCAGGGAGCAATGCGTGACTTACTAGGGTGGCGATACCGGAAAGATGATCCTAAAGGGTTTCTTGCGGCTTTGAATAAGGCGATTGATTTGAACGAAGTTGAAGGCTACGCCGAGTGGGCTTGGAAAGCTCGACCTTTTATGGCTCAGGCCGATTTAGGTGAAGTGACGGGTGCGCAAGCGAGTATCTATACTAGAGCTAAAGCTGCACTGGAACAAGCATTGCCACTATTGGACAAACTGAAGCCGCTCAGAGCAGATGCTGACGAAGAAGAAATGGAATCAATACGAGCTCTGGTACGTTCTGCATGGTTGGAGCTTGTCAATGAATTGGGTGTTGTTGCAGGACCTAGAATTCACCGCATAGATGGTTATTTCTTGCAATTGCTAGGTGATATTGCTTCCAATAGCCCAATTAAATATCCCGATGATGTTACCAGCCAAGATAAACTCGAAAAGCTAGGTACTCTAGGTAAATTGGCTCTTCGCTTTGGTTTTCAGCGAGATCGTGTTTTGACAGTGAACGAGGAGCAAAATCTTACGGATTGGTTGATTCTTCTCGATCATACCGTTTCTCTTTGTCAGACGTGGACAAACCAGAAAGAGTTTTTCAAATGGAACGGTTCATCGACTAATAAATTTCTTGGTACACAACTTATTCGGCTCTCTCAAGCATTGGCGGTCCTCGGAGAATCTGTTCGTGAAACATATGCCATGATGGATTCGGTATTTTTTGGCGCCGAAGAAAGAAATGTGACCGTGTTGACCTTTTCCTTGCCAGATAACTCAAATCCGCCTCAATCTGTTTCGCTGGAAATGAGTGTATCGGAACTACTAAGTTGGGTTGAACACTTTGCTGTGATAGAAGGGCCGCAACTGATTGAAGATTCGGGCAAGGATGGAGTTGCTGTAGTTTCTGAAACTCTCAATCGCTTCAAAATATTGTTAGGACAATTGTTAGATCAACTGACAACAGGTGAGAACAAATGATGAAATTACCATCCCCTATGAATACAAGTCGAGTTCGGGAAGCACTAGTTGCTGTTGCTAATTATGTGGAATTTGCTCACGGAATCGCAGCTAACGTTCAACCCGTTAGTTTAATAACTCAAACAATAAAACCTGTTTCCTTACCACAGGATCCGAGTATCTCTGAACTTAAGATTAATACGTCAAAAAATGAACTCACAGTAAATGGTAAAAACTTAAAAAGTGTTAAATTTTTCCAAATTACTTTTGGTGGAGACACTAAATATTCTGGTCCTGTCAGTAAACCAAACAGAGATGAGTCTCTAGTGATTACACTCAATCCTCAGAGTTCTCTGAATCCTGGCAGATATATGGTTCGGTTATTTGTTGATCAAAACCACTTTGATTCTAAAGAGTTAGTTATCGATTCATCAATCTCCACGCATCAGTCCGGTAATGCCAGTTATGAAGTTGTTGCGGTGATCCCTAATGAGGTTGTGGTGGGCTGTCAAGCTACTTCTGTTGTACCTAAGAACGCATATTTATTGGTTATAAGTGCGGGTGATCGTTTTCCTGATGAAATTAAATTTGAATCGGAAAATGATTTTGTTGAGTGTGGGAAAATTATTTTAACGGGAAATCCGAAAAATATGATCATTCCGATCACATTCAAAACAGATAAATGTCAAAGTGCGAAGGGCCGCCAAACTCGCGAAATCGTCGTCAGGATAAAAGTACTAAATAGCGTTGGCGGAGGAGAAGGCAGTTTTGAATTTAATCTTTGGCTTTTATAATTTTGACGCAGTCGAGAGAGGGTTGACCTATGGCACAAGAAAACGACTATCAGAATTTGATTAACCGGATCGGTGCGTTGCGTGAAGCGATGACAAGTCGTTTTGCGGGTGATCTGGTGGGTAATCCGGCGTTGGCCGATGCGCTGAAGCAACAGGTGGATGATATTCTGGAAGCAGTGGTGAAGCAGGATATGCAATCCAAGGCGCCACCCGATAATGGACTTTCACAACTGGCCGGATTAGGTCCGGATGCAGCGGATGAACTCGGTAAGACCCGCATACCACAAGGTGTGGATCAGTATGATGAGCGAGTCGCTGCCGAGCGCCTGGTGGCGGTGGGTGATCTGTACTATATCTATCAGCATGAAAAGATCGGCGTGTTTCGCGTCGTGCGCAAATTGTTTCAGGCCGGTGCAGTGCGGTTATCCAGCGGTCAGGGCGCGTTTTTGCTGTATCAGTTCGATCGTCGCGATGTATTGCGCTATACGATGAATGAGCGGCTGATGGCATACCGACGGGCGTTCGGTTATGGCAAAGCACCGGTACCGCAGGGTACAACCCCGAATGTGGACTTCCATAATCAATTCGGCCACTTCATTAACCAGGTGGCACTGTTTTGGCGCGATAAGCGGATCAGCGATGTGATGCGTCAGGGTGCCTACGATCCGAGTTTCGGCAGTATCGCCATTGTGCGCCGGGCAGGATTGGATCTGAGGAACAACCTTAAATTTACCTCCTTTGGTCATCTCAACGTGATGCGCGTGGAGGTGATGCAACTACTCGAAGAAGCATTCAAGATTCTCGGCGCGGACGACGTCAAGAATCTTTTTGGTACGGATAGTGCCTGGGATACCGTCGAGGAAATTCTGGTGCGTTACTACAACGAGCGTCTGGTGACTTCGCCCCGCCAACG
>JAAEXZ010000115.1 GCA_017879645.1 Nitrosomonas sp.
GCCGAACTCATCGTCAAAAGCGCCATGCTGCGTCGTGAAAGTCGTGGACTGCATTTTAGCAAGGATCATCCCTATACCCTGCCAGCCGCTCACGATACGATTCTGACCAAGTAAGCCACACGACAAATTTTCCACAAGTTTTCAATAACATTATTTTTCTACTGTGTAGTTTGTGCCATTTGAATGACAGGCTGCGCGCCGGACTCGGACAACAACACGGTCATCATGTTGGTTACCAGAACGGCACGCTGATCGGGAGTCAATGAGACGATGTGTTTATCCTCGAGATTCCTCAATGCGACTTCAACCATGCCAATGGCGCCATCAACCAGCTTTTGGCGCGCCATCACAACAGCTTCGGCTTGCTGGCGACGCAACATGGCATTGGCAATCTCGGGTGCATAAGCAAGATGGGCAATCTTGGCTTCCTCGATGACAATGCCGGCAACGGCGACATGTTGCTGTATGGATTCCCGTAGCAATGCAGCAATGATCTCGAGGTCCGTTCGCAAGCTGTTCTTGTGGCCCTCATCACTCGCATCGTAAGCATGGCTGCTCGCCACCTGGCGAACGGCCGATTCGCTCTGAATCTGCAAATAATTTAACGAACTCTCCACATCAAAAACTGCTTTTGCCGTGTTATCGATCCGCCAGGCGATGACGGCAGCTATTTCGATTGGACTTCCACGCTCATCATTTACCTTGAGCACAGGGGTATTCCAGTTATTGATCCGCAAAGAAACACGCGTTTTGTTATAAAATGGATTGACCCAGAAAAAGCCGCTGGTCCGTAGTGTTCCCGCGTAACGACCAAAAAATATCATCACCGCGGCTTGGTTCGGTTCCAGAGTCAAGAATCCCCTGAAACAGAAAATCACAAGAAATATCAACAATCCTCCCGATGTCAACTTGGCTGGCCCACCTGGGGTTATCAAGATCAAAATTGCAAATACTAATGCTAGTACTAAAAATGACAGAATCATCCAGCCACTGCTGCCGGAAATGATTATTTCATTGGTGGATGTACTCGAATGGTTAATTTTCTGCTCCATAATCATTCTCCTCTGTCATCACGATTCATATGAATAATATTCTCTGCACCTCGGATTGACTATATCATTACCTTCGATCTTGCTTTCAATTTCAACCCAGGATGCAACTTTGAGAAAAATTCAATGTCGATGAAATAATATGTTTTGTACCTCATTTCATAGAAATCATCCCGGTATTTGAAGTTTCAAAAACAGATGTTTGTCGAGTTGTCTGCAAAACATCCATGAATACGTTAAAATATCCCGATTCAAGTCCGTTAGTACACGCTTTCATTCTCATACTTTAATCAAGTAAATTAATTATGCGCTCCACTTTTATTGGACTGGCTTTATTTTTTTTTGCATTATCCTCATTCGTCATTTACAAGGCATTCCATCTTTCCGGCAATAGTACGCTCGTCGATCAATCCTTGACCGCCACCCCACAAGTTAATGCGACATCCGACTTTCCTGCCTCGGTAAAAAATAGCGACCCCGATGAATCAACGGATGCCATCGAGAGTTTCATTGCTGAGCTGGAACTCAAAACTACTCCTCTTCCGATTCCGGATGTACCTGCCAATCCTGCTGAGGAAAAGCCATCGATCGCTGAACAAGATAAAATCGTTGAAAACCCAAAACAGGCTACTCCACAAAGCCGGCCACGTACTCTGACGGTTTTCAGTGGCCGAACATTTCGTTCAGGCTACGATGTAGTTCACGATGCTGCTTCATCAAAATTAAAAAAACTCGTTGACGAAATATCGGTATTTCCCAATAGCCCTATTATCATCGAAGGCCACACCGATAACGTTCCCACGGGTAGATCGAACAGAAGCAATCTGGATTTATCCGTGCGCAGAGCCAAGGCCATCGCAGATTTACTGGTGGATCGAGGAATTCCACGTGAACGAATCACAGTTGTTGGTTATGGTGACACACGTCCAATCGATACCAATAGTACAGAAGAAGGTCGAGCAAAAAATCGTAGGGTTGAAGTCAAGCTGATGTTAAAGGAAGGGGAAAATTAATGCATATGTATGCGGAGCACTTTCATTTAAAAACATTGCCATTTGAAAACGTACCGGATCCTCAATTTTTTTATAACCAGGGAGATCATGCGCGTATCCGGAAGCAAATATCAGGTTCATTAATCAGCGGACGTGGACTCGTGGTTGTTACCGGTCCCATCGGATCCGGTAAAACGACACTCAGCCAGATGATCAAGGCCGATTTCCCAGAAAACATACACTTGATCTGGATGGCAGAACCACCGGCAAACAGCATCGATCTGTACTTGTTTCTAGCTCAGGAACTGGGTTTACAGCCCTCCTCGTCGGAAAAAACCTTCGTCATGCGGGATATTCGCAACGCATTGCTACAAATCAATGCTGAAGGGAAGAAATGCTTAATTATCATTGATGAATCTCATCTGATGTCCGATGATGTCATCAACGGCATCCGTCTTCTCAATAATCTGGAAGAAGGTTCGACCAAACTCATCCAGCTCTTGTTACTGGGTCAGGAAGAGCTCATGGAGCAAATCAACCGGCCTGCAATGGAGCCCTTCAAACAGCGTATTGCCGCACTCGAGACACTGGGAAAAATGAGTGTTGAAACTGTTCAAAAATATATCTCCCACCGTTTGCAGATAGCGGGTGGAACAACCGAATTGATTACCGATACGGGATGGGAAGCGCTTTCGATTGCATTCCATTCGGGAGGAACTCCCCGAACCATCAACTCGCTCTGTGATCGCTCGTTCAGCGTTGCTTTTGAAAGGAACAAACCTTCAGTCGATGCCCATGATGTATATGAAGCAACACAGAGACTCGGACTTCGAACCGATGTTTTTCATTACATCATTTCGTTGAAAAGCAAGGAAAGAAAAAGTATGGATGCGGAAAATCCTGTTTTTGTCGAACAGACCGTACCCGAAACTCCACAAACATCGCCCTATACCTCCACTTCACATGCCGCATACGCGCAGGCAACTCAAAGCCAGCAATCACAGGCAGTCGTCAGACAATTGAAGCCCGTAAACCGCAGCGATAGCTATGAAACACAGTACCAGCACAAGCCGCAGGTGGACATTAATGAATCCCCCTATAACGATTTTGCAAAAAGAATACAAGAAAAATATCAGCAGAAGAACTTAAACGTTCCCATCATCACATTGATAGCATCCATAATCACTTTCTTTATTAGCACCGCTTTTTTTTGCCACAAATCGGATGCAGCCGGAATGATTGATTGTCTCGTGAAACTGATGAGTTTCTAGCTGTTTCAAACACTCCGTACACCATGATAAATGGTGTAATGAGCGAGAGTTTACTGCAAGTTTGAATCGATCTTGCGCATGATGACATTGACAAAGCGTCTGTATAGCGGCGATAACGCCAAGAGCAATACAAATCCGACAGGAAAAGCGATGCTCCATGAGAAAAGCCATTCCTCGATAAACACACTGCCAAACCCAAGATTGACTGCTGTAACTGTCAGGGAAACACATGCAGTCATCGTGGCGGACATGATCAAACAATAAATACAATGGGCTATCAGTTTCTGTTTCATGGTTATTACAAATACTGGATCACGATCTGTTTAGATCGTTAACACCTAAACAGCTATTGTAAATTTCACCTCGGTATGACTGCAGAATCGCAATTGCATTCGATCGCATGACACCTCGTGTCACATCGATTCCTCTCCGCATCAATTTCTGTTCCCAATCCGGCAGGCGAGGTCCTTCCTCGAATCCGATCGCTTCGGCATCCTCGGAATACGCACCACAAACAAGCGAACTCACACCTGTCCACATCAATACACCCAAGCACTGACAACAGGGCTCGACACTGGTTACCAGTTCGAATGAACCATGTTTGGCCATTTCATAATCGCCCAGAATCTGTTCCGTCAGTGCCAGCGCCATGATTTCGGCATGCAATAACGATGATTTACCCGGTACCACCCAGTTGACACCAGGAGCGATCAGATCACCTGTGTCTCGGTTGAACACTGCGGCTGCAAATGGTCCCCCCCCTTGTTCCAGATTTTTTTTTGCCAATTCGATCACCAATGCCATTCTCTGCTGCTTTTCAGTTAACCGATCCGGATTGAGTTGCCCCCAAGTTTCCAGCCACACCGGAACGGACAACACAATATCATTCCAGTGCCTCAATTCCTGTCTCCCTTGTTAGCGAAGAAATAACAACTACCCCATGCAGTATGTTTCATGCTCGCTCATTATCGATGATTCATGAAGAACTTCAAATATTCTTGCAATCGACATCAATATTTGATGTCAGATCCGGCTATAGACATTCTCAGTATTGCTATCGTATTTTATGTTAGCAAACGCAACGTAGGAATATTCCTATTCTGTGATAAGATCAATGCGAAAATATAAAAACTAATAATATATTATGCAACGCTTAATCTTATTCTTGATTGCCGGATACCTTAGTGGATGTGTCATGTTACCCGAATACACCACACAGCCCGAGTCTGTACCAGCAGATCAGGCCAGTTTTGAAATCCCCACTGACCAGTCCTCCGAGCACGATAATATGGCTCAACACATCGCCGAACAAGACGAAGAACCATCCATTCGTGTCGAGCACAACATTGCACAAGAGAAAAAAACACCGACAGAATCCAGTCCAGCCTGGCCTTCAGAAAGCGGTTTTGCGACCTACTATGCAGCCAGTATGCAAGGACGCCTGACGGCCAGTGGCGAGACCTATGACCCTGAACAACTCACTGCTGCACATCGAACCATTCCGCTAGGAAGCCTTGTTCGTGTCACCAACTCAAAAAATGGCAACCAAGTCATTGTTCGTATCAATGACCGCTGGGCTGGGGGAAATAACCGCATCATCAATCTATCAAGAAAAGCAGCCGAAGAACTCGCCCTGACCACAGCGGGCACATTAAAGGTACAGTTGGATGTGGAATCCCTGTCACAGCTTCAGCATTCCTCTATCAATACAGGTGTTAAATCTTTACCGGACCGTGTTGCAATCGATAATGCATTGCCTCACCCGAGAAAAATAATCTGTCAAAATGAAGCCGATATTCTGGGACTGACCGGTGATTTCCAACGTAATCACATCACAGCCTGTTTGATGCGCAGCGAATAAATGCCCGGTATACGCATGATTCGATCGAGCGGGATCATTCCGGCAGCGGATTTTGACATTTCTCCTTCTTGTTCATCCTCACGATGTGGATCTGCTTTTTTGCAATCGCTTTACTCTAAGCATTCGAATTGACGGCATAGCCGAACCATAGTAGTTTCTGCGCATAACCATTCCTTCCCGCAAATTGCAACCTTATTCGCGAGGTCATAATGATCAAAATTTCAGCACAATCTGCTATCAATGGCTGTTTCTGGGCAGCACTCCTGCTGGCCACATCCACGCCGGCTCTGGCCAATTGGTCTGTCACCTGGCTTCCCGCAACCCGTGCTGTAGATATTAACGACTCAGGACAGGTTACGGGTACGGAAGGCGGGTTTTTCGGGGAGCCCTTCATGGCCTATTTAACCGGACCGGATGGACTGGGTTTTACAGATCTGGGTACGCTGGGTGGAATCGACGCCACCGCTCTGGCCATCAATGACAGTGGACAAATCGCCGGAAAATCCAGCACTGCCAGTGAGCAATTCCATGCCTATATCACGGGCGCCAATGGCGTTGGTATGGCTGATCTCGATCTGGCCGGCGAGGATTTCAGTAACCGAACCATCGAGGCGATGAATAGCTCGGGACAACTGACCGGAGCGATTCAGGATGACATCAACGAACAGGAACGTGCCTACATTACCGGCGCCGATGGCAGGAATATGACGCCATTGGACACGCTCGGTGGAAACTCCAGCAGCGCCAGCGACATCAATGATTCCGGGCAAGTCGCGGGTAAGTCGGATACGCCCTCCGGTAACTTTCATGCCTTTATCACCGGCAACAATGGATCGGGAACGAAGGATCTGGGAACACTCGGTGGAAGTACCAGTCATGCCGAAGCGATCAACAACCTTGGTCAGGCGGTCGGTGAAGCACAGGTTGCACGAGGAACTTCGCATGCATTTGTGACTTCCATTGACGGTAATGCCATGATGGATTTGGGAACGCTGGGTGGTCAATCCAGTTTTGCCCGTGACATCAACGATGCCGGTGAGGTTGTGGGAAGCGCCACCACGGCTACGGGTGAAAATCATGCTTTTTTGTACAGTCATGGTGGTATCACCGATTTGAATCAGATTTTTAATGCC
>JAAEXZ010000027.1 GCA_017879645.1 Nitrosomonas sp.
CGATCATTTTTACATTACATCGCTAGGATCATTCATGGAAACACTCACAGCAATACTGGAAAAAGCGCAGCAGCGTGCACAAGATCTCGGACTTCCCTACAAAGGCGCCTTGCTTCCTATGGAAGCATATCGTGTGCTGCAAGAGCATGCACAGGCGCAACTGGTCGATGTACGCTCGCGTGCCGAGCTGGACTGGGTTGGGCGTATCCCCGGCGCGACCGAAATTGAACTGCGCTCCTACCCCGGCATGCAGCCCAATCCCGGTTTTCTCAATCAACTGGCCGGGCAAGTCGACAAGAATCTGCCCGTGTTGTTCATTTGCCGCAGCGGTGCACGCTCGAATCAGGCAGCGGCCATGGCTACGGACATGGATTTTGCCGAATGCTACAACATCCTCGAAGGCTTCGAGGGCGATCGGGATGAAAACGGCCAACGTGGTAAGGCTTCCGGCTGGAAAGCAGCAGGTCTGCCATGGGAACAGGGCTAAGCTTATCGCGCTGAGTAACTCTCAGGCATCAAAATGGTCTGTCCAGACGTTCCATCAGGTAGCACAGACAATCCTGGCGAATGATGCGGATATCGCGCGTCAGCATGGCCGGCATGACGCGCCGCCTGGTCAATAGCTGGCCATCATGGTTTTCGAAATAGTGATCGCCGACATCCAGATCCTCATCGTTACGCACATGCAAAGGCATGACGCTGCCGGCTGCAATCGTTCCCAACTGCGTTCCTGGATCCAGCAAACGAAAATTGTAATGGTCAATCTGCTCGATCAGGCAAAGATCCACCGCTGGATCACCGACACTCAAACTGACCGTTTCCGGCACTTTGACCACGGCGACCGACTGGAATAGCTCCAGATCCTGGCTCGCCACCGGATGGATCGGAAAATCCGACAGATGCAGCGCACCTTCGACAAACGAAGCGGCATGTTCCACGCCTCCCATCCCGCCCGGCTTGCCACACTCCAGCGTGACGGCTGGACAAAGCTGCGCAAATGCTTCCGATTGAACACCCTTGGGATGAGTGAAATACACGACGATACGCGAAAACATTGTGGCCAGATGCAGAAAAGGCTCGTCCAGCCGGTTGAGGCAGGCATAATGCGGATTCAAGCCGGTATTGTTGTGTATGTCGATGCTGGCGAATACGCCGCGTTTCGACATGATTGCAATCACGGTCTGCATCATGCGATGCTCTTCCGTAACAGGAAAATCCGCATCGCAAGACCACACACGATTGTAGTCCACCTGACCTTGCAGGCGCCGCATCCCCACTCGCGCAGCTTCGACGTTGCCGACAAACAGTGACAACGCACGGGGCAGAAATTGATGCTGATATTTACGCAACACAGCCTGTATCGCCTTCAGACCGGTATCTTCATTGCCATGCAGCAGGATCGATACAAACAGCGGGACTTCGCGTCTGCCAGGCAGGTGTATCAGCGTGGGGCCCGGCAGGATGGTATGCAAATCGCTGGCTTCGACATGCAGGAATTTTTCCGGCAAATGATTCCATTCCGTAAGCATGCTTACAGCTCCCATTCATGCACCGGGGCACCGCTACGTTGCCGTTCAAGATAGGCTGCAACCAGGTGCAAGCCATCACACCGATGCTTTTCACGGTAGGCTCGCTGCCATGCCGCACCGGTCTGTTCGCATTTGATCCGGGACTCCAGGATGCCGAGATACAGATCGCTGTCGCCTCCGTCGATTCCCAGCGTGGTCAAACCTTGTCGCGCCATCGGCAAAATGTTCTCCAGTAACAGTGTACGCACCTCGCGGGTACTGCCATCGAGCCAGACAAGCTGCGATTGCAGCCCATCACGTGCCGCACGGTAAAAATTGTCGCGGGCGTCGTCAAAACTAAAAACCGACTCCGGCGCTTCGGGTAAATCGGAGAGATAGCGAGCCACACCATAGAACAAGGCGGCATTGGCGATCATGTCGGTAATCGTCGGACCGGCTGGCAACACACGCTGCTCGATGCGCAAGTGCGGCGTGCCATCGGAGTCGAAACCGACCAGCGGTCGAATCCAGCGCCAGATGGTACCATTATGCAATCTAAGGTGCGCAAATTGCTGTGGTGCGGTATCCATCAGAATGGGTAACAATACCGCATGATGAGCTAGGTTTTCCGCAAAGCATTCGAACAGCGATTCACGGGCGTAGCCACAACCAAAGCTGACCCGGTGACGCGCCAGTTGCCGCTGATCGTCAATCTCGACCGATTGTTCGAACAGCGGAATGCGCGTTTCATCCCACAAATCCGTGCCAAACAGCAGTGGTGAATTTCCTGCCGCCGCAACCAGCGGCCCGGCAGCGATGATCGACGCATTGAAATAGCGGACGGCATCACTTTGTGCGCTTTGCAAATGCACCTGAAATGACGTGGTGGCGGCTTCCAGCATCACATCGGGATGATCGAGATCAAGCAGCTCGCGACCGTCGATATGAATGTGCAGTGGCCGACCACAGCGCCGTTTCAGCACCTGCTCGTTCAGCGCGCGATAACGCTTGAGGTCGGACATATTGGCCAGACACAGATCGGATTGCCGCACAGTCGGCAGGATACCGATCATCATCAGTACGCTGTCCATACCATGCGCCACCTCCTGGCAAGCTTGCCAGTTATGGTTCAACTCAAGCGACATGGCCGATAACGCCTCTCCCCTGAGCGGCATTGGCGCACCATTCAACTCGACATTGAAACGCGAAAGCTCGTGCACGACCAGCGGATTGTTCAGGGAATCAAGAAACCGCTGATTGATCGGCGAAGGAAAATAATTATGATCCACCAGCCAGGACTCGAGTTCGTAACCGCCCACCTCACCCTTGCACGAAAAACAGCCCTCCGCAAGCTGCTCGCCCAGAAGCTCGGTTTCCGTTCTCAAACGATACTGGTATTCCTTGAAAATCTCATCGTTGAACTTCGTCTGATTGATTTCTTGGCCCATTTCGATCACCCAAATCGTTATGCAAGTTCATCCGAACCTGGGGGTTGATCCAACAAAAAGCCGGCCTGGTACATGACTGGCCATCGCAGCTTCAGACTTAATACCAAACAGGCAGTATCAATGTGTGCTTGCGAAATCGAAAATATCGCCAGCGGTGCGATAAAGCCATTCACTCAAAGCTAGCCCGTTTGGCTTCAAGAAGAATCTACCGAAAGATGCTTGTAGCGTCAACCAGCCACAGTAACGTATCTTCTGGGAAAAACGCTTATTCGGATGATGAACACATCGTAACAATCACTTTTCAAACGATGATTACTTATTAACAGCCTATCAAGGCTATACCTCTGACCAGGCAATCACCCCCGTATACGCCGTCACCAGGATGACGAGGCCAAAGACAATGCGATACCACGCAAACACCGTGAAATCGTGCTGGCTGATGAAGCGCAGCAAGCCGCGCACGGCCAGCAGGGCACTTAAAAAAGCCGAGACAAAGCCGACGGCAAACATGCTCAGATCGTCCGCATGCAAAAACTCACGGTGCTTGTAGACATCGTAAAACGTGGCAGCAAACATGATCGGGATCGCCAGGAAAAACGAAAACTCCGTGGCCGCCTTGCGCGACAGCCCGAAAAACAGACCGCCGATGATCGTGGCACCGGAGCGTGAAGTCCCCGGAATCAGTGCCAGGCACTGCACCAATCCCACTTTCAGGGCGTGTTTCCAGTTCATGTCGTCAACCTGCTCGACCTCGATGACATGTTGCCGGCGCTCCGCCCATAAAATCAGCAATCCGCCGATAATCAGCGCCAGAGCAACCGGTACCGGATGGAACAGGTAGAGCTTGATGGTTTTGATGAACAGCAATCCCAGCACGGCTGCGGGCAGAAAGGCAATCAGCAGGTTGATGACAAAACGATGAGCGGCAGCGCTGGAACCGATACCGCGCACAACATCGAAAATCCTGCCGCGATATTCCCAGCACACCGCCAGGATGGCGCCGAGCTGAATCGCAATGGTGAATACCATGCCACGTTCATCGTTGAAATCGAGTAAATCGCCAACCAGAATCAAATGACCGGTGGACGACACCGGCAGGAACTCGGTCAATCCTTCCACTATCCCCAGGATCAACGCTTTCAACAATAAAATGATATCCATCACACTGCCGGCATGCCTTAATTAAATGTATTGTTTGTAAGTACGGGGCTACAGCTTGCTGTAGATTTCCGCTCCCTGCTGTTTGAATTCTTCCGATTTCTGCGCCATGCCCACAGACAACGCTTCAGCTTCTGCAACGCCCTGATTGGCAGCATAGTCGCGTACATCCTGGGTGATTTTCATCGAACAGAAATGCGGACCACACATGGAACAGAAATGGGCCACCTTGGCGCCTTCCTGCGGCAGGGTTTCGTCGTGGAATTGCTGTGCCTTGTCGGGATCGAGACTCAGGTTGAACTGGTCCTCCCAGCGGAACTCGAAGCGCGCCTTGGACAAAGCGTTATCGCGGATCTGTGCGCCGGGATGACCTTTGGCCAGATCAGCGGCATGTGCCGCAATCTTGTAAGTGATGATGCCATCCTTGACGTCGTCCTTGTCCGGCAACCCAAGGTGTTCCTTGGGCGTCACGTAACATAGCATCGCCGTACCGTACCAGCCGATCATCGCCGCACCGATCGCCGAGGTGATGTGATCGTAGCCCGGTGCAATGTCGGTGGTCAGCGGCCCCAAGGTATAAAAAGGCGCTTCGTCGCAATGTTTCAACTGCAATTCCATGTTTTCCTTGATCAGGTGCATTGGCACGTGACCCGGTCCTTCGATCATCGTCTGCACATCGTGTTTCCACGCAATCTTCGTCAATTCACCGAGGGTTTTCAGTTCGGCAAACTGCGCTTCGTCGTTGGCGTCATAGATCGAGCCGGGACGCAGCCCGTCACCGAGCGAGAAACTGACATCGTACGCTTTCATGATTTCGCAGATGTCCTCGAAATGCGTGTACAGGAAACTTTCCTGATGATGCGCCAAACACCATTTCGCCATGATCGAGCCACCGCGCGACACGATGCCGGTCATGCGTTTGGCCGTCATCGGCACGTAAGCAAGGCGCACCCCGGCGTGTATCGTGAAGTAATCCACGCCCTGCTCGGCCTGCTCGATCAATGTGTCGCGGAAGATTTCCCAGGTCAGTTCTTCCGATTTGCCATCAACTTTTTCCAGCGCCTGATAGATCGGCACCGTGCCGATCGGCACCGGGCTGTTACGAATGATCCATTCGCGCGTTTCATGAATGTTTTTGCCGGTGGACAAATCCATCACCGTATCGCCGCCCCAGCGGATCGCCCAGGTCATTTTTTCCACTTCTTCCTGGATACTCGATCCGAGCGCGGAATTGCCGATGTTGGCGTTGATTTTCACCAGGAAATTGCGCCCGATGATCATCGGCTCCGACTCAGGATGATTGATATTGGCTGGAATGATGGCACGTCCGCGCGCCACTTCGTCACGTACGAATTCCGGGGTAATCATTTTCGGCAGCGCTGCACCAAAATCCTGCCCCGGATGCTGCCGCGTCAACAGTTCATGATGTGCGCTACCCAGCATTTCCACGCGCTGGTTTTCGCGGATGGCGATATATTCCATTTCCGGTGTGATGATGCCACGACGGGCATAGTGCATTTGTGAAACATTCACGCCTGCCTTGGCACGGCACGGCTGGCGCTGCAAATTGAAGCGCATGTCGGCCAGCTTCGGATCGTGCAAACGGGCCTGACCGTAACTCGAGCTGAGACCGGGCATGATTTCGGTATCGTTACGCTCGGTAATCCATTGCTCGCGCACTGCGGGCAAACCGGAGCGGATATCGATCCTGACGGTAGGATCGGTGTACGGGCCGGAAGTATCGTATACCCAGATCGGCGGATTCTTTTCGCTTCCTGAACTGGTATGCGTGTCGGTCTGAGCGATTTCGCGCATCGGTACACGGATGTCAGCGCGTGAACCTTGCACGTAGATTTTGCGTGAATTGGGCAGCGGCTTGATGGCGGCTTCGTCGACTTGCGCCGTAGCGCTGGAAAAACTTTTTTGGTTTAAAACTGTAATGCTCATAAAATGATGGCTCCTTAAGAAAATGCCATAAAGAGCGGGATGATGATTCCCAGCTTCCCTACGGCGGCATTATCCGCGTCAGGTATGAAGGGACTCTCTCACCGGTTTATCAGGACATTCTGCAAACGGACCCCTAGCTGATGCTGTGAAGCTAATGGAAATATGAAATAATTGCAAGCCTTACCTTTATCGAAGAATACGGAACAGATAGAAATGGATATTGAACAAACACGGCTTAATATGGTGGTCCAGCAAATTCGCCCTTGGTATGTTCTGGACGACAACGTACTGGATTTGTTGTACAAGCTGAAACGCGAGGAATTCGTATCGGCTGAAAGCCGCGAACTGGCTTTTTTCGACATGGAAATTCCTCTCGGTTACGACCAGGTCATGCTGACGCCGAAAATGGAAGCGCGCATCGTGCAGGAACTTCACATCAGGAAAACAGACAAAATTCTCGAAGTCGGCACGGGCAGCGGCTACATGACTGCGCTTATGGCCGAACGCGGAGCACATGTCTATAGCGTTGAAATCATCCCGGAACTGAAGTCCATGGCGGAAAACAATCTCAAGGCGCACAACATTACCAACGTCACGCTGGAACTGGGTGACGCCGCTCGTGGCTGGAATCAGCACGAACCGTATGACGCCATCGTACTGACAGCATCGACACCGGTACTGCCCTCCGCTTTTCAAAACAGCCTGAAGCCGGGTGGACGGTTATTTGCGATCGTGGGTGAAGATCCGGTCATGGAAGCCTTGCTGATAACCTGTCATGCCCCGGGAGAATTCACGACCACCAAGATTTTCGAAACCAGCACGGCACCGCTGATCAACGCACAGCAACCCACAAGGTTCTCATTTTGAACACCAGCAGCGTATTACGGTTTTTTTCCATCACAGGATTCATGTGGTCAAGGTATCCATCATCTCTAACCCCCTTTTAAAGCTGTCATGAGATCACTGCGTATCATTGTTATGGCATTGATGGGGGTAACTGCGCCAGCTTTCCTGCAAGCCGCGGATCTGATGGCCATCTATCAGGAAGCTTTGTCGCATGACGCGCAATATCGCTCTGCGCGTTCGGCCTATGAGGCTGCACAGGAAAAGTTGCCGCAAGGCCGGGCGGGATTTCTGCCCAATATCAACTTCGCGGTCACCCGTCAGGTGCAGGAAGTCGATACCACTTTCAGTTCCAATGTCATCCAGAGCCGTGGCATGGTACTTTCAGCGACACAACCGCTGTTCCGCATGCAAAACATCATCATCTACCAGCAATCAAAAATCGAGGTCAGCAAAGCGGATGCGCAATTCATTTCTGCCGGGCAGGATTTGATTTTGCGGGTGTCGCAAGCCTATTTTGACGTGCTGGATGCACAGATTGATGTCGAAGTGGTCGAAGCACAGAAAAAAGCCATCCTGATCCAGCTCGAGCAGGCCAAACGCAATTTCGAGGTGGGTGTTGCGACCATCGTCGACACCAATGAAGCACAGGCACGCTACGACTTGACCGTGTCACAGGAAATCGCCGCACGCAATGCGCTGGAAATCAGAAAACGGACGTTGCAAAGCATCATCGATCGCTTGCCCGATCATCTCTCGGGCGCACGCGAAATAGCCAGCGATCTGACCAATCTGAAATATGCCAACATGGACGAATGGGTCCAGGTTGCGGAAGAAAAAAACTATACGCTGAAAACCCAGCAGGCTACTTATGAATCCGCACAACAGAATGTCAAGAAAATCTGGGCGCAACACTATCCGACAGTCGATCTGGTTGCCCAGTACAGCGATCAAACCGGTGTCGGTGCGGCCATCACCGGTCGCGGTATCGATCTGACATCGAAATCAATCGGTATCCAGCTCAATTTGCCCGTCTTTCAGGGTTTCTCCGTGCAATCTCAGGTACGTGAAGCCCTGGCACAGCAGAATCAGGCCCTGCATGACCTGGAAAATACCCGACGCAACATCATGCTGCAAGTGCGCCAGCAGTATCTGAATGTCACCAACGGCATCGCACAGGTGACCGCGCTCAAGCAGGCACTGAAATCCAGCCAGACCCAACTGGACTCAACCGTACTGGGGCAGAAGGTCGGTGTCAGGACCGAGGTCGATGTCCTCAATGCACAACAGCAGATGTATGCCGCCAAACGCGATCTGTCCAAAGCCTATCATGGTTATCTGCTGGCACGACTGCGTCTGAGCGCTGAAGCCGGCGAACTGGATGAAGACATGCTGACACAAGTCAATACCATGCTGATCAAATGATCGTGTAGCAAAACGGGCACCCGCATCAGTTACCAGCAACTGTACCCATTTCAATGCCATGCTCGGCAAAGATTCGGGTGATCTGGGTATTGAGCGCATTCTGTACTTCCATACGTTCACCCACAGCACTCACATAAACTCGCAGCTCAAGCTCCTGGGATTCCTTGCCAAAAGCCACAAACCAGCACGAAGGTTCGGGTTCCGCCAGTACTCTCTGATCCTTTCTGGCTATCTGCAGCAACAGTGCACGTGCGGTATCGGCATCGGTACCATAGGCCACGCCAACCCTGATGACGA
This sequence comes from Nitrosomonas sp., assembly GCA_017879645.1. Taxonomy (GTDB): domain Bacteria; phylum Pseudomonadota; class Gammaproteobacteria; order Burkholderiales; family Nitrosomonadaceae; genus Nitrosomonas. Next base: position 8,627 of record JAAEXZ010000027.1, read on the forward strand.
TACGCGTAATCGTGTCGGTCAAGGTCCAATTGGTCAATTGGCCGGTGATGAAGGTTTTGTTCGGGATCACGATTTCCTTGTTGTCAAAATCCAGCACGGTTGTGGCACGGGTACGAATCCTGGTAACTCGGCCGGAAAAACCGCCGACCGTAATCACATCGCCAACCCGGAAGGGACGCTCAAACAGCAAAATGATGCCGGAGACAAAATTGGCAAAAATTTCCTGCAAGCCAAATCCCAGGCCCACCGACAAAGCAGCCGCCATCCATTGCAATTGAGACCAGCGCATGCCCAGTAATCCCAGTCCCACCAAGGTACCGCCGATCACGATTGCATACCGCAACACACTGGTAATGGCATAGCGCGAAGCCGCGTCGATGCGGATATGCGACAACAAGCTGATTTCGATCAATCCGGGCAAATTACGCGCCGCAGCTGTCGTCAGAGCCAGCGCGAAAACACCCAGCAACACCGCCATCAACGTCACCGGCTGCTGCGTGGTAGCGCCATCGGCACCGGTATCGCTGATCTGCCATAACACGATCTCGTCCAGACGGGTCATGGCCGGCAATAGGGTCACCCATACTGCTATCAGTCCTACCACCAGCAGACTCAGTCGCAAAGCCCGCAATAACCGCTGTGTCTGCGTATTGACCTGTTCCAGGGTGATGTTTTCGTCCGGTTCGGGTATCACTTCACCGGACTCACCAGCAGCCTGCACTTCTGCCTGACGGCGTTCCTCCAGGCGGCGCAGCGCAAGGCGACGTTCCCCAAGCAAAAACCAGCGCGCCAGCATGCCCATGGCAATCACCACCACAACAATCACGATGAAACTGGCCAGCATCGACTGCAAAATCATACCGGCAGAAAAAACATAACCCGCTAACGCCAGCCCAGCTACGGCCAGCAGCATCGCTGGTAACACGATACGCAGGGATTTGCGTAACAACGACGGTTCGCTGGACACTCCGCGAATCACCCATAATCGTCCTACATCCAGCAAATGCCATAACACCCAGGCCAAAATCACACAACTCAGCACGATGGCCAATCGTGCCTGCACATCGACAGCCAGGTCATGCTTGCGGATGAACGCCAGAGAGCTGATGAAATAAAGCGGTAACACACTCATCGCAACTGGTAGCCACTGACGCAACGCAGTACGACGCTGCTTGGTCCAGCGAAAATGGGCATGCCCCAACCCCCGCTCGATGCTGGTCCAGCGCAGAAATTGCACCGCCAGCAGTGGCAATACCATCAGCAAGCAGGCCTGACCGAATGAATGACTGAAGCGACCGGGATTCCCCACTTGCTGCAACAATTGTCCGGAAAAGGCAAATATCACCGGCAGTGGCAACGCCGCCAGAAAAGTCCACCACAGTGCTTTTACCGTCATCTGATAACTATCCTTGCGAATCTGGTAGGTATCCATGGCCAGACTTTCGATACGTGCACGTGCCCGACGACGCAGTTGCAGCAGGATCAACACGAACAGCAGACTGATCAGCCACGGCAGGGGCTGCTGAGAAAAATTGTACAGACCCAGTTCACTCAGGGTGATGAAGCGCGAGAATTTGATCAAATCCCGCATGCCATCCGGCAAGCGCTGCAACCAGTCGCCATCGACGACGCCATGACCCGGAATCCATAACAAACGACGATCCAGCAGTTGCTGCAATTCCTGAGAAAGCTGGATCTGCTCCTGCATGGCCTGCTCGCTTCTCTCCAGAGTGGCAATCCGGCGCTGTAACATGGATTCCAATAAAAACAGCAATTCGACGCGCTTCTGCAGCAGCAGCATCAACTGTTTCTTTGCGCCGTCGCCGAGTTGGCGTTCATTCGTGGCATCGAAATGCGCATCGATCAACGCCTGCGTAACGGTATCGATATCCAGCAGATCCCTTTGCTGTTCATTGAGCATGACCCGCTCCAGGCGCATTTCGGCCAGATTATCGCGAATCAGCTTCAAGCGCTGCTGAAAGTGCGCAATCGGCTTCAACCGCCGTCGCTCGCTCCACAACCACCGACCGACACGCTCATTAGCACTTCCCATGTCCAGACGGGTTCGGCTGTCCTGCAAATTGACCGCAATCTGTTCCCGCTCCTGTTCGTTCGTAGTCAATGCCTCACGATCACGAGCCAACAGCTCGTTGTGCTGGATCAATTCCTCACCAATGGCACGATTGGTCCTTGCTGCCGACGAAAACACGACACCCAAATCCGCCAATTCCTGTTCCTGCAGCAACAATTGCTCATTCAACACCTCCAGCTCGCGTCGACCCCGGCTGGTGATACGCTGTTGCAAGAGTTCCACACGCTTTTCGTGCAGTCCGGTGCGATAGCGCAATTCATGCAATACCAGCTCATTCTGGCTTTGCCGCTGTGTGGCCGTATCCAGTTCGGCCAAACGCAGATCCAGCAATGCTTGCAGCCGCCGCTGCTCGCTGCCACGGCGCAGGCTTCGTGCCTCATGCAACGCAGCAGGCTCATCCTTGGATACGACCAGTGGCACGGACAGCTCTTCGATACGGCGATGCAATGTGGCAATCTCCTCTTCGGCTTGGGCAGGTCGCGATAGCGCCAATACCAGATCCTCGCCAGTCGACTGAATCTGCGCACGCAGATCGGCAATGATGGTGCGTTCCCGCTCCAGAATTTGCTCCAGCGTTTCACCATCGGCATTGGTCGGCAAGCGCTTCGACCATTCGTGCAGCTCCTGCTCATGATTCGTTGCCAATGCTTTTTGCAGCTGATCCATGCGTTTCGGATGATCGGCCGTTTCAGCCCGCAACTCGATCAGGCGCTCCTTCAAGGTCTGTACCTCGCGCTCATCCGCACGAGCCGCTTCCAGATATTCCAGAGCGGATTGCCGCTGGCTGTCATTCATTTTGCTGCGATCGACCGCCACCCGTGCAGCATCAATGGACTTGAATACCGATGGCTCGCCTTTAGATTTAGAGTATGCGTTACCCGACAACATCACGAGTGTCAGAAAACAGCTTAACCAAAAGAAAAAAAACAGCGATTTGTCATTCAGCTGGAACATAGGCAACATGGGATAAATTGTGATGGAAAAAAGATACTGCTTTTAGGGAAACCCATAACCATTGCATTCGATCATGCGGTGCAAAAATCAATTCCAAAAAACTGTTTATGAAAATAAACCAGCTTTCCCCTGATTGTACCTTCCCAACCGCTACTCACTTCCGGTTCAGCGTTTCCTGAGCTTTATTTGCCAGCCCCATGAACGTCATATCCATCCGGGTGCGACAATTTGACATATTGATCTTTAATATTTTTAAAACACAATGCGCAATGGCTTTCAGCGTATCTGCATGAAGTACAAGTTTGCTATTTTAAGCATCGTACTTTTTCGAGGATAGCGCCATTGCCGGCATTTTTCATCATGTTAATGTGAAATTACAAGCAAACAAAACACCTTTTTTCAATAGAATTAACTACAAAGGGAATGATCATCAATAATTTACAATTACGACAAGTATTTTATTCGGCTTCATTTAAATTGGATTAACCACACGCACTTTACAAAAATAGTGTAACGCTCTTGCAACGTAAATTTGTCATCTCCCTACTCAATATATTGATAAAATGACCGATGAAGCTGACCAGGCAGTCGCTGCCTGTATTCCCGATGAATGCAGGGAGAGGAAAGTCCGGGCTCCACAGAGCAGGATGACGGTTAATGACCGTCCGCCGCGAGGCGAGGAACAGGGCCACAGAGACGAGCGTATTAAGTTACGGTGAAACGCGGTAACCTCCATCCGGAGCAAGACCAAATAGGCAGGCGTTGACGTTGCTCGCAGAGCCTGCGGGTAGGTTGCTTGAGTGCCCGGGTAACCGCGCACCTAGAGGAATGACTGTCCACGACAGAACCCGGCTTATCGGTCAGCTTCATTGACGCTGGATTTACAAAATTTTGACAAGGATCGGTTTTTTGATGCAAAACGGCTACTCGTTGCAATTGAGCAATTGATATAGGATCTCTCATACATTCGCAATGATCCGTAAATTTCTTCGCAAGGTTTTCAATCGCACATCGACGGTTCCCGCATCCACTGCAGTGCCTGATACCATTCCATTCAAACAGCATGGTATCCGTCGAAACCAGATCACTCCGTGCGCACTGAAAACCGCCATGCAAATCCAGCAGGCAGGATATTCGGCTTATATTGTCGGTGGAGCCGTGCGTGACTTGCTGCTGGGTTTGACACCGAAGGATTTCGATATTGCCACGAATGCCACTCCCGAAGAAGTGCATAAAATATTCCGGCGCTCGCGTATCATCGGACGGCGTTTTCGCCTGGTGCACGTCATGTGCGGTGCGGAAATCATCGAAGTCTCGACTTTTCGCGGCAATACGCCATCCAATGACGAGGACGAATCATTCACTCAGACTGACGAGCATGGTCGTCTATTGAACGACAATGTCTTTGGTAATCAGGAAGAAGACGCCGTACGCCGCGATTTTACCGTCAACGCGCTGTATTACGATCCTGCCCGGGAAGAAATCCTGGATTACCTGCAGGGCTACGAAGACATTAGGACCAAAACGTTACGTATCATCGGCGATCCGACGCAACGCTACCGTGAGGATCCGGTGCGCCTGCTTCGTGCCGTGCGCTTGGCATGCAAGCTGCAAATGCGGATCGATACCGCAACGGCACACCCCATTGCCGATCTGGCGCCATTATTGCAAAACGTTCCTCCATCCCGGTTATTCGATGAAATGCTGAAACTGCTGCTATCCGGTCACGCGCTGTCCTGCGTGGTCGAGTTGCGCAGCCAGGGTTTGCACCATGGGTTACTCCCCATGCTGGATGTCATTCTCGAACAACCGCTGGGTGAACGCTTCATCACCATTGCCCTGAAAAATACCGACGGAAGAATTCGCCAGAATAAACCGGTTTCACCCGCATTCCTGTTTGCCATCCTGCTCTGGCATGAAGTACTGTCAAGCTGGAACACCTTGCAGGCCAAGGGTGAGAAACCCATGCCAGCGCTATTTGATGCCATCGACAAGGTTCTCTCGTTACAGCATGAAAAACTGGCCATTCCGCGTCGTTTTGACGCGACCATACAGGAAATCTGGTCGATGCAGCCGCGTTTTGAGATCCGTATCGGACGCAAGCCATTTCGCCTGATTACCCATCCACGCTTCCGTGCGGCTTATGATTTTATGCTATTGCGCTGCGAGAGTGGCGAATTGAGTCCGGAACTGGGTGAATGGTGGAAAGCTTTTCTGACTTCGGATGCAGAAAAACGTGAAAAAATGCTGTCCACGCAAGGACCCACCCAGAAAAAACGTAAAAGACGCACCCGAAAAAAATCTGCTGCTCCTACAACGGGTGGAACCGAGACACCGATTCAATCCGAGCAATCGTAATATTAAGAATGATGGATAACAAACCCGTTCTGGCCTTCATTGCACTGGGCAGTAATCTGGAAAATCCCGTTTTGCAATTGCAACAGGCCCTGATCGAACTTGAAAAATTGCCACAAAGCCGACTGGTCAGACGATCGTCACTGTATCGCACCGCCCCCATCGGTAAATTGGATCAACCAGATTTCATCAATGCCGTAGCATGCTTAGAAACAACACTTACACCCCACGATTTACTGCACGCGATTCTAACTATCGAACAACGCCACGGACGGGTACGAGAGGCATTGAATGCGCCCCGTACCCTCGATCTCGACATCTTGCTGTATGATGACCTAGAATGTCATGAAGAAAAACTCATCATTCCTCATCCTCGTATGACGCAACGCGCTTTTGTTCTACAGCCGCTCCATGAAATTGCACCAGATTGCATGATTCCAGGACACGGGGAAATTTTGCCCTTGCTGTCAGCCTGCAGCGAGCAATCCCTGGAAAAAATCGACGTGTAGATTCCCTCGTATGGTTATCAGATCATGAAAACGACTTTGGCTACTTTGCAGGAAATGTCACGTAACAATGACAAATTCACGGTGTTGACCTGCTACGATGCCACCTTTGCCCATACCCTGGAACAAGCCGGAGTCGATGCGCTGTTGATCGGGGATTCGCTGGGCAATGTACTACATGGCGAAGCCACAACGCTGGCGGTCACACTCGATGACATCGTTTACCATACACATTGTGTTGCACGCGGCGCCAGTAAGGCATTCATCATGGCCGACATGCCGTTTGGCAGCTACCAGGGTTCACCCGAACAAGCCTATGCCAATGCAGCCAGGATCATGGCTGCCGGCGCGCACATGGTAAAAATAGAAGGTGGGCAAATCATGGCAGAAACGGTAACGTTTCTTACCAAGCGCGGCATTCCAGTTTGCGCACATATCGGTTTGACGCCCCAGTCCGTGCATCAACTGGGTGGTTACAAGGTTCAGGGAAATACCGATGGCTCTGCCCAACAACTACTCACCGATGCCAAAATCCTGGAAAATGCCGGAGCAGGATTGCTCGTTCTCGAATTGATTCCAGCCGGACTCGCCAGCGCGATCACGCAGAGTATTTCCATTCCAACCATCGGTATTGGCGCAGGCGCAGGCTGTTCTGCACAAGTTTTGGTGTTGCATGATTTGCTGGGATTGTTCAGAGGAAAAAAACCCCGTTTCGTCAGGGATTTCATGGCTGGAAGTGGCAGTATCCGGCAGGCAGTGGAAAATTTTGTCCAGGCTGTCAAAACCAATCGCTTTCCAGATCAAGAACACGAATTTTAACGGCTGTTCGTTGCATGAAAATCTATCGTGACATAAACGAGTTACGCAGTAACTTGAAAAGCTCCTCCACTATTGCTTTCGTGCCTACCATGGGCAATCTGCATGCTGGGCATCTTGCTTTGGTGAAACAAGCACAGCAACAGGCCGATCATGTCGTTGTCAGTATTTTTGTCAATCGCTTGCAGTTCCTTCCACACGAGGATTTTGATCGTTATCCCCGCACTTTCGAGGAAGACTGCAGTGTACTATCCGGGTTAAATGTCAATACCCTTTTTGCACCTGACGAGAAAATTCTTTTCCCAACGCAACAGGATTTCTTGTTAGCATTACCCCCTGTAGCAGATACCCTCGAAGGTGAATTTCGTCCTGGCTTTTTTCGTGGCGTTGCAACAATAGTACTGAAATTATTCAATATTATTCAACCTGACATAGCTATATTTGGCAAGAAGGATTACCAGCAATTGCACATCGTACGCGAAATGGTTAAACAGCTGAACATACCGGTTGAAGTCCTGGCTGGTGAAACGGTTCGGACTGCCGACGGTCTGGCACTCAGTTCACGAAACCGATATCTGAACACTTCACAGCGCACAGAAGCCTGCTACTTGTATCAGGCACTTCTTCATACCAAACAAAAAATAATTTCCGGTCAGAAAAATTTTTCGGAATTGCAGCAACAGGCTACGACATGGCTGGAAAACCGCGGGTGGAAAGTCGATTATCTGCGTATTCACAATCGCCTGTCATTCATGCCTGCACAAACAGACGACCAAGACTTGATCCTTTTAGGTGCCGCTTGGTTGGACAAGACTCGTTTGATCGACAACCTAGAAATTTAAGATCAACAATTTTTTGTAATGCGAAATCCGGCCCTCAGCGGCTGTGAATTCTCAAGCAGAGAAGAACAAAAAATGATGCAATCACTCAATACTTTCTGGTTATCTTGCCTTGATCATTTTCAAAAAGAGTTAAATGCACAGCAATTCAATACCTGGATCAGACCGCTGCAAATCGATCCCGAATTTAACGATGATCACGATGTGGTGTTGATTGCTCCCAATCGTTTTGTATCGCAATGGGTCAAGGACAACTTCATTACGCATATCGAGACCATGGCACAGGGTTATTTTGCCCAAAAGGTGCAGTTTCATATCAAACTGGCCGAGCAAACGGAAGCAGGCAGTCCTCCCCCTGTGCCGATCATACCGCAGGTTCAGGAATCGCTTGTGGTAGAACCGGCATCGGTACAACCAGCCGCCAAGAAAAACCACACACGCCTGAATCCCAATTTCACCTTCGACAATTTCGTGACAGGGAAAGCCAATCAACTGGCACGTGCCGGCGCCATTCAGGTCGCCGAATCCCCGGGTACCGCTTACAATCCTTTATTCATCTACGGGGGCGTGGGATTGGGAAAAACACATTTGATTCAGGCTATTGGAAATTACGTACATCAAAACAATAAACATGCCAAAATCCGGTATGTCCATGCCGAAAAGTATGTATCCGATGTTGTCAGCGCCTATCAGCACAAGGCCTTCGACAAATTCAAGCTGTACTATCACTCGCTGGATCTACTGCTGGTCGACGATGTGCAGTTTTTCGGTGGAAAAAACCGCACCCAGGAAGAATTCTTTTATGCTTTCAATGCTCTGGTTGAGACACACAAACAAGTCATCATCACCTGTGATTCGTATCCCAAAGAAATATCCGGACTGGAAGAACGTCTGGTGTCGCGTTTCGGATGGGGGTTGACAGTTGCCATCGAACCACCGGAACTGGAAATGCGTGTAGCCATTCTGCTCAAAAAAGCCGAGATGGAAAAAATCCGCCTGGATGAAAATGTGGCATTCTTCATTGCCAAGCATATCCGGTCCAACGTCCGTGAACTGGAAGGCGCCCTGAAGCGCGTCATGGCCTTTTCCCGCTTCATCAGTCAGGACATCTCACTGGATCTGGCCAAGGAAGCACTCAAGGATCTCCTGGCCGTACAAAGCCGCCAGATTTCGATCGAGAACATCCAGAAAACGGTAGCCGATTATTACAAAATCAAGGTATCGGACATGTACTCGAAAAAACGCACGCGGGTCGTCGCAAGACCGCGCCAAATGGCGATGGCCATCGCCAAGGAATTGACTTCACTGAGTTTGCCCGATATTGGCGAAGCCTTTGGAGGCAGGGATCATACCACCGTGCTGCATGGTTATCGAAAAATAAACGAATTACGCAATTCCGATCCTGTGGTGAGCCGGGATTTCAACGCACTGATCCTGATTTTACGCGGTTAATAACTATTGAATAACTTGTGTATAACGGGTGAAAATAAAAATCCGCCATTTTTATCCACAATTTATCCCATCGTTATACCGGCATCATACCGCCGAAAAATTTTCAGTATCTTGTTGATATTCATGAATTGCTGGAAAATATACAAGATAACAGACAACATTATCTAACTATCATTAATTTTTATATCAATGCTTCTATTAAAAACAAACCGGGATTTACTATTGAAACCTTTGCAAACGGTAACCGGAATCGTAGAACGTCGACAGACATTACCCATTCTATCCAATGTCCTGTTACAGCAAAAAGCAGAAAAGCTGACCTTTTTGACCACTGATCTGGAAATACAAATCCAGACATCAACGATCAGCGGTACTGAGTCGCAGCAGAACTACGCATTAACAGTTTCGGCCAAAAAGCTCCAGGATATTCTGCGTTCGCTGAATACCAATGCCGAAGTATCATTAACCCGTCAGGACGATCATCTGTACGTAAGATCGGCTAAAAGCGCTTTCAACCTGCAAATACTGCCAGCGGAAGATTTTCCGGAAATGGACGAGGAAGGGAAATCGGATGTAACGGTTACACTCAAACAAAGTGACCTGAAGAAACTCCTGCATCATGTGCAGTTTGCCGTGGCGCAACAGGACATCCGCTATTATCTGAATGGCTTGCTGTTGCTCGTTGAAGATCAGAGGTTGATCGGTGTCGGTACGGACGGGCATCGTCTTTCTTACCTTGCCATTACCCTGGATGAATCACAGAAGAAGCAGGAAATCATTCTGCCACGCAAGGCTGTTTTTGAATTGTCGAAGCTGCTCAACGATAGTGATGACATGGTGAGCATCGAATATTTTCAGAATAAGGTGCGCTTTACTTTTTCCGACATTGTTCTGACTTCCAAGATCATCGATGGAAAATTTCCTGATTACAATCGCGTCATCCCGACCAAGAATACAAAGTTCTTCGAAATTGAGCGCCAGACGTTTTTACAGGCTTTGCAACGGGTATCGATCCTGTCCAATCAAAGCGAAAAATTTCGTGGCGTACGCCTGATACTTGGACAAAACAACCTGTGTATCGTATGCAAGAATAATGAACAGGAAGAAGCCCAGGAAGAACTGGAAATCCAGTATGACAACGAACCCATCGATATCAGCCTGAACATCACCTATCTGCTCGATCTGCTGAATCACATCAATAGCGACACGGTGCTGTGCGCACTGGAAAACGCCAACAGCAGCGTGCTGATGACGATACCGGGAAATGATACATTCAAATACATAGTCATGCCCATGCGCATCTGATCGCAGAATGCGAAAACCCACAAGGTTTCATTACGCTACGGTTTTTTTATATTTCATCATCATACAAACACCTTAACTCATGAGCGATCACAACACGAATCCACCGAACGCCAGTCAAAGCGACTACGATTCCGAGAGCATCAAAATTTTGAAAGGACTCGACGCCGTGCGTAAACGGCCGGGTATGTATATCGGTGATACCAGCGATGGCACCGGATTGCATCACATGGTGTTCGAGGTGGTCGACAATGCCATCGATGAGGCATTGGCCGGACATTGCGATGAAATTACCGTAACCCTGCATCCGGATAATTCAGTCAGTGTACTCGACAATGGTCGGGGCATTCCCACTGGTATCAAGCAGGACGATGAAATGAAGCGTTCGGCTGCGGAAATCGTCATGACCGAACTGCACGCGGGCGGAAAATTTGACGACAATTCGTACAAGGTTTCCGGTGGTTTGCATGGCGTCGGTGTGTCGGTGGTCAATGCGTTGTCGGAATGGCTCAAGCTGACCATTCGCCGTGATGGCAAAGTACATCACATGGAGTTTCGCATGGGCGTGCCGCTCAAGCCGCTGGAAGTCATCGGTGAAAGCGAACGGCACGGCACCGAAGTCCATTTCCTGGCCAGCAAGGACATTTTTGGCCTGGTTGAATATCACTATGACATTTTTGCCAAACGCCTGCGCGAATTGTCCTTCCTGAATAATGGTGTGAAAATTCATCTGATCGACCAGCGTACCGGCAAAGAAGAAAAATTTGCGTTTACCGGCGGTATCAAGAATTTCGTCGAATATATCAACCGCAGCAAAACCGTTTTGCATCCGGCGATTTTTTACACCACCGGAAGCAAGGACAACATCGCCGTCGAAGTGGCCATGCAGTGGAACGACAGTTATACCGAACAGGTGCTGTGTTTTACCAACAATATTCCCCAAAAGGATGGTGGTACTCACCTGACAGGTTTGCGTGCCGCGATGACACGTACACTGAATAACTACATCGAAAAAAACGAACTGGCGAAAAAGGCCAAGGTGGAAACCTCCGGCGACGACATGCGCGAAGGGCTGTCGTGTGTGCTGTCGGTCAAATTGTTTGAGCCCAAGTTCTCGTCGCAAACCAAGGAAAAGCTGGTGTCCTCGGAAGTACGTCCGGTAGTCGAGGAGGTCGTGGCGCAAAAACTGACCGAGTATCTGCTGGAAAATCCGGTCGATGCCAAAACTATCTGCAACAAGATCATCGAAGCAGCCCGGGCACGCGAGGCAGCACGCAAGGCACGTGAACTGACGCGCCGGAAAGGGGTGCTCGACAGCATGGGGCTACCGGGTAAATTGGCCGATTGCCAGGAAAAAAATCCGGAATTGTGCGAACTGTATCTGGTCGAGGGTGATTCCGCCGGTGGTTCCGCCAAACAGGGGCGTGACCGAAAATTCCAAGCGATTATGCCGCTCAAGGGCAAGATTCTGAACGTGGAAAAAGCCCGTTTCGATAAATTGATCTCGTCGCAGGAAATCATTTCGCTGATCACCGCGCTGGGCACTGGCATCGGCAAGGACGAATACAATCCGGACAAACTGCGCTATCACCGCATCATCATCATGACCGACGCGGATGTCGATGGCTCGCATATCCGCACGCTGCTGCTGACGTTCTTTTATCGCCAGATGCCGGAACTGATTGAGCGCGGCCATGTGTACATCGCGCAACCGCCGCTGTACAAAATCAAGCACGGCAAGAAGGAGCGCTACGTCAAGGACGACCATGAATTGAAGCAATACATGCTCAGCCTCGCGCTCGACGGCGCCGAACTGCACACCGGCGAAGCCAAACCGCCGTTGAGCGGCGATACGCTGGCGCAAATCGCCAACGAATACATTCTTGCTGAAGCAGTCATCGAACGCATGAGTCAGGCGATCGACAGCACCGTCATGCACGCATTGCTGCGCCAGCCTGATGTCGATTTGAGCGATGGCCAGACAGCCAGTGACAGCGCCGTGCGATTGGCAGGGCGTGTCAAAGATGTCGAAATCGCCGCCGAATTCGACGATGTGCATGAGCGCTATCGCCTCAAAATCATGCGCCTGACGCATGGCAACATTGTCACCAGCTACCTTGATAGCGATTTTCTCGACAGTGGCGACTATGAACAGATTCGCAAAACGGCACAGGTATTCGACGGCCTGATCGGCCAAGGCGCTCACGTGCAACGCGGCGAACGCAAGCAGAATGTCAGCGAATTCAAACAGGCGCTGGAATGGCTACTGGATGAAGCCAAAAAAGGAGTCAACATCCAGCGCTACAAAGGTCTCGGCGAAATGAACCCAGGCCAGCTCTGGGAAACTACCATGGATCCGCAAAACCGCCGCCTGCTGCGTGCGCAAATCGAGGATAGCATCCTGACTGATGAAATTTTCACCACGCTGATGGGCGATGTCGTCGAGCCACGTCGGGCGTTTATCGAGAGGAATGCGCTGCGGGCGACGAATATTGATATTTGAACCCGGTTTATCCAGTCTTAGGCGGTTCCGGGATTTTCAAAATCCTTCTCAAGGATTGATAGAATAAAATTATAAAGAGGGTCGTTGTTGATTACGAAACCGCAATTAACACCGCATCAAAGTCAGTATTTTGCTTGGCTGCTTACACGCCGGGCCGCGAGCGATTCAGTCGAATCTTTAGCTTCAACGCTGGTCGATTCACAAGTTGACCTCAATCCTCATCAAGTCGAGGCAGCGTTGTTTGCCTGCCGCAATCCGCTGTCTCGTGGCGTAATTCTTGCTGATGAGGTGGGGCTTGGTAAAACCATCGAAGCAGGTTTGGTGATTTCACAGCGTTGGGCGGAGCGCCGCCGCCGCATTTTGATTATTGTTCCAGCTAACCTGCGCAAGCAGTGGCATCAGGAATTACAAGATAAATTCAGTTTGCAAAGCCTAATCCTAGAAACGAAAAGTTTTAACGCCATCCGCAAGCAGACACATCAAAATCCATTCGAGTATAATCCCGGTCCGGTGATCTGCTCATATCAGTTTGCCAAAGCCAAAGCGGACAATATCAAAACCATCGAATGGGATCTGGTCGTGCTCGACGAAGCGCATCGGTTGCGCAACGTCTACAAAACCAGCAATGTCATCGCCAAGACGCTCAAGGAAGCGATAGCGCATGTTCATTCCAAGGCGCTACTCACGGCCACGCCTCTGCAAAACTCGCTGTTGGAACTGTATGGCCTGGTCAGCATCATCGATGACCGCGTCTTCGGCGATCTGGACAGCTTCCGCTCACAGTTCACCGGTAGAGGACAGTCGTTCGACAGTCTGCGCGAGCGGCTTTCCGCCGTTTGTAAACGCACCTTGCGCAAGCAGGTACAACCCTATGTTTCGTACACGGCGCGTAAGGCTATCGTGCAGGAGTTCACCCCATCGAATGAGGAGCAGGAACTCTCGCGATTGGTGGCCGACTACTTGCGCCGACCCAATCTCAAGGCGCTGCCAGAAGGTCAGCGGCAACTGATTTCACTCGTGTTGTGGAAGCTGCTTGCCTCCAGCACGCATGCCATTGCCGGTGCGCTGGAAACGATGGCCAAACGCTTGCAAAGCGTGCTTGATGAAGTGTCCGAGGTAGTCGATCTCACTGAAGAACTCGACAAGGATTACGAATCGCTCGACGAAACCGCCGACGAGTGGAGCGACCAAGACGCTGATGCCGTCGTACGCAATCGCGATGAACGCGATGTGATCTCGCATGAGATTGATGAACTTCGGCACTTCAAGCAACTGGCGACCAACATCCGCGATAACGCCAAAGGCAAGGCGTTGCTCACGGCACTGGATCGTGCCTTTGCTGAGCTGGGTCGGCTGGGGGCGGCCAAGAAAGCCATCATCTTCACCGAGTCGAAGCGCACGCAGGAATACCTCCTCAGTCTTTTGGCCGACACACCCTACGGTGACGGCATTGTTCTGTTCAACGGCACCAACAGCGATGCATGCGCACAGACCATCTACAAGGACTGGCTCAAGCGCCACGAAGGCACCGACCGCATCACCGGCTCCAAGACCGCCGACACGCGCGCCGCGCTGGTCGAGCACTTCAAGGAACGCGGCACGGTGATGATCGCCACCGAGGCCGGGGCCGAAGGCATCAACCTCCAGTTCTGTTCGCTAGTCATCAACTATGATTTGCCGTGGAATCCGCAACGTATCGAACAACGCATCGGACGCTGCCATCGCTACGGGCAAAAGTTCGACGTGGTGGTGGTGAATTTCGTCGATCGTAGCAACGAGGCCGATGCGCGCGTGTACGAACTGCTGGCGCAAAAGTTCCAGCTTTTCGAAGGTGTGTTTGGGGCCAGCGACGAAGTGCTCGGCGCCATTGGTTCCGGCGTAGATTTCGAACGCCGCATTGTCGAGATTTACCAAAACTGCCGTGAGCCTGCCGAAATTAAGACGAGTTTCGAGCAGCTTCAGCTAGACCTCTCCGGCGAGATCAGCGAAGCGATGGTCAAGACACGCCAGATACTGCTGGAAAACTTCGACGAGGAAGTGCAAGAGAAGCTGCGAGTTCGCGCGGAGGACAGTCGCAACACGCGAAGCAAATACGAACGCATGTTGATGGATCTGACCCGGACGGAACTGATCGATTGCGCCGCCTTCAATGATGGCGGATTCGAGCTTCATCGCACTCCGGCGGACATAGAGAACGGTGAATTGGCAGGCATCGAACTTGGGCGCTACGAACTACCGCGCCGCTCCAGCGATGCGCATCTGTATCGCATCGGCCACCCGCTGGCTGAATGGGTTATCGAGCAAGCAAAATCCCGCGATCTTCCTGCAGTGCGGCTGGTGTTCGACTATGAGGCCCACGGCTCGAAGATCAGTACCCTCGAACCGTATCGCGGCAAAACCGGATGGCTGACCCTAAGGCTGATTTCCATCCAGACGCTTGGGCAACATGAGCAGCACTTGCTGGTTGTCGCCAGCACCGCCGATGGTGAGGCTTTGACCGAAAACGATCCTGAAAAACTATTGCGCCTGCCCGCAGTCATGCAAGCGGCAGAACCGTTTAATGCAACGGATACCGCCTTGCAAGCCGATATCGAAACCCGCAAAGCTACGCTGCTTCGTGACATCAACCAGCGTAATCTCGGTTACTTCGAGCAGGAAGTCCAAAAACTGGACGCCTGGGCGGACGATCTGAAGCTGGGATTGGAGCAGGAAATCAAGGCCATCGATGTTGAAATCAAGGAAGTACGCCGCATGGCTGCGGTTTCTGCCACATTGGAAGAGAAATTGGCGCAGCAAAAGCATCAGCGCGAGCTGGAAAGTAAACGCAGCAAACTGCGCCGCGAATTATTTATCCGGCAGGATGAGGTCGAAGCACAGCGCAACGACTTGATCAGCCAGTTGGAAGTGCAGCTCCAGCAGGAGGTTCAGGCACATACCTTGTTCACCGTGGCGTGGGAGCTGCTATGAAATTCGAGGAATTCCAGGCGGGCCGATGGCAGCCACGCTACCAGTACAGAATATAAGGTAAAGAAAACCTATTTTGTTTACCTTAATGTCGAATTAAAGAAAAGTTGAAACGCTGCTGACGAGCAATTAAAAACTCGAACCCAAAACTGCCATCGGTTTGCCGGCATCGGCAAACTGATCAATGCGAAAGTGATGAGTAACGAACTTGCTTTACACCCATGAGGTTGTGATAATTCAGTTTAACGCTACTTTTCACGATCCAAAAACAACATGAAATCAGAATCTGTGCCTGGCATACAGCCGGAATTATTGCGCTGGGCAAGAACGACGGTTGGCATGTCAATCTCTGAAGTTGCGGATTCACTCAAGCGTAAGCCGGAAGAAATTGAAGCATGGGAAGCAGGACATAGCGCGCCGACTTATCCACAGCTGGAAAAATTAGCCTACCAGCTTTACAAACGGCCGCTTGCGGTTTTTTTTCTTCCCGAGCCACCGGAGGAAACCACGCCACAGCGCGAATTCAGAACATTGCCAACAGCCGACTTGCAAACTCTCGCAAGAGATACTTATCTGCAAATCCGGCGCGCGCATGCATATCAAATTGCGCTAAAGGATCTTTTTGGCGACCATAATCCTGCGAGCCGGTGTATTTGGAAATCTTTGTCCTTATCAATTAGAGGTGATCTAGCCGGACAGGCGCAGCAAATCCGGCAATTTCTTGGTATTACGCTTGAGGAACAGATTGCATGGAAAAGCGATGACATTGCGCTCAAGCAGTGGCGGCAAGCTGTTGAGGATTGCGGTGTATTTGTATTCAAAGCGGCTTTCAAGCAAAAAGACATTTCCGGTTTTTGCCTAATGGACGAGAATCTGCCGGTTATTTACTTGAATAACAGCACCACCAAGACACGCCAGATTTTCAGCTTGTTGCATGAGCTTGCACATTTGCTGCTCAGCATTAACGGTTTAAGTAAGTTCGACACCGATTACATCGCTCGATTGCCAGAATCGGAAAAACAGCTTGAAATATTCTGCAATGCCATTGCCGCCGAAATTCTGATTCCAGGGCGAGACTTTGCTATCCAAGCGGAACGATTTCCTGCAAACATTGAAGCAGCACCCGAAACATTGCTATCGGACTTGGCAGGACGTTACGGCGTCAGCCGGGAAGTAATTTTGCGGCGTTTTCTCGACTTAGGGCGAGTGTCTAAAATATTCTACGAAGATAAAGCCAAGCGCTGGGCTGCACAAAAGCAACCGGCCGGAGGCGGCAACTGGTACCTCAATCAAGGCGCATATCTGAGTGACCGGTTTGCCAAAGAAGTTGTCAGCCGACACTTCCGCGGTCAGATCAGCTTGGAACAAGCATCCGATTTTTTGGGGATCAAACCGAAAAGTTATGCCGGTTTTGAAGAGCGCATCCTGCAAGGAAGCGGAGCATGATTTATGTGTTCGATACCAGTTCATTACGGTCCCTTCAACATTTTTATCCGCGTGTCTTCAAAACCATCTGGAACGGACTCGATGAACTCGTAGCACAGCGTGACCTGATTTCCACGCGCGAAGTATTCAATGAGCTGGAAAGGCAAGCGGTCAGCGAAGCCGTTCTGCAATGGGCAAAGAACAACAAATCATTGTTTTCAACACCGGCAGCAAATGAACTCCAGTTCGTATCCGAGATATTTAAAATTCCCCATTTTCAAGGCTTGATCGGCGCGCAACAGCGGCTCAAGGGGATGCCCGTGGCGGATCCGTTCGTCATCGCTTGCGCCAAAATCAATGCGGGAACGGTCGTCACGGAAGAAGGCTGGCAGCGTTCCGGCAAGCGGCTTGAACTCAAACCGAATGCAGCCAAAATCCCCAATGTTTGCAATCACTTCAATATTCCATGTATTGATTTGGAAGAATTTATGCATCTGCAAGGATGGACATTCTGATGTCCGGCAACCAAAAACTCGAACTCACCGGGATCGGAAAGGATAAGCGCCAAAATCCGGAATCGCACATCCTGCGTGAAGAATGAGCATTGAAATGAAGCGCATCCCACCTCCGCAACATGACATCTTGGAATCCCTGGCCAGTCAGATTGCCGAGATCGTTCAGCAGGCGCGCGGCCAGGTACGCCAAAACGTTAATCAGGCCATGGTAGCCAGCTACTGGGAAATTGGCCGTCTGATCGTCGAGCACGAGCAGCAGGGACGGGAACGCGCCGCCTATGGCCAACGCCAACTGGCCGATCTATCCACCCGCCTCACAGAACTGTTTGGCAAGGGATTCGACATCAGCAATCTGCGCAACATGCGCCGGTTTTACCAAGCTTTTCCAATTCGGGACGCAGTGCGTCTTGAATTGGGCTGGACGCATTATCGCACGCTGCTGCGCGTGGAAAATCCCGCTGCCCGCGAGTGGTACTTGCGCGAAGCCATCAGCCAGAACTGGAGCAGCCGGGCGCTGGACAGGCAAATCGGCGTGCTCTATTACGAGCGCTTGTTGAGCAGCAAGGACAAGGCGCTGGTCGAGGCCGAAGCGGCGCAGCACACGGAATCCCTGGCGGAAACCCGCAAGGATTTCCTGCGTGATCCTTATGTGCTGGATTTTCTCAACCTCGACACCGGCCGCTTTCTGGAAGGCGATCTGGAGCAAGCCATCATGGACAACCTGCAAAACTTCCTGCTGGAGCTGGGCAAGGGCTTTGCCTTTGTCGCCCGCCAGCAGCGCGTGAGTTTTGCCGATGAAGATTTTTATCTCGACCTCGTGTTCTACAACTACAAGCTCAAATGCTTTTTGCTGGTGGACTTGAAGCTGGGCAGGCTCACCCATCAGGACATGGGGCAGATGGACACTTATGTGCGCCTGTACGACGAGCAAATCAAAGGCGCTGACGATAATCCCACCATTGGCCTGGTGTTGTGCAGCGAAAAAAGTGAAGCCGTGGTGCGCTATTCCGTACTGGCGGAACAACAGCAATTGTTTGCCGCCAAATACCTAGCTTATCTGCCGAGCGAAGCAGAGCTCAAACACGAACTGGAACGCGAGCGCGAACGCGCCCTGCAAAGATTGGCGCAGCGGCAAGAGGCACAAGAATGAGCGGCAAACAAAAACTCGAACTCACCTGGATCGGCAAGGACAAGCGGCCCAAGCTGGAGCCGCGCATTTTGCTGGAGGATGCTGCGCTGTCGTATCACGCCAGGCATCGGGTTTCGGATAACGACAGCTTCGACAATCGCCTGATCTTCGGTGACAATTTGCTGGCGTTGAAGGCGCTGGAGCAAGAGTTTGCAGGCCAAGTGAAATGCGTATTCATTGACCCGCCGTACAACACCGGCAGCGCGTTCACGCATT
>JAAEXZ010000116.1 GCA_017879645.1 Nitrosomonas sp.
CATGTTTCCAAGGTGATCATCATTCCTGGTTCAAAACTCATTTCTTTGATTATTGCTGTGTTCATAAAATCCTTGCCCTGCCCTGCCTTGCCTAGCCTCACCGGACCGGACCCCACCATCTCTTAGTTGAACTCAGCTTTAAATCGACCGAACTTTGGGCGATAATCTCCCATGCCGGATTGAACACCAGCAATATTTGCGGCTGCCACAATTTCAGATTGCTTGATAACTTCACTGTCAAAATGAATAGTGAAATCAATGCTCCAATTCATGAATATTGGTCTCGTTCTTGGAATTCTGTTTCTATTCAAGACTACGATTCTTGTGTCAACGTACTTCCCCATTTCGAAAAGACTTTGGACATCGCAATTCATATCTTCAAATTGAAGAAGAGGTGATTCGTATACAAATACGGAAGACTTGAAAGCCTTTCCAAGCCTGGACTTCTTTGCACCATCGGTCAGGCAAGCTTCAATCATTTCTGATGGAATGATGATTCTCTTTTCATCGTTCAGATATAGAGATCCGAACCACTCTACCTTTCCTGCTTTTTCGTAATGATCTTCAGTCTTCTTCTTCGCTATGGTGATTTCCTTCAACTGCTTCGCGAAATCATTCATTGGATTCGCCAGTTGTGAATTGTGAAGAAGGATAGGTGCATCACTTACAAAAGAAACATTCATGGACTTCAACATTTGCCAACCCTTTCAGAAACCTTGCCTAAACCGGCCTTACCACACCAATACCGCGCCCAGCCGAACCCTATCGGGTCCAACCTGGCCAACAGTGGTAGCCTATGGAATCGAACCATAGATGAACCATTGCTACCATTTCCAAGCCTTGCCTTGCCTTGCCTCACCATACCCAACCCGACCCCGGCAAGAATAGCCTGCCAGGGATTTGAACCCTGTATTCTCCGATCGCTCGAAGCGTGTTGCCTGGATTAACACCAGCAGGCCATTGCATCAGTCGAGGAACGCCCTCTTTCCGCTGATGCGCCGGGACTTCTTGATCCCCCGCCCCTTTCATAAAAGAAGCAAGGAAACAAAAATCAAACATCAACCAGCGAAGCAACTTCCTGCTGCTGATTCTTGCGATTTGAAGCATCGATTAGGCCCAAAGCTTCAGGATCTTTTGGAATGTCTTTCGCTTCGCTGTCGTCAACGTGCCAAATATCGGCAAAGGAAATGTCAAGGAACTTCTTCGATCCATCCTTGCTTTCACGATAAGACAGCTTCGCGCAAAGCTGTTGACCAACACCATCAGAAGGTTCAATCTTTACCTTCGCCCCTGGCTGGTGATGCTTCAGCAGGTTGATTGCCATAAAGAACCTCATCAGCTTTTTCTTCGCGAACTCCCCCTTGTCCTTGTCTTCTGGCCTTCCTTTGTAGAAAAGAAGATCGATCGACTTGCCAACCTGATCTGGATTGGTTCCAGCCAACACTTCAAGCTTGATACCCAAAGCATTTTCAATTGGCTTGTGATCTTTGGTCGTTGGGCTTTCGTTGATGTCATTAACGATGAAATGATAGAGTCCTTCCTTCGTCATCCACCCACCAGCAGAATTTTCAATCGATTCCGGTTGCTCAAATTCGAAACTCATTATTCGACCCTTAAACCCCTGAAGACTCATCCTGATAATCGCCTGGCGGGGTATACCATTCGATCGGATAACCTTTAACCTTCAGCCAAGCAGCTGCCTGGCTCGATGTCACTTTTTTGCCAGTTGACTTTCGAAGAATGCGTCCAGCGATTTCACGCTGATCGCCTGAATCAACTGATCACACTCCCTGGCTGTCAGATCAGCGATCTTTTGCCTTCCTGTTGACTTCAGCTTCTGAACAAATTCAACATCAACACCCTTCTTCGATCGCGCCCATTGCATCAGCAATTCTTTGACTTGCGTGATCTGAACTGGCGAACAAGGCCCGTCGATTGGTGCTGAAAAGCTTTCCTGCGATGTCCCGCCAGTTACAGCTTCTTTCACTTCCAGGGGTGGTTCTTCCTTCGGTTGATCAGTTGGTTCCTGAACTTGCTTTTGCTGATCCTTGTTTGCTTCAGCTGCTTTCGCTGCCTTCTGTTCCTCAAGGATTTGCTTGGCTGTCTTCGACTGCTTCTTTTCAGGTTTCGCAGTGACATCGCTTCCATCATTGTCGTGTTCGATGTTCAGGTTCAGCATCGACTGCAAGGCATACCGTCGCTGGTAGGTGATCGCTGATCCGATGGATTGGGGTGTGACAGCCTTTTCCTTGTTGTCCTTATCAACAACCACTGGCAAAGGGTTGATGTAGTAAATCGTCTTGATCCATTCGCCTGATTCGTGGACAAGCATTGTCATCAATCCATTTTCTTCGATTGGTGACTGGATGATCGACAACCCACATTCAACCAGGTGTGGTGTCACGATTGCCAAGATCCCTGAAAGATCAGCGTACTTCGATCGCAAGAATGGATTCGATTCAGTCTTCGGTATTGGTGGGCAAGTCCTATGAAACTTGACCATTGACTTGGCGATTTCTGCTATCGAATTTGATTGATCGAATGATGCATTCATTCTTAACCTTCTTTCAATACGATTTCTGAATGTGTTGATTGCCGATGTCACTTTACTTGCTCCTTGCTTTCCTTCGCTGCCAAATGTTTTCTGTGCAACTCCTTCAACTTCTCTGGAGTAATGCCAGGAATGCGAGCGTACTTTGCAAAATCAATTTCAAATGGCTGGTGCAGCTCGCTTCCAAGATCAAATGATTCAGGAAACGATTCCAAGAACTGCTCGTAAGTCAATTCCGTTTGAAAGTCAAAGCTGCAAACATTTGGTTCGTGAATGCAAAAGAATCCATTACTGCGATCAGTCGCGTTCCAGTTGCCGGTGTTACTGTCGCCGGTGTTCCAGTTGCCGGTGTTCCTGTCGCCGGTGTTACTGTTGCCGGTGTTCCTGTTGCCGGTGTTACTGTCGCCGGTGTTCCTGGTGCCGGTGTTACTGTCGCCGGTGTTCCAGTTGCCGGTGTTCCAGTTGCCGGTGTTCCTGTTGCCGGTGTTCCTGGTGCCGGTGTTCCTGTAGCCGGTGTTACTGTCGCCGGTGTTCCTGTCGCCGGTGTTACTGTCGCCGGTGTTCCAGTTGCCGGTGTTCCAGTCGCCGGTGTTCCTGTTGCCGGTGTTCCTGTTGCCGGTGTTACAGTTGCCGGTCGCGTTTATCTCTTCGACAAAACGAATACGCTTGCAGACACGTTTCGCATCAGCTCCAGGCGCAAATGGCTTTTCCAAAACACCTTCGCATTCAACCTTGAATACTCTTGTCCCAGGATCTTGGTAATAAGCCCAAGGTCCACTCGGCTGCTCGCAGAAATGGAACCCACTTTGACACTCAACAAGCTCGCCTTCATGTTCAAACCACTTGCCTAATTCGAACTGAAACCCTCGACACTTCATGTCCTTATCTGTGGCCTTGTAGCCAGTCATTAAATTTTTCATCTTCACTACCATCCTTCCTGGCGGAAACTTCCGTTCAAATTTGCAACTTCAATTCGTTCTGCCGTATCAGGGAATTCGAGATCTTCGAACACTCCTGAAAGGATTTGGCAGATGTGCGAACCGATGACCTTTACGTCTGGCCTGCTCGCTTCTGCCTTGTTCGTTGTTGTGAATGCAACAGTCCTTGTCTTGTCACCGTTGGTGATCGTCTTCTGGCAGGCGTAAACGATCACGACTGCTGAAGGGATCGCCTGCGCTTGATTGGGAAGCATGTAGTTCATCATCAATTACCACTCCTAAAGCCCTAGTCAAAAACTGTGCAAGATCTGGTTCACGCCTGGCCTTCCACCTGTTGGGGCAAACCTTTTCGATCAATCCAATTTCATTCAGTGTCGCCAAGTCCCTTCGAATGGTCTTTGTTGACCAACCCTGAACACCTTCCGTGATCTGTTCAAGTGACGCGCCGTATCTCAAAGGAAGCAACCACTGCAACACGCGAACTAACCTGATCAACTGTTCTGACTTCCTGTCTTCCATCGCCAACCCTGCCAACAAAAACCGCGAAGATAGGCATCATGCGAAATCCTTACATTTCTTCGCGTTCTCCCTTATTCAGTCCTTGAATTGCGAAAGCGAAAGAAGATCCCATCTACACCGCTTTCAGCCCAATCCTTTTCGATCGAAACTGCCTTGAACTCATTGCTGCGAAGGAATAGCTGGCCGATCAAATTGGTTTCATCAACCATCATTGTCAGACAGCTTTTTCTCTCATTCAGTTTTGACTTCAGCTTTTCGATCATCAGGGTTCCGAACCCTGTCCCGCGCTTCACATCAAGAACTTCCAGTTTGATGATGTGAATGTGATTCTTATGATGTTCGTACATCATCCAGCCAACAATCTCTTCTTCATGCTCGATGACCATCCCAATCGTGTTTCGCTGTCGAAGATTGGTGATGATGTCTTCCGCAGTCATTTGATCGAAGCTTCTTTCCTCGATCTTCAGAATGGTTGGTATGTCGCGACGAATCAGCCAGCGAATGTTAGTGGAGAAGCAGGTTTCAGATCCCAATGCGACTTCGCGAACTGTTTTGCTTCCAGGTAGTTGCATTTCTCAGCCCTTTGCCAACCGATCAATTGACGATTCATGCTTGAACGATCGAACTTCCTGAAGGCCAAGGATTGAACCTTCATTCCGAAGATCCGCTTCGTACTTCAAAGCTCTTGCCCGACTCATCGAACGAATGTTCAAAAGGAATCGCTGGTAACACTTCCGACATTGACCGCGTGTCATCACGATCTTTCCTTCGCTGTCCCTGCAGTCAGCACTGCAGTTGAGACAGCGACCGTCTTTCAGCTTCCTTGCCACTATTCGCTTGATCTTTGGCGATACTTCAACCTTACAGATCACGACGATTTCCCCTGACTCTTGAATCATGTTGCATCTTGCGAAGTAAGGAATTGAACTTCCTGAAACTCGCTTCGTGCTTTCCTTCCGTGTTCTTATCGACTGAACGGATAGAAGCATATAAATCTATTTAGCTCTATTCAACTCTATTTAGATAAAATCTAGATAAAATCTAGACAAAACCAAGACAAAATAGCTCTATAAGTCCTTGTCAGCAAAAGACTTATTGATTCAGAAAAAAAATCGAATAGTCTTTTGGTATGTCACGACCACTTCCAGCAATCGGCCTGTCTGCCGATGAAATCGCCGCTTATGCCAATGACCTGGCAGGACTAGCCGAAAGGTTTAGATTCTTCGCAGAATCCATGCGCCAACATGGGATCGAATCTGTAGATGTTCAGTTGGTTTCAACTGGCAAAGAAGGAAGGAAGAAGATCGCTTCCTTCCTGGCAAAGATTGATGATGCAATTGGTGATTGCATTTACGATCGTCGCGTGAATGCGATCATGAAAGAAGTGAAGAAGGTGAAGGGTTCCACCAAAAAATCAGTTGAGTAGTTGGCAGGTTCTGTCTTCTTTGATCACCGGAAAGACCTTCACGCGCCGAAGTGTTGGCTTATATCCTTCGATCGCCATTCGCTTGGCCAATCGAAATGCTCATTTTTCCAGGTGTCGTGACCAGATTTCATAGGCCTGGTCAATCGATATTTCTTGGTGCTGTAGCCTTCGATTGATGTCATTGTGACGATCCCAAGTCCACTCGAAGAAGGCCTTCGCTGAAGTGAAGTCTGGCGGGTGTTCAGAAGTAAGCTTCGCCCATTCGTTCTTGCAGCTGCAACCGAAGCTTGGAATCAATGGCAACCAGTCTTCCGAGTACCACACCCTGGCAGCTTCAGGATTCCAATCGTTCCAGTGTTCGATCGGGTAGCTGTGAATCAATCCCCATGCTTTCCTGCCAGCTTCTTTAAATGCTTCTGAAGGATAGCTTTGGATCGATCCGCAAGAACAGAAGACTTGGCGGCCAGGTGGAACAGCAAGCCTTCGACCGCATTTGTCACATTGCCACATCATGGATCTGGCGGGGGTGGTGGTTCTTCGACATTGCAAACAACATCGACTGTCGGTGTCGTTGGCCAGCAAGGTTCCTTCAGTGTCGCAAGCAGCGTGAACCCATCAG
>JAAEXZ010000117.1 GCA_017879645.1 Nitrosomonas sp.
AAAGCCATGCGGCTGTCGGACAGGCTGGGAGGACATCTCGTCAGTGGTCACGTCGATGCCGTGGGCGTCGTGGCGAAAGTCGAACACACAGGAGAATGCGTGGAGCTGATCATCCGGGCGCCCCAGTCTGTTGCTCGCTACCTTGCGCACAAGGGTTCCGTGACGGTGAATGGCGTCAGTCTGACGATTAACAAAATTGTCGGTAATGAGTTTGCCATCAATCTCATTCCACATACCCTGGCCATGACCAATTTGCAAGCACTGTCACCGGGAATGCGGGTCAATCTGGAAACCGATATGCTGGCGCGTTATGTGGCCAGGTTACTGAATCTTGAAGACAGCCAGGATTAATTGAACATGAGTATCAGCGCAATCGAGGACATCGTCACCGACCTGAAACAGGGCAGAATGGTTATTCTGGTCGATGAGGAAGATCGCGAGAACGAAGGCGATCTGGTGTTGGCTGCCGATTTTGTTACCGCCGAGGCTATCAATTTCATGGCGACACACGGTCGCGGACTGATCTGTCTCACGTTGACCGAAGAAAAGTGCCATCAACTGGACCTGCCGCTAATGGTTTCAGCCAACCGTGCCCGCTTGGGCACCAATTTTACCCTGTCCATCGAAGCTGCTAGCGGCGTCACCACCGGTATCTCTGCGGCGGACCGGGCACACACGATTCGTGTTGCTGCCCGATCCGATGCAAAACCGCATGACATCGTTCAGCCTGGTCACATATTTCCGTTGATGGCGCAAAGGGGGGGCGTGCTGGTTCGCGCCGGACATACCGAGGCCGGTTGCGATCTGGCCCGGATGGCGGGACTGAATGCGGCTTCTGTCATTTGCGAAATTCTGAAGCAGGACGGCAGCATGGCGCGCCTGCCGGACCTGATCGAATTTGCTGCCAAACATCAGTTGAAAATCGGCGCCATTGCCGATCTGATCCAGTATCGCAGCCAAACCGAAAGCCTCGTCACGCGTGTTGCGGAACGACCCATCCGCACGTTGTATGGTGATTTCCAGCTCATTGCCTACCGGGATGAAATCGCGCATACCATTCATCTGGCACTGGTCAAAGGAAAAATCGATCCGACGTCGGAAACGCTGGTGCGCGTGCATGAGCCTCTGTCGGTCATTGATTTGCTGGATCTGCAAGATCATACGCACTCCTGGAACCTGCATGCTGCCATGAAACTGATCACCGAGGACGGTCAGGGTGTACTCGTACTGTTGCATCGTAAGGATAATGCGGCAAAACTGGTGGAGCGCATACAGTCGCATGAACAACTCCCGCAGCAGTCCACGAAACCCGATCTGCGCGATCATGGCATAGGTGCTCAGATACTGAAAGATTTGAATGTCGGAAAGATGCGATTGATGGCCGTGCCTCGAAAAATGCCCAGCATGACCGGGTTCGGTCTGGAAGTCACCAGCTACGTGGAATCGCGCACCGAACACGATTCTGACCCTACAATCAAGCAAACAGGAGCCTGACATGCCTTATTATGACGACATCATCGAATTTGAACCCAATCTGGATGGGACAGACCTGCGCATTGGCATTGTCATGAGTCGTTTCAACATCGACATCGGCGAAGGGCTGCTGAGCGCCTGCACGGAAGAATTGAAAAAAAATGGCGTGCAAGGTACGAACATGCTGATCGTTACCGTTCCCGGAGCATTAGAAATCCCACTGGCACTCAAGCGCATGGCAGTTTCTGATCAGTTTGACGCACTCATCGCATTGGGTGCGGTCATTCGCGGCGATACCTATCATTTTGAAGTCGTGGCCAATGAATCAGCACACGGCGTGGCGCTGGTACAAAATGAGACGGAAATACCCATCGCCAACGGTATTCTGACCACCGACACCGATGACCAGGCTATTGCCCGCGTCAGCAGAAAAGGCATGGAAGTTGCGCAAGTTGCCTTGGAAATGGCTAATTTACAAATGAAAATTGACGAAATTGATTTATGAGTAACGCATCACCGGAATCCAACCCTGCCATCGACTCAAAAAAAACCAAACCCAAAAGCCGTCGCAGGATGGCTCGCGAATTTGTTCTGCAAGGTCTCTATCAATGGCGACTGGCGGGTGGCACGGCCAGTTTCATCGAGCAGCAGCTACGTGAATCCGAGCGATTCCGGTTGATCGATGCCAAGCACTTCACGCGTCTGTTGCAAGGTGTGCTGGAACAGATCGAAACATTGCAGACGCAGATCCAGCCGCATCTCGATCGCCCCCTGCATGAACTCAGCCCGGTGGAATCCGCCATATTGCTGCTGAGTACGTTCGAACTGATGCATCACCCGGAAATTCCCTATCGCGCCATTATCAATGAAGCTATTGAACTGGCTCGAACCTATGGCGGCAGCGAAGGCTATAAATATGTCAATGGGGTGTTGGACAAGCTGGCCGTCCAGTTGCGTGCCGTTGAAGTCACTGCTCAAAATGTGATCCAGAATCCGTCTACCTGACAGGCTATGCAATGCCTTCGGAATTCGATCTCATCCGCCGCCATTTTGCCCGTCCTGCGTCGCACACCCTGCTCGGTATTGGCGATGATGCTGCGCTGATTACCCCTAAGACCGGCACGGCACTGGCCATTTCAACCGATACCCTGGTGTGCGGCAAGCACTTTTTTGCTGATGTCGATCCCTGTACGCTGGGTCATAAATCCCTGGCTGTGAATCTTTCCGATATGGCTGCGATGGGTGCAACGCCGCGCTGGTGCCTGCTGGCGCTGACGCTACCCGAGCATCTGGCGAACAACGATTCATCCTGGCTTACTGATTTCAGTCGTGGTTTTTTTACACTGGCCGACAAGCACCAGGTTGCGCTCATCGGCGGTGATACCACGGCAGGTCCACTGAATATCGGCGTGCAAATCATTGGCGAAATCGCTGCGGAGCATGCGCTTCGCCGCAGCGGTGCACAACTGGATGACGATATCTGGGTATCCGGGCTGATCGGCGATGCCGCGCTGGCGCTGCAACATAGTTTGCAGCATGTGTGTCTGGATGACGATGATCTGGCCCGCTGCATGCCAGCGCTGCTGACACCTTCGGCGCGTGTCGAACTGGGGCGGCGACTGGTCGGTCTGGCACATAGCGCCATTGATATTTCGGATGGTTTGATGGCTGATCTCGGGCATATCCTGGAACAATCCGGAAAAGCGGGAGTCATTTACCTTGCTGACATTCCCTGTTCGACGGCACTGCAAAAACATTTGCCATCACCGCTAGCCCTGCAATGCCTGCTGGCAGGTGGAGACGATTATGAGTTATGCTTTACCGTCCCTTCGGACAAGCGCAGCAAGATTATTGCACTTTCCGGTGATCTGAACCTTCCGCTGACACGCATTGGCAGCATTTGTCCGGGGACCGGTTTGGTTGTCAAAGACCCGGAAGGAAGCACCGTGACCTTGGAGACTACAGGATATGATCACTTCACCGCCTGATACGAATGAACCGTCCCAATCCGACGCATTCAAACCGAGTTGGGGACTGGTCTACAGTCACCCGGCCTATATCATTGCCTTTACCGGTGGAGTGGGGCTAAGTCGCTTCGCACCCGGTACCATGGGTACACTGGCAGCATTCCCATTGTTCTGGCTCCTGTACGATCAGTTACGCCCGATCGAATTTCTGCTGCTGATCGATGTGATGTTTATCATCGGTATCTGGGCCTGCGGCCTCAGCGGTAAGGGATTAGATAACCCTGATCACGGTGGTATGGTCTGGGATGAAACCGTGGCCTTTCTGCTGGTACTGTATTTCACACCCAATGAGTGGATCTGGCAACTGGCTGCATTTGCACTGTTCCGGCTGTTCGATATCGCCAAACCCCAGCCCATCCGTTATTATGAGCAGCGCTTCAAGAGTGGTTTTGGTGTCATGTTCGACGATATGGTTGCCGCTTTTTTCACGCTACTGTGCTTGGCAGCCTGGCGTTCCTGGGTGTTGATGGAAGGCTATGTCTAACCTCCCATCTTTGGGCGACGTCCCTTCGCGAGCAGGTCAGCAGCAGCGATTGTGCCTGCCTTTGCCGCCATACCGGGCTTCCTGACGTTCGCGGAAAAAATCCTCATACGACATGATCACCTGCTCCGGATGCGTGCTTCTCATGTGCTCGACATAGGTGCTGTATTCCGGCACGCCAACCATCAAGCGCAAACTTTGTACCAACTGCCCCAAGGCCAGATTCATTTTGTTATAAAGCATTGTCGTTTCTCCCCATTATTTTTCGTTTGCTGCATAAACCGGTAACAATTCAAATGGTGCTTCCTGTGTGGTCGGATGATGAGCCACACGTGCCTGCAGGACAGTTCGGATACCAAACACCAGCATGCTGACGAGCACGCTCATGAACAATGCGGCCAGCGCTGTGTTGATGTAATCATTGACGATCACTTGCTGCATTTGCTCGATGGACTTGGCGGGTGCCAGTACGATGCCTTGAGTTACTGCGTCCTGATATTTCTCCGCATGGGCAAGAAAACCGATACGTGGATTGTCATGAAAAATCTTTTGCCACGCGGCCGTCAAGGTGCACGTGCTGACCCATACCACTGGCACAGCCGTAACCCAGGCAAAACGATCCTGTTTCATCTTGAACAGTACGCAGGTGGCCAGAATGAGCGCTATGCCCGCAAGCATCTGGTTTGCGATACCGAAGAGCGGCCACAGGGTATTGATACCGCCCAGTGGATCCACTACCCCCTGATACAGAAAATATCCCCATCCGGCTACGCACAGGCCAGTTGCTACCAGACTGGCGGCCATGGAATCGGTGCGCTTCATGGCTGGAATGAACGATCCCAGCAGATCTTGCAGCATGAAACGTCCGGCACGTGTTCCGGCATCTACCGCTGTGAGGATGAACAGCGCCTCAAACAAAATGGCAAAGTGATACCAGAATGCCATCATGGCCGTACCGCCAATGACTTCCGACAGGATTTGCGCCATGCCGACCGCCAGCGTTGGTGCGCCACCGGTACGCGACACGATGCTATGTTCACCGACATGCTGTGCAGTCTGCGTAATCATCTCCGGTGTGACATAAAAACCCCATTGGGAAATGGTTTGCGCTGCCGATTCGGCTGAAGTACCGATGATTGCGGCCGGGCTGTTCATCGCAAAATAAATGCCGGGTTCCAGCGTGGCTGCGGCAACCAGCGCCATGATGGCCACGAACGACTCCATCAGCATGGCACCATAACCGATAAAACGGGCATCGGTTTCCGATTGGATCATCTTGGGCGTGGTGCCCGATGCAATCAGCGAATGGAATCCGGATATCGCGCCACACGCAACGGTTACAAACAGAAATGGAAATAGATCGCCGGACCAGACCGGGCCTGTTCCATCGACGAATTGCGTCAGCGCCGGCATTTTCAGCTCGGGTGAAATCAAAATCACGCCGATGGCCAGACCGACAATGGTGCCGATTTTCAGGAACGTCGACAGATAGTCACGTGGTGCCAGCAGCAACCAGACCGGCAAAACCGCTGCGATGAAACCATAGCCGATCAACGACCAAGTCAATTGTTCACCAGTCAGCGTAAACATGGCGGCCCAAGTCGGATCTTCCTGCACATACTGCCCGGCTACAATCGATAGCATCAGCAGCACAAAACCGATCAGCGACACTTCACCGATGGCACAAGGACGAAAATAACGCGCGTACACGCCCATGAACATTGCAATCGGAATCGTTGCGGCCACGGTAAACGTGCCCCAGGGTGATTCAGCCAGTGCCTTGACTACGATCAGTGACAATACGGCCAGTAAAATCAGCATGATGAAAAATGTTCCGAACATCGCAATCATACCGGGCAACTGCCCCAGTTCGGACTTGATCAGATCCCCCAGCGATCGGCCATTGCGTCGCGTGGAAATGAACAGTACGATGAAATCCTGCACCGCACCGGCAAACACGACACCCGCCAGCAACCATAACATACCGGGCAGATAGCCCATCTGCGCCGCCAGGATTGGCCCTACCAGCGGCCCTGCACCGGCAATTGCGGCAAAGTGGTGTCCAAACAAC
>JAAEXZ010000118.1 GCA_017879645.1 Nitrosomonas sp.
CTATCCGGGTTACCCTATTGCGCAAGGGCCAGGAAACGGAAGTGCCCATTACGCTGCAGCCGGGTGAATAGGCAACACACGCTATTGTCCGGATACATCGCACAAACGATTCCGGTTAGTAAGTAACCAGTCTGTTACCCATGGACCAAAAAGGATTACACTTGCCCCAGTAACCTATCCGGAGGACGTCGATGAAATGGTTCGCAAGAAAACGGAATGTGCGATCCTTGCTGACTGGCTGTCTGTTCAGTCTACTTTGCCTGCTGGCCATCACCAGCCAGGCGCGCGACCTCAACACCATTACCGTAGGCATCATTTCTCCCAGGGATGGCAGTAACCAGACTCTGACCGGTGAATCGCATGAAGAAAGCATCCGCTTGGCATTCAATCATCTGGGGCCGTTACAGGTCGGCGATTTGCAGATAAAACTGGCCCTGAGTCCCTGGAATGATCAGGGCAAGCCGGACGTTGCCGCATCCGGCGCCGTACAACTGGCGCGTGACGAGCATGTCGTGGCGCTTCTGGGCCCCGTCAACAGCGGTTCGACGAAAGAAACCCTCAAAGTATTGCGCACCGAACAGATCGAGATACCAGTCATTTCCGCACTGTCGACAGCACCTGAACTGACGTATTCGGGTGCACGCGACAAGAATTTCTTTCGCCTGATTTTTGACGATGCCGACCGCATGGGGCAGTACGCCACATTCATCAAACAGGAAA
Source organism: Nitrosomonas sp. (assembly GCA_017879645.1). Lineage (GTDB taxonomy): Bacteria > Pseudomonadota > Gammaproteobacteria > Burkholderiales > Nitrosomonadaceae > Nitrosomonas. Next base: position 721 of record JAAEXZ010000118.1, read on the forward strand.
AAGGCAAGCAGGGTGATCAGCACTTTCTGTTCCTGTATGAAGACAGTCCGTATGGCGAAGGGTTGATGCTTTCACTCAAGGACCGCTTTTACACACCCAATGTCGTTGCCCGTTCCTGGACGTCGATCGTCCATGAACCATGCTCCAAAAACGGTTTTCCCGCTGCTACCCCGCAGGAAGCAATGCGGAGCGGACAATGTTTTTCGGAAGACTTCAGAAAACTGATCGAACCCTCCGATTTTGACAATATCGTGCTGCTAGGTAACACTTCGGGCTCCCTGGCACTGGTCGACGGGTTGAATGCTGCCAATCTCGCCAATAATGTGGATTACTTTTTTGTTGGCTCGGACAAGCGCTTGTTTGACGAAGCGCCTACGGGATCGATGACCATCGGCGATCCGGTTCTGGATTTTCAGAGAGCACCCACACCCGAACTGGGCAACGACTGGCGCAAACTGTTACAGGAATTTGAGGAGCGCGCCAAAAAAGACCACGAAGACTTTGTCATGACCGCCTATGAAGCTGCGATGGTATTGCATAGCGCACTGCGCATCGTGCTGAGCAACGAACGCACTTTGCCGGAAATTCATGAGTTGCGCCGGAAACTGTTGCATACCCTGGAAAGCGAAACGTTCGATTCCCTAGAACCCTGGCGCACCATCAGTTTCAGTCATGGAAAGCTGGATCAGATACCGACCGCACCGATTTATCGCATCACCCGCGGCGTGAACCGGGAAGATGCAATCAATCCCCATCCCTGGGTAGGTCTCGCCGTCAAACCCTATAGTGCCTGGCTGGAAGCCCCTGTCGAAGTCGGTTTCAGTGCACACGGAACCGATAAGGCGAGATTAGCCGTCTATCGGGTCGATAAAACCACCCTGCATGAACACCTGATCGAGGAGCGCACACTCCAGTTCCTGTCCGGCCAGACCCGCGAACAGTTTCATCTGCTCGAACGCGGTCTGTATCGCTTCAGAATGCTCGATGTTCCGTTCTATCCTGTGCTCACCGAAACCCGTGTGGACTTATCGCATCATTATCTAATTTCCGCCATTGCAGCACTGGTTGGCGCCATTCTGGCGGTGAGTCACGCCAGCTTCACGATACTGTCACGTTTCATGCGCATCCTGACCGGCATGGCATCGGGATTGTTGCTGACGTTCGCTTCCTTCTATGGTCAGCAGCTTTCCAGCTGGATGCCCTTCCCTTCCTTTGGCAGTGAACCCGTGATCAATGCGATGCTGACAGGATTGATCGGCGGCCTGATCGGACCGCAGATACTGACCGATCTCTTGCTGACTTGGTCGAAGCGCTTGCTGATTCCCGGCAAGCCAGGTTGAATCCACAGTAACCTTTTCTGTCCAAAAATGTAGGAATAGACTGATTTATCTCCTATCCATTGCCCCATACAATCGATAATACATTTCAATCACCCACTCACTGCAGGTGAATAGAATCCCAGCATCAGACAACGGCGCTGTTTGTGTTGTCATTGCAGTATCGCTCTGTAGCAATTTATGTCGAGGAGTTTGTCATGAGTCAAGACAAGAAGCTGACCACCCGTGCCGGATGCCCGGTTGCCCACAACCAGAACGTCATGACCGCAGGTCCCAGGGGACCACAGTTACTTCAGGATGTCTGGTTTCTGGAAAAACTCGCGCACTTCGATCGTGAAGTCATCCCCGAACGCCGCATGCATGCGAAAGGTTCCGGCGCCTATGGCACGTTCACGGTAACACACGACATCACGCGATACACTCGCGCCCGGATCTTTTCCCGGATTGGCAAAACAACGGAACTGTTTGCACGTTTTACCACTGTTGCCGGAGAGCGCGGTGCAGCCGATGCCGAGCGTGACATCCGTGGTTTTGCCGTCAAGTTTTATACCGAGGAAGGCAACTGGGATCTGGTCGGCAATAACACACCGGTATTTTTTCTGCGTGACCCGCTGAAATTCCCGGATCTCAATCATGCTGTCAAACGCGATCCACGCACCAACATGCGCAGCGCCACGAACAACTGGGATTTCTGGACATCCCTGCCGGAAGCACTGCATCAGATCACCATCGTCATGAGCGATCGCGGCATTCCGGCAAGTTATCGTCACATGCATGGCTTTGGTAGTCACACCTTCAGCTTCATCAATGCCGATAATGTTCGCTACTGGGTCAAATTTCACCTGAAATCACAGCAGGGCATCCGCAACCTGACCGACACCGAGGCTCAGGCCCTCATCGGCCAGGACCGCGAAAGTCATCAGCGCGACCTGTACGAAAGCCTGGAACGCGGTGATTTCCCAAAATGGACACTGTACGTTCAAATCATGCCGGAAGCCGACGCCGCAAAGGTTCCCTATCATCCGTTCGATCTCACCAAGATCTGGCCGCACCAGGATTACCCGCTGATACCGGTGGGAATCATGGAACTCAACCGCAATCCCGAGAATTTCTTTGCCGAAGTGGAGCAATCCGCGTTCAATCCCGCCCAGATCGTGCCCGGCATAGGTTTTTCGCCCGACAAGATGCTCCAGGGACGATTATTCTCTTATGGGGATGCGCAGCGCTACCGTCTGGGCGTCAATCACCACCTGATACCCGTCAATGCACCGCACTGTCCGGTGCATAGTTATCATCGCGATGGCGCCATGCGCGTGGATGGCAACTTTGGCGGCACCCTGGGTTATGAGCCCAACAGTCAAGGCGAATGGCAAGAGCAGCCTGATTTTGCCGAACCCCCGCTGCAACTGGACCAGGCTGCCGATCATTGGAATCACCGGGAAGATACCGATTATTTTTCACAACCGGGCGCACTGTTTCGTCTGATGTCGCCGGACCAGCGCCGGACATTATTCGAAAATACGGCACGTTCCATGCACAACGTTCCCAAAGCGATCTGCATGCGTCACATTGTACATTGCCATGCTGCAGACCCGGCCTACGGTGCAGGCATTGCCGATGCACTGATGATCTCGCTCGCCGAAGCCCTCGACATGGCCAGGCACTGAATGCACCGTATTGTTTCAGCAGCGCGTCTCCCCGCGAGCTTGTGTGGTATCGATCCCCCGTCGATACCACACCCTTTTTATCCGTTCCTCCTGTCGCCAGCATCCCATCCTGCGCGTTGGCCAGGTAAAACCGTCAGTGCGGTTAGCACAGCCGTAATGACGCCACCTGCCACAACCAGTATCCAGTCGTCCCAATGCAGCGAGGAAAGATGCAGAAATGACGAGAGTGCGGGCGTTTGCGCCAGTAGCACTGCAACCAGATTACCCACCGCAATCTGCAGCGGTGTACGTGCGTGTGTACAAAGCAGGGCGGAGTGCACGATTCCCCGTAAACCGTCTCAGTTCTGGTGTACAGAATCCGCAAGCGCGCCTGTCCCTTGATGATGCGTGTACCGGCAAACAGCCACGCATCGCTGGCCACATGCACTGAGATTTCATCCCGGGGCAACACTGCAAACGCCTGCTTATGCACCGGATAGGCTTCACCGGTCAGTAACAACTCATCGCACAGCAGCGTTTCTGCGACCTCGATGACTCCATCTGCCGGATAGGATTCGCCGGTATGTACAAGCACCAGATCGCCCGGAACCAGCTCGGTAGCAGCGATATCGTGCTGTTTGCCGTCACGTAGTACGGTGGCCCGTACTGCCAGCGAATGACTCAAACCTGCGGCGGAGGCTTGCGTGTGGCGATGCAGATAAAAATCCATGCCCAGGAAAGGAATGAGCGCGATCAGCAGTATGACGGCTTCGGTCCATTCCCCCACCATCATGAACAGACCACTCGTACCCAGCAGAAACCACAGCATCGGATCCTTCAGCGTGTCACGTATCAGATTCAGCTAGCCGGAAGGCTGGTTTCTCCAGAATCTCGTTGTCGCTATACTGTTGCCGGCGAGTTTCTACCTGCTTGGAACGCAGGCCTTCCTGCAGCCAATCCAGATTATCAAAACGATCCAGGGGAACACGGCACAACATGCTGCTTTCTCAGTGATTTCATTGAATCAGGGTAAACATTTTACGACTGTACCGGTAGCAGGGTATCACCAATATCGACTGAACTGAAAGCCAGTTCGTGTTGATGCCAAGCCAGTATCAGGCTTATTGAAGATCTGGATGCAGAACGAACCCGGAATAAAACAGAAGGATGCTGGGATCGGGTGGCCATCACACGATTTGCTCGTGCGATGGCCTGGGCGGCGCTAAATCAAAGTAGTCTGATAAGCTGAGAAAATATCGAGAATGATTGCGCGTGCCGACAAGGCTCTGGCTGAGTTGTCGGTCAGGCAACCTTCTTTCAAATCTCTCAGTGCATTTTCGAGTTGCACGCGCTGCAACACACTGAGACGCAATTCCAGATCGGGCAGAAGAATGCCTGTAAACAAGGTGGCATTTTCAGCTGCCAGGACGGCTTGATTCTTGTCAACTTCAAACGAGGATTCGATCTGACCAATGTAACGATTAACCTGACCGATGACCCCTTTGCTGATTGCGTTGATGATGTCCTTTGCAACGACACCGGATACATCACCGGTTAATTGCGCTTTGACGAGATCATTACCGGAAGGATTGTCTTGGGCCACAAAACTTTCGATGATACGATAGTAAAGATCGGCTTTCAGCTGCTTCTCTTTGGCTTCATCGCGATCAGTGTCACGATCTGTAATCAACTCTCCAAGCTCACCGAGTGCCGCGTTCAGGAAACTTCTGATCAATGGCACAGTGATATTGGCCCGGGCCGAGGCAACACTGCTGCCATCGACAGGCGTTTTGCCGAAAGCATCCTTGCCTTGGGCAAATGCCAGGGTAATCTGGTAATCGAGATCAGGATCGGTACCGTTCTCCAATGCCTGCCGGTCATCCGACAGCACGATGTTTCCCTTCGCTGCGGTATTGGCCAGCGCAAGATAGGCAGCATAAGCTCTGTCCCATTCCAGCATGACAGCACTTGCCGAGAGATTGCCAGATTGCTCGGCAACCAGGGTTGTCCGGTTATACACAACCAGGGCGAAAGTACGTTGCAGGGATTTGTCGATCGTTTGTGCTGCCAGATTGACTTGATTCGATGCGCTGATCTGCTTGATCGCAGTCAGTATGGCTTGATCGGTCGACAGACCGTAGACTTGATCCACCAGTTGAACGAGTTGCTGCAAATCACCCTTGTATTCGGCCGCAATCGCATTGGCATCGACCACTGCCTGCCCGCGCAACTCGCCGATGACTTGATAGCTCGACACGGCATTATT
>JAAEXZ010000028.1 GCA_017879645.1 Nitrosomonas sp.
AATTAGTTGCCTGTCCGCATTCAGTCCGAATACTTCCAGATTGACAATCCTGTCGATAAAAAAGGGCGGAGTGATTTGATCCAGCTCTTTCTGCGTGCAATGCGCTTTCATCGCGACCCACTGACAGTTTTCTGCACCCTGCATAGCCAGTTTGGCAGTCAGGGCAACGAAATTACCCAGTTCCGAGAATGCCCGGGAGATGATGGTATCAGGACTCCAATTAAGCTGCACTGCTTCACAGCGCCTGGACACGATAGAAACATGATGCAATTTCAGTTCAATTTTAACCTGCTGCAAAAACGCCGTTTTTTTCTGATTACTTTCGATCAGTGTCACATTCCAGTCAGGTCTTGCCAAAGCCAGCGGAATACCAGGTAGCCCTGCGCCACTGCCCACATCGATGATCTGCGGACCCTGTATATGGGGCAACACCACCAGGCTATCCAGCACATGCTGATAAAGCATATCGTGCAGATCACGAATGGCCGTCAAGTTATGAATCTTGTTCCACCGTTCGATCAGGCGCAGATACTGCTCAATCTGTTGTGCCAATACTGCTGCTGGTTGTGGCAACGCATGCCCCCCCAGCGTTTGCAATCCATGTTCAATTTCCTGCAGAAAATTCATGCACTGCGTTTATCGTCATGTGTGCCCAGCCCGCGTTTGATATGTACCAATAACAGGGATATGGCCGCTGGCGTGATACCCGAAATCCGGGATGCCTGACCCAGCGTCTCCGGCTTGTGCTGATTCAGTTTTTGCTGCACTTCCGTAGACAATCCTCGCACAGTAGCGTAGTCAATCTGTTTCGGAAGACGCATGCTTTCATATTGCACCCGACGCATCACTTCTTCCTGCTGACGCTGGATATAGCCATGATATTTGGTTTGAATCTCCACCTGCTCAGCCACCTGTTTATCATCAACCGGCATACCTGCACCAGGCAGCGACATCAGTGCAGCATAATCCACATCGGGTCGCCGCAATAATTCGGTCAACGTATAATCGCGCTCCATGCTTTTTCCCAATACCCTGTCCACATCGACTTCTGGCAGGTTGTGTGGCCACAAACGCACGGAATCCAGTCGCTGCATCTCCTTTTCGATTGCTTCCCGCTTGGTGGTAAAAGCTTGCCAGCGCTGATCGTCGATCAAACCCAGTTGTCGCCCCATCTCGGTCAGTCGCAAATCGGCATTATCCTCGCGCAATTGCAAACGATATTCAGCGCGACTTGTGAACATGCGATAAGGTTCCGTCACGCCGGATGTAATCAAGTCATCCACCAATACGCCCAGATAGGCTTCGTTGCGTTGGGGCAGCCATGCTTCCTTTTCCTGGATTTTCAGTGCGGCATTGATACCAGCCAGCAGACCTTGTGCAGCAGCTTCTTCGTAACCGGTCGTTCCATTGATCTGTCCCGCAAAGAACAGATTTTCGATGGTTTTGGTTTCCAGCGAGCGCTGCAAATTGCGCGGATCAAAATAGTCATACTCGATGGCATAGCCGGGACGAGTGATATGCGCTTGCTCAAGCCCGGCAATCGAGTGTATCAACTCAACCTGCACTTCAAACGGCAGGCTGGTTGAAATACCATTGGGATAAATTTCGTGCGTAAACAAACCCTCAGGCTCCAGAAACACCTGATGCGATTCCCTCGCAGCAAAACGCACGACCTTGTCTTCGATCGAAGGACAATACCGTGGCCCGACACCTTCAATTTTTCCCGTATACAGCGGTGAATCGACCAGACCATTGCGGATGATGCCGTGGGTCCTGTCATTGGTGTGGGTTATCCAGCACGATATTTGCTGTGGATGTTTTATGTTCTGACCCATAAAGGAAAAAACCGGAACAGGCTGATCGCCAGGTTGCTCCTGCAACTTGGAAAAATCCATGCTGCGCCCATCAATGCGAGGCGGTGTTCCCGTTTTCAACCGACCGACTGGAAATGCCCTGTCACGTAGCTTTTGCGCCAATGTCAATGCAGGAGGATCTCCCGCACGACCGGCTTTAAAATTTGATTTGCCGATGTGGGCCAAGCCTGCCAGAAAAGTACCGACCGTCAGTATGACTGCATGACCGTATAGCTTGATGTTTAACTGTGTCACAACGCCAATGACTCGATTTTGCTCAATAATCAGATCATCCACGGCCTGCTGCATCACTTGCAGATTTTCCTGATTCTCGATACGAGAGCGAATGGCTTGTCGGTATAACATGCGATCAGCCTGAGCACGTGTCGCCCTTACCGCCGGTCCCTTGCTTGAATTCAGAATGCGAAACTGGATACCTGCTTCATCGGCCGCCAACCCCATGACGCCTCCGAGCGCATCGATTTCCTTGACCAAATGACTTTTTCCAATACCACCGATGGAAGGATTACAGGACATTTGCCCGATGGTTTCGATATTGTGCGTCAGCAACAAAGTTTTATGTCCCATTCGAGCCGCTGCCAAAGCCGCTTCGGTTCCAGCATGTCCACCACCAACAACAATTACTTCAAATTCCGCATGTTTATTCATGGTAAGACTCAAGGAGACACTTCAAAGACGATTAAATGATGAACGCAGAACCGTTTTTACACCCTGTTCCACGTGAAACCATACATCAGGATCAACAAGGTGGCATTATAGGTTCTAAGAAATGATGTGACAAGCCGACACGGCCTCTCCAATGACAAAACTAACTGACTGGCGATAGCAGTTACATCATTTAAGCAGGAATCCGGCCTTACTTCCTGCTTTTTGTTGTTCATCTTTGGATTCGTGCACCCCAACGACAAAAATACGTTCATCCTGAATGTTGCCTTTCTCAACCAGCCAACTACGCGCTGCATTGGCGCGCCTTTCAGCCAGTGCAGCCAGATCATTCTCGTTGATTTGCATGTTTGCCATCATCAATTGTTCCATCTCGGCAGCAGGCAGGCTTTTTGCCAGACCAATTGCATTTTTGGGCTTCTGGAATTCTTCCTTCTTATAAGCCATTTCGAGATAACGTCCATACTCGTCCGGAGTCAGCGTCACTTCTTCGATGGCACCGCTCGCAATACCTTTCTTGGTTTGCTCGGCCAATTTCTGTGCCTTGACTTTATTTTGTAGCATGGCAACTTTCAATCCTTCGAAATCCTGCTCAGGATCGATATGTCCAGAAATCTCCAGCTCCAGAGCAGGGCGATCGTCCAGCACTTCGGCCAATGCCTGCAATCTCTTCTCTGCCTCGGCATCGATCTCGGCGAAACCAGGTACAAAAGCGATCTCTGATAACTCTTCGCCGCCCCCCAGCACCGAACCCAATAACGCAAATGGTGAAGTAATGGCTTTCGTGATCAGATTGGTAAACGCAGTAAAAATGATGTCCGCCAGATTAAATTGAGGATCATCGATCGAGCCTTTGAGTGGCAAATGGATATCGATTTCACCGCGACGATTTTTCAGAATCGAGATCGCCAGATTGAGAGGCAGGGACACCGCTTCTTCGCTCTCTATTTTTTCTCCCAACGTAAACTGATCCAGGAATATTTTGTTGTCACCGCTTAGAACACCCTTATCGATCTGGTAATTGACGTCTGCCGAAAGCTTCCCTTTCTCGATTTCATAGCCTATATATTTTCCAGAATAGGGACTGAAAGGCGGTAAGTCTATATTTTTGACTTTTGCCGTCAGATCCAGTGATAACTCCGAACTGAATGGATCAGTGGTGCCACGAATCTCCAGTGGAGCAGTTTTGGCAACCATACCCTGTATATCGATTTTCCCCTTCTTGCCAGGATGAAGTGGACCGATCTGCCCTGCCAGACCTGTCAGGTTGGCACGATAGTTCGGTTTGATGAATTGATCGCTAAAATAGACATTCCCATGCTGCAGAATGATTTTATCGATATGCACAGGAGTCTCTTTTTTTACGGGTGCAGGAGTGGATACACTGGTGGTCGCACTGGCATTCGCCACAACCGGAGGTGGAGGTACAGCAGCTGAGGCATCCTGCCGTACCATCTGTTTCAAATTTAATGTTCCATTTGGCAAAATCGCCATACGGGCAAAAAAATCATTGAGACTGACCGTTTTGATGTCAACACGCAATGGTTCGTTAACAAAATTGAGATCGCTCAGCTCCAGTTTTTTCCAGCGCAATAAATCCTGCGCGCTATTGGGATCAAAAACATTGAAATTGGCCAGTTTGCCCAAACCACTTACCTCCAACTTCAACGGCTCACCACCAGCCTTGATTTTACCGTTAAAAGAAATATCGCCACTGGTCAGCAGTGCCGCCAGTTTATCGCCTGCCCATCCCTGTAATGACACGACATCAACCGAATCGAGATTCAGTGACAATTCGGTCGCCAGCGGCGACCAGGCCAATGCGCCATCGACCTTGATCTTTCCACGCTGATTGACCTGTGCCTGCAACAGCAGATTCAACGGCTTTGCTCCGGACAGATCGATGTGATTCAGCGTCAAATCCAGGGGATCGATAATCATCGGAGCGATCTTGGTCAGCGTTAGATCTTCATAACGAATGGCCGCGGTTTTCAGCCGGATCTGCTTGATCTGTGCAACCCAAGGCGCATCATTAGCAACGGCCACTTCTTCTTTTTCGACTGGTGTATCCGCCTTCGCAGACTGCTGCGATTCTGTTTGTGATTTTTCGGCAACCCGCAGTGGATCGGGCTTCCTTCCCGGAATCGGAACTTTCACGATGTGTTTGGCTGTTGCTTGTGGCCGACTCTGTGGTTTTCCGGATTCTTTTGTCTCAGGTGCTGACGTGTTCTCGAATAACTGGGTCAAATCGATTGTGCCATTTGCATCGCGACGCAGCGTAGTTTTCAATCGATCCAGGGTAATCTCGTTCAGTGCAATGATATGTTTCTTTGCATCGACGGTAATTTTATCAATCTCCAGTTGCGCCAAGGACAACGCCGATTCTTTTTCTCCTTCACGCACCAAGGCAATCTGATCGATCTGCAATTTGATGTCCGACGGCTTTTGCGCGGTCAGATCCACATCGGCCAGCTTGATGATCAACTGTTTCAGGTTTGCCCGGTAGGGTACTTTCACCGTACTGTTCTTGATCGAAAACTGTTTCAATGCAGTATGGCCGCTCATCATGATCTCCGGAGTCTGATTCTGAGCTTGCCTGAAAGTGATCTGCAATTCGCTGTCGTACAATCCGGATAACAGATTGATTCCTTTTGGCAGAGCAGCATATTGATCAAATTCGGTCAAATCGAAATCGCTCAGCTTTAACGCCAGCGTCGCTTCCTGTGTTTGTGTAAACGCCTTCAGCTTGCCATCGAGAGAAAACGGTGATCCGTTTATTTTTGCGCTGAAATGCGGTTCGATCCAACTTGTTAGCGTACTTTCGAAATTGGCAACGATAGGCACAGCCAAATTGATGTCGGTCACCCGATGATCGGTTTTTGTGAATCGATCATCAAATTCAAATGCCCCATTTCTGATCGAGAAATTGCTAAGTGAAAAAAGAGCCGGCTCACTCTTCTCAGATTGCTGCGACGGTTTGTTGAACTGCTCCAGCAAATCGGAAATATTCAGTTGGTTTTCCGTCTCGCGAACCAACTTGACTTTGGGTTCCTCCAGAGTAAATGCGGTGATCACCGGCGCACGCCGGCTTACGGACTCTATGCTGAGATCGACATACAACTTGGCAAAAGACAGAAAAGGAGCGGGCTTTTCATTCTCGCCTACTTTTTCACCGATATCAAAACCCTGTATCGTCAATTCCAAGGTATGGGGTTTGAATTCTATCGATGCCACAGTAACCGGGCGCTGTAACAGCGCCGATAATCGTATTTCGAGCTGGGATTTGGCATAGCCAGGCAGCCAGAAATAGCTCAGAGCCATCAGAATGAATAACAGGGCGATGATAATGCCAAAAGTAACCAGTGTTCGTTTGTAACGAATGACCTTTGACTGTGTATTCGAAGTCATGACAGCATCCTCTCAGTCTGTGCCAGCGTGTATAGGTAAAACAACTAAAACATTTTACAACCTGAATTTCATGTCATTTGCGCTGACCAGCCCAGTGTCAGTGGCCAGCGTCTACAAAACTGATACTACAAACCAATTCCCGGATGAAAAATTGGTTATCAACCCCATCGGCTAATAGTGTCCACCGGTTTCCTTCAATCCCATTAATTCAACCTCGAACAGAAGCGTTGCATTGGGTGGAATGACATTACCTGCGCCACGCTCGCCATAGGCCATCGATGGCGGAATGATCAGTGTACGCTGTCCACCAACCTTCATGCCCAGAACGCCCTTGTCCCAACCCTTGATGACCCGTCCGGCACCGAGCAGGAAAGAAAAATGTTCCTTGCGATCGTACGAACTGTCGAATTTTTTGCCTTTCTTGTCAGGAGCCTGCTCATCATATATCCAGCCTGCGTAATGTACGTTGACTGTTTTACCAATGACGGCTTCCTCGCCATTTCCCACTTTGATATCAATCTTTTGCAACTGGCTACTGTCTACTGTCGCTGCTTCTTGAGAGGCGACAGTAACTTGCATAGGCGATACTACGAATAATGACAGCAAGAACGCATACATCAGATTTCTAATTTTAAGCATGATTTCCTCATGAATGATTACAGTAACTTTAAATAATTAACTCACAAGCAGTATTATAACCACTCCCCAAGCTTCGTCATTAGTAGAAATTGCAAGCAGCTTGCGCTGGAATTGATCAATCGGGGTGGTAACACTATAATCGGGACACTGCCATCCTCAGCACTCTGACGTTCACATGCCTTCACCCGACTCTCAGCAAAGCCAGCAAAATCTCCAGTCTGCGACCGATCCGCAAGTCCAAGTCGAAGACCTGTTGAATTTGCACGACTCTCCTCTTGCACGCGCCTTGTATATCGGCGCAGGATTTCTGGCGCTACTCCTGGGGTTACTGGGTGCGATTCTGCCCGTTCTGCCGACCACACCCTTTATTTTATTAGCCGCTGCCTGTTTTGCGCGAGGATCCGAGCATTTTCATCGCAAACTGATCGAGAATCGTGTTATGGGTCCCATCATCATCGAGTGGTACAGATATCGCAGCATCCCTTATGCCGTCAAACGCTGGGTTTATTTACTGATGGCGCTGTCGTTCGGCAGTTCGATACTCATCGTTCCGGAAACATGGCAACAAATCATGTTGATTGTCATTGGAAGCATACTGACTTTCTATATCTGGCGCATCCCGGTTCGCAATACCCCTAACTTCTGATCACTCATTCGTGAACAGACTACAACAACCACACCGATTATCCTAGTAGATTTGTAAGAATATTCTTATTATTGATGCTTGCCATCAATTAAGAAGTAAATATTCCGAAATTAGTACACCACCTCACATTTTTATTCGAAAGGCAGTATCTATGAGAATCAATGAACCCGTAACCCAGCGGGATATGGGCATGCGCAATGATTGCGAAATCATTTCCACCACTAATTTAAAAGGCGCTCTTACTTCAGCCAATGCAGACTTCATTCGCATGAGCGGTTATACCTGGGAAGAGCTCGAAAACAAGAATCACAATATCATTCGTCATCCGGATGTACCACCCGAAGCCTATTCGATGCTCTGGGATTCCCTCAAGGCAGGCAAGCCTTGGATGGGCCTAGTAAAGAACCGTAACAAGAATGGCGATCATTACTGGGTGGATGCCTTCGCGAGTCCACTTTATGAAGATGGCAAGATCATTGGCTATCAATCCGTTCGAGTCAAACCGGAAGTCGCATGGGTACAACGTGCGAATGCGTTGTACGGCAAAATCATGTCGAAAAAGACGGAAGATGACAAACGCCGCTCCAAACTCGATAAAGTTCAGTTGACACGTTTTCCGTTTGGCTTGACCACAAAAATCATCATGGGTGTTGTCTCTGTCTTCTCAGCCGTTTTCCTGGGACTCGCACTGATCGAGCAAATTTCACTCATCATGGCATTGGCCGGTTTCTGTATTGGCAGTCTAGTCAGCGCTGCCGCGATCCACTCCATGTTGAAAGGATTGCGCGACCTGGCAGCAAAGTCTGAACAAATCGCCAGCGACCCACTTGCGCGCTATGTTTATACTGGAAAAACCGATGAAGTCGGTCAACTGGAGTATGTACAGATCTTTCAACGCGCTAAATTTCGCACTGCCATTGGACGTGTCCTGGAATCCATCGTTGTACTGAATACAACCACAGGCGAAATTGCCAAGAGCAGTGTCGATCTGTCGAGTCGCACGGAAAACCAGGCTTCCAGCCTTGAAGAAACCGCATCGAGTATGGAAGAAATGGCTTCCACCGTTCAACAAAATGCAGATAGCACCAAACAAGCCAGCGTCATCGTTACGAATGCCCGAAAACAATCCGAAACCAGCGAAAGAGTGGTTTCCAGCACCATGCACGCGATGGATGAAATCAACGACAGCAGCAAGAAAATTGCCGATATCACCAATGTCATCGATGAAATCGCATTCCAGACCAATCTGTTGGCGTTGAATGCGGCTGTCGAGGCTGCCCGTGCCGGTGAACAAGGCCGGGGATTTGCCGTCGTGGCCAATGAAGTGCGCAGCCTTGCCGGACGCAGTGCCGAATCGGCCAAACAGATCAAGGAGCTGATCACCGACAGCGTGGTAAAAGTCGAAAATGGCACCAAGCTGGTCAATCAATCTGCTGAATCATTGAAAATGATTAATGGCAGCATCAAAAAGATTTCCGATATCGTAAACGAAATCTCACTGGCTTCCCAAGAACAGGCAAACGGTATCGAGCAGATCAATCAGGCCGTTATGCAGATCGATACAATCACACAACAAAACGGTCACCTGGTCGAGGATCTGTCGACCGCCACCGCAGCCATGAATGACAAGGTCAAAAGACTCGAGAGTTTGGCAGATCAATTCAGATAGTCGATTTTCCAGGATACAACGGAGCACCGAAGCCGGAATTGGAATTTTTCTGATTCCGGCTTTTTGCATGATGGCAATACTCACACCGAATCATTCGGAATCCAGTCAAATCGAAAAATCTGTGCAGTCTTTTAATCCATTGCAACCTGTCAAGAATTTAATTAGAGATTGATATATAATCTATTTTGCTGTTTTGGCACAAAATAAGATTAAAAAAATGAAAAAAGAAAATCAAGAAACGGGCTTTGACTTTGACCTCTGGTGCAAAATAGCTCAAGAAAATCCAGAACAATTCGAGATGATGCGCCAGCAAGCGATCAATGACCTGATCGAACAATCTCCGGAACATCTCAGACCACGCATGATCGGCTTGCAATGGCAGGTGGATCAGATCCGCAAACAAGCCAACAATCCGCTAGATGCCTGTTTACAAATCTCCACAAAAATGTGGGAGCATGTTGTCGGTGAAAATGGTCTGCTGAATGTCTTGCAGGAACCGCAAAACTTGCAAACACCCACCACGCAGGAATCGCAAGGTAAAATTTATTCCTTGGATCAATACAGATCTGGCAAATAATTGACAAGCGCTTCGTAGCAAGTTATCGGCACTACCGATACCGTCGGTTTTCCGTATTAGGGCATATCACCCATGTCACGTTTCCCTAGAAAAAACGCCTCCGGAGAAGCCGCGATCATCGTCAGCGAGCAAAAAGGCATTCGATTTTTGCATCTGGGTGGCAACATGATACAGAGCGCCATGCGCGTGACCGCACCAAATGAGCTCGAGTTACGGTACACCCAGTGCATGATGGGCTTTATGCTGTTTAATCCACAACCCTCCGAAATTCTGATGATAGGTTTAGGAGGAGGATCGCTGGCCAAATTCGTCCACTCGCAATTGCCGGAAACCCGCACCACCGTGGTCGAAATCAACCCGGACATCATCCGTACAGCCCATAGCCTTTTTGCCCTGCCAGCACCCGATGATCGTCTGGTCATCCTGCATGCCGATGGTGCGCAACATATCCAGGAGCATACACAGTGCGCGGATATCATCATGGTCGATGGCTTTGATAACGATCTCCAGATTCCGGGATTGTGCAGCGAAGAATTTTACCAGCAAGCCCGCGAGACATTAACAAAGCGCGGCATTCTGGTCATCAATCTGTTGAGTCGCGACAAGAAACTCGTCACTTATCTGCAACGCATCGAAACTGTTTTTCAAAACCGCGTGATCACATTACTCTCTGAAATTCGCGGCAATCTGATTGTTTTTGCTTTCAAGCAATCACCTGGCAAATTGACCTGGAAAACACTGATCAAGCATGCTCACATGCTAGAGCAACACCATGCCTTGCCTTTCCCGGATTTTGTCTCTGAATTGCACAAATCCGTCAGGCACAAAGGCGATTTTTTAACTATCTGATACCCATTGGCGTACTGCAAGTTTTACTGTTATCACGCCTTTCTTGAAAAAAACAATTGTGATAGAGTCTGCCTGTTTTTAATCTCTCAGCAAAAAATCATGGATTACAGTTACGAATCTGAACCCACCAAGTTTCTGCAAGAGTTGCTTCAAAAAAATCCGCAACTGCAAGAAAAACGTTTAGCAGCTCGCAACATATGGTGGGACAAAAATCTCGACAAGGAAGAACAAAAGCGCTTCGAGGAATCTTCAGTACCGATGAAACCCTACGTCTATTTCGGCGGTTAGCGCAAAACTGCAAACGCACATCATGCAGGATTCATCCTTGGTCTCGAATATAGCGGCAAGCTCGCTCGGTGCATTTTTGCTGGTGGCTTGCTCGCATCTTTCCAGTCCCGTGGAAAAACCCCAGCGATATGCAGAAAGCTTTGCTGGAGATCATCAAGTACTTGCGCGCTGTGTCACCGAGAAATTGAGTTCGGATAGCCGGTCTTTCATGCGTATCATGCGTTTCAAGAATATTGCGTATTCTGACAAAAATACTTCGGAGATTTACGCATTCGACACGCGCTATTTGCCGGGGGTTTTCGCCAGTAACTCCCCGACCAATCCGGATGCGGTGGTGGATTTTCATGATGCCACTCCCGAAGTACAAACATACGACCAGCGCAACGTAAATAACCAAAACGTACATGCGTTTGCTCTGGGGTTGGAACAAACGGACCAGCTCAGCGTTCAGGCCATACTGAAGGGAGACTCCTACTACAGTGACATTGCCTGGAAAATGCTGCAATCCTGTGCAGCCGCGGCCAAACCTTAAACTGGTTTAACCGCACCAGAATTAATTGTTGTTTCCAGATCGAGCCAGGATGGCATCCATGGCCCGCGTCGTCAGAATACGTTTGAGTGCACCGAACAAATAAGTTGGAAACGTCACATAGTAGCGCGATTTGGGGTGTTCCGATTCCAACGCATGGATCACGCGCTCGAGCACGGCTTCGGGTGGCAAGGTAAACGGTACAGCGGGTCCCGGTTTGTTCAATCGCGTCAGGACACCCTGATATTTTTCTCGGTGTACGCTATTTTCAACATCAATATACTTGGCAAGCGCCTTGACGGCATTCACCCTGAACTGACTGGCTATGGGACCGGGTTCGATCAAACTGACATGCACATGACTACCGCGCAGTTCAAGTCGCAATGTGTCGCTTAATCCTTCAATGGCGTATTTTGAAGCATTGTAAGCCCCACGGAAAGGCAGTGCCACGAACCCCAAAACCGAGCTGTTCTGAATGATCCTGCCATAACCCTGCCGGCGCATGACCGGTATCGCCAGATTGGTCAGCTCCAACCAACCCAATACATTGGTTTCAAATTGATCACGCAACGCATCGCGACTCAAATCTTCCACCGCACCCGGCAAACCGTAAGCACCATTATTGAACAATGCATATAACTCGCCCCCGGTACGGCGCATGACTTCCTCGAAAGCAAAGTGTATCGAATTGGAATCGGTCAGATTCAACCGGAAGCTCTCCAAACCCTCCGCAATCAGCATCTCTACACTTTCCCGTCGCCGGGCCGTTGCGAACACCCGATAGCCGCGGGCATGCAATGCCTTGGCAACACAATAACCAATGCCGCTTGAGCAGCCTGTAATCAATACTGTTTTTTTCATCTGTAGAGACTTGTTTGTTATATATTTATCTGGATTAAATCCCGGACAGTCGCTTGACAATGCCATGAATGCAACGATAGCATCCAAAATGGCACTACTGCTTCATATCAGAAAATATCACAAGAACCGCTAATCCATGGCAAAAATTTTATTCCGTTTGAATGGCGTATCCGATGATGAAGCCGATGATGTACGTGAATTACTGAGCCACAACACCATTGATTTCTATGAGACATCGGCTGGTAACTGGGGGGTATCGATGGCTGCAATCTGGATTAAGGACGAACAGCAGTATCAGCATGCACGGTCACTGCTCGATGCCTACCAGAATGAGCGTGCAAAGCGCATACGTGATGAATTTGCCCACGGACGACACAAGACCATGCTCGACGCGATCAGACAGAATCCGGTTAATGTGATGATACATCTGGCACTAGCACTATTGGTGATCTATCTCTCTGCAAAATTGGTCATCGATCTGGGTTTTTAAAAAATCTGCGTCAGTATGACAGCCTTGCCAGGTTAATACGGTTCGGTATGATACGTGGTCCCAATCCTGTCTTACCCATACATATTAAAAAGGAGCAAAACATGAAACGCACTTTAAAAATTATAGTTGCAGCTTTGATTGCATCACCTCTATTGGCTCACGCCGGGGGCGATCCTGAATACGTCAAATTTCCGCAAGGGTATGAAAAAGCTTTCACCCAGTACGGTACGATGAATCGCGCCAATCAAACCCAGGTGGCCAAACTGTACGCCAATGAGGCTGCGATCAGTAGCTACAAGCAAGGACAGAAAAGCAGTTCCGGCACGGTTGTCGTCATGGAAATCTACAATCCCAAGAAGGATGCGGATGGTAAACCTGTTCCCGGCAAGGATGGCCTCTTTGAAATCGATTCACTTGCAGCAGTCGCTGTCATGGAAAATCGCGACAACTGGGATGCAGCCTTTCCCAAGGAAAATCGTACTGGCAACTGGGGATTTGCAGTTTACAATCCTGACGGAACGCCCAAAAGCAATGATCTGAACTGCGTACAATGTCACACCCCCCTGCAATCGCAGGATTACCTGTTCACTTATCAGAAACTGGTGGATTTCGTAAAGAAATAATCCGCATCAAGTGTAATGCTCATCTGATGGCCTGTGAACCAGGTCCATCAGATTCTTGACAGATTTTCCGGTTATCGATTTCGTAGTTATTTCAAACCACCCATGCTTTGATTAAGCTTAGTTTTGCAGTTCTCTTCCTTTCCAGCCAGATCGAGCACACCAGCCGTTCTCATGCACTCATTGTATTCAAACAGGATATCCGTTTTCTTTTGGGCGCGATCGATCGATGCTGTAATCAGCTTAATCTGCTGCGCCACATTCTTCAGATCAACATCTGCAATGGTTGCGCCAATCCCATCGATGCTCTTTTTGGTCGCTTCCATTTTTTGTAACGACTCGCGGTTAAGCTTGTTCACCTGCTCGGCAAAGGCCTGATTGGCTTTGTTGGAATAACTCCTCAGCTCATCCACGTTCTGCTGTGTGATTGCTGCCAGTTTCTCCTGGTAGGTACTCAATTCACGCTGTACAAAGGCATTGATATTGTCTCTGAAATTATCCAGGGATTGGTCGATTTCCTGCCGGAACGATTGCATCTTGGTTTCAACTAATTTGTCGATATCGCTATCTAGTCGCTTGACGATGGAGTCGGAGATTTTCTCGATAGGAGGACGGGATTCAATAATTTCAGCTTTGGTTTTGTTCAAATCTGATTTGATGCCATCCGCAAACGACTTTTGCGAATCATTGATCTGGTGTAAGGCATTCTTGCCATTTTCGGCAATGGCCCAGGAAACCAGCAATAAATCCTTCTTTCTGCCCTGTTCGAGTCCGCGAATCAATTCATCCAGAATCTCGGTCGACAGCTCCTGATTGGTCGCACTTTGCAGATGGTTCAAATTGGCCGTATTCAGTAGCTCGTGCAGATTACTCTGCAATTCCTTGACATTGGCATCGGCTCTGGCCAACGCGGTGGACTGGCGTATCAATTCATAAGGCAGATACACAAACGTCAGCAGCAGGCACAAACCATAAGCTGCAATTCGCCATTTCTGGAATTTGATAAAAATGACGCTCAGATAAAATAACCCGACAATCAGAATGACTGAAGGTGTCAGAATGGTTACGAAATCCAGCCAGCTTCTCCCAACTAGCACATCAAATGAAAAAAATTGCAACACTTTGGTGAAATACTCGTTCATCAATTACTCCCAATTAGACGAAAAAAGGCGCCAACGATTAGCGCAGTCATGTTTTTTAATTTTTCTGTTCATCGACATCCAGAATGAGGATAATTTATCACGGTATTACCGTAAGATTGAATAAACTTTGTACTTTGCTCTCGGCATCGAAGTACAGCAACCATGGTCGATTGACGCTTGGCCAGAATGCTCATGAATTCGGAGAAAAGCATTGCGTACCGCCTATATTACTCACTCGGACTGTCTCAAGCATGATATGGGAACCTATCACCCGGAATCCCCGCAGCGCCTGGTTGCGATCGAACAACAATTACACGACACCGGGCTGATGGCACGACTGGAACGTTACGTTGCTCCTCTGGCTGCGACAGCACAGTTGACGCGCGTACACACACCGGAATACATCGAAAGCATCAAAATGGCAGCCCCCGCGTCCGGCCTTATTGCACTCGATGGCGATACCGCAATGAATCCCTACACGCTCAATGCCGCCTTTCGGGCTGCGGGTGCCGTTGTGCTGGCTGTCGATCTGGTCATGACACAGCAGGCAGACAATGCATTCTGTGCTGTCCGCCCCCCCGGTCATCATGCCGAATCGGCGCGCGCCATGGGTTTTTGCGTTTTCAACAATGTCGCTGTCGGTGTCGCCCATGCACTGAACCAATATTCCCTACAGCGTATTGCCATACTGGATTTTGACGTGCATCACGGCAACGGCACTGAGGAAATTTTTTGCAACCACCCACAGGTCATGCTGTGCTCAACGTTTCAACACCCCTATTATCCTTACTGTGGTGCGGATAGCGGCAATGAACGCATGATCAACGTTCCGTTACCGCGTGGCAGCGATGGCGACCTATTTCGCCAGGCTGTCACCGATCACTGGATACCGGCACTCGACCGATTCAAACCGGACATGATTTTCGTCTCAGCGGGATTCGATGCGCACCGTGATGATGACATGGCTCAGCTACAACTGGCCGATGAAGATTATGTCTGGATCACGCAAACGATCCGCTCGATTGCCAATCGATACGCACAAAACCGGGTTGTATCGGCTCTCGAAGGCGGCTACGAATTAAAATCGCTAGCCCGCTGTGCAGCGGCACATATCCAGATATTGAACAGCGACTGAATTTTCCCGACAACGATTATTCCAGAACATCTTTGCGTATTTCCGGAACCTACTCTGGGACCACACTCTGCAGTGCCTGAAACAGCAACCGAAAGCTTTTGGGTGGTTTTTCCGCTGCTTTTTCCTTGATGGCGCTGCGTATCAGCGAACGCAGATGCTGCAAATCAGCATGCGGGTATTGCTGTGCAAATTCAGTCAATGCCTGCTCATCACTCAACAATCGCTCGCGCCAACGCTCCAGCAGATGCAGGCGAGCTGTTTGCTGGACCGAAGGTTGATGCCACATGGCGAGCATCTGCTGAATTGGCTGTGCATCGATTTCACGCATCAGACGGCCTACGTATTGCAATTGACGCCGGCGTGCGCCATGTTTCTGCATCGACCGGGCAAGCACGATAGCGTCATTCAGAATCTCCGGCAGCGCCAGTTCGGCCAATTTTTTGGGATCCAGTTCCACCAATTCCTCACCAATACGCTGCAGCGCATGCATATCCTTCTTGCGCTGCGTCTTGCTCGGAATTACATCTGCGGGAATATCGTCATCTGTGGAATTTTGCACGGCAACCTGTGTAATGCGTGTTCGAGAAACTGTTATCATAGCGTTTTAGCAGGAAATTGGCCCTAGAATTTATTTTCCCGATTGTTATTGCACATAAACCGAAAAATCGCGTATTACCCCCTATGAAAAACACGATCACAGTTGATTCCCGATTTTCCTATCCCCTGGCCACTTTGCAACAAATTGCTCGCGACATCCTGCACCATGCCAAGCAAGCTGGTGCCACTGCATGTGAAACCAATGTTTCGGATGGATTTGGTCAAACCGTCACGGTGCGTCAGGATGCAGTGGAAACGATCGAATATAATCGCGACAAAGGATTATCGGTGACGGTGTATATCGGTCAGCAACGTGGCAATGCCAGTACATCGGACTTCTCACAGCAGGCCATCCGCGATACGGTCGCCGCAGCGCTGTCCATAGCCCGATACACCTCCGAAGATGATTGTGCCGGACTGGCGGAAACAGAATTGCTGGCCACGGAAAGTATGGAACTGGATCTGTATCATCCCTGGACACTCTCGGTCGAACAGGCTATCGAACGTGCCCGCTCCTGTGAGCAGGCTGCCTATGCCGCAGACCCCCGCATCAGCAATTCCGAAGGCGCATCCATTTCGGTCGGCGAATCCCAGTTCATTTATGCCAACAGCCAGGGTTTCATCGGTGGCTATCCGCTATCGCGCCATAGCATCAGTTGCTCCATGATCGCCGAACAAAACGACAGCAAGCAGCGTGATTACTGGTATAGCGTAGCCCGCGCCGAAGCGGATCTGGATTCACCCGAATTCATCGGAAAAAAAGCGGGCATGCGCAGCGCTGCCCGCTTGGGTGCAAGGAAAATAGCCACCTGCGAAGTGCCGGTATTGTTTGAGGCGCCTGTTGCGGCAAGCCTGATCGGACATTTCGTTTCTGCTGTCAGCGGCAGCAATCTTTACCGCAAATCCACCTTCCTACCTAACAGCATGGGGCAGCGGATTTTTGCTCCAGCCATTACCATTCAGGAATTACCTCATGTGCGCAAAGGCTTGGCCAGTTGCGCATTTGATGACGATGGTGTCGCAACGGTCGCACGCAACATCGTCGACAATGGCATCGTACAAGGCTATTTCCTGGGCAGCTACTCGGCACGCAAACTTGGAATGCGCACCACGGGCAATGCTGGCGGCGCACATAACCTGATCATGCAGACGTCAGCTCCGCTAGATTTTCAAAGCCTGCTCAAACAAATGGGGACCGGCTTGCTGGTTACCGAATTAATGGGACAAGGCGTGAATGCAGTTACCGGGGATTATTCCCGCGGCGCTTCGGGTTTCTGGGTAGAACGTGGCGAAATTGCCTTTCCGGTGGAAGAAATCACGATCGCCGGTAACCTGAAAGAAATCTTCCAGGGCATACTGGCGATCGGAAACGACGTCATCGTACGCGGTTCCAGGCAATGCGGCTCAGTGCTGATCAATCGCATGACCGTAGCCGGAAGTTGATGCTATTTTCGCTTGAGAAACGCTGAAAACGAGTCGGACAAGCAAGAACAAGAAATAATCAAGGAAGTACCATTGCCGTGGTGTACCGATTTTAGCGCACCAAGAGCATGAAGATACACAGTCAATTTTTAGCATTTTCCTGACGGTTCATTATTTCTTTTTCAAAATAAAAACAAATTCGTCCGACACTTGCGATATTGAAATCAGCTCATTACCGGTCTGATCTGAAAACACCTGAAAATCAATGACCGAAGCGGGATCCGTTGCGACTATCTTCAGGATTTGCCCACTGACCATCGTCGCCAGTGCCTGTTTGGTGCGCAGAATCGGCAGTGGACAAACCAGCCCACACACATCCAGTTCTCTTTCGATCTGCATCGCTTGCTCGTCCCACTGACTAGACATTGGATCGATTAATATGAAAAAGAAAAATCATTGACAGTGGCACATCCGAATTCAGGATATTATCCGTGTGAGCGTACAACCAGGCATTCCATTTTTTGCTTGGTCAAACTCTGGCACGCGCTACGTGCTTGATTCTCCAACAAGCCGACGACCCGCGCACGATACATTTTGCGCTTGCTGACTTCCACTTCCGATATGACCACGGACCCCGGCAACCAGCGTGTAACAGCCTGAGCCTTGGCTTGAGCCCGGTTATGTGCGTTATATGAGCCGATTTGCACTTCCCAGATTTTCTGCTTCGCCGAAGCTGCCTTCCGGGTTTCCTTGCGACCATCGGATTTCTTTGCTGTGGATGCCAATTTGTTGGTGTTGGCCTTCTGTTTGTGTGAACGGTCTGGTGTCACTCGGGATGGCACAGGATGAGCATGATTAGCTAACTGTGAGGTAAAATTTTCACCCGCACCGAAGCTGCGTTCGAGCAACTGCGCCATGGTCTGATCACGCGCAGCGGCTGTTTGCCCTCCCATGACCACTGCGATCACACGTCTTCCACCGCGCTTGGCCGATGTCGCCACGTTGAAACCCGATGCGCGGATGAACCCGGTTTTCAACCCATCCACACCCGGTATATTCTTCACCATACGATTGTGGCTGTTATAAACCGTACCTTTGTAGCTAAATGAACGTGTAGAAAAGTAATGGTAGTACTGGGGAAAATCCTGCATCAGTCGTGCCGATAGAATCATCAGGTCACGCGCTGTGGTTTTTTGCTCCCAATCGGGCAAACCCGAAGCATTCCGGAAAGTCGTGGAATACATACCAAGTTTTCGTGCCTTATCTGTCATCATGCGGGCAAACTGGGATTCCGTATCACCCAGTGCCTCTGCCACAACCGCCGCGACATCGTTTGCAGAACGCACGATCAGGGCTGGAATGGCATCTTGTACACTCAATACTTCCCCTGCTTTCAGATTGATCTTGGTGGGTGGCATCGACGCGGCATGCAGTGACACCGGCATCAGCGTATCGAGTGTCATCCTACGCTGTTGCATGGCTTCAAACAGCATATATAACGTCATCATCTTGGTCAGTGAAGCCGGATAACGACTGGCATCGGCATTGGATTCATGCAGTACTTCACCGCTTTCTGCATCGACCACGATAGCAGCTTGGCGAGATTCAGCCAGCACCGGAGTGCTCACCCATAGCAGAGCCAGCAAGACCATCACTAGCCATGTCCCTGTATTGCCGATATGTTTCAATGTCGTTACTCGTTTGATGAGATCCATATGTATGTCAATGACCCGAAGAATTGTGTGAATATTACCTTTTAGGCCATTTTCATACAATTGCGTATTTTGCAATCGCGAAATAAAGGCAAAAACACCGCCTAAATTCACTATTGCGACTCTCATGGGGTCAATTTGCATATAGCGCAAGCCGTACAGCCCACTCTTTGATTCAGCGATACCGCTCACTCGATCAATTCAAAATGACTCACGACTGTCTAATATCTGACAAATTTCTAGGATATCCCATCAAAGATACGATAGCATAACGGCATTTTTAGACCTGAGAGCATCGATTTACCATGCCTGTTAATATTCCGACTTTACTCCCTGAACAGTTGCTGCCTATCAAAGGCGTATCCTTGGGTATCGCCGCAGCCGGAATCAAAAAACCCGACCGCAAGGATTTGCTGATCATGGTACTTGACGAAGGAACGCATGTCTCCGGCGTGTTTACACAGAATCGGTTTTGCGCCGCCCCAGTCACAGTAGCCAAGCAGCATTTGGCGCAAACCTCGCCACGTGCACTGGTTGTCAATACTGGTAACGCCAATGCAGGAACGGGTGAGCAGGGTATACAGAACACCCTGGCAACCTGTGCGGAACTGGCAAGACTGCTGGGCTGCACCACGCAGCAGGTATTACCTTTCTCGACAGGCGTCATTATGGAACCCCTGCCGGTGGACAAGATCGTTAAAGGACTACCGGCGGCCGTGGCCAACTGCAACATGAACAACTGGTTTGGTGCGGCGCAGGCTATCATGACTACGGACATCGTACCCAAGGCACTATCCCGTCAAATCCAGATCGACGGAAAAATGGTAACCGTCACCGGCATAGCCAAAGGTTCCGGCATGATACGCCCGAACATGGCCACCATGCTGGGTTACATTGCCACCGATGCCGCCATCGATGGTGAATTGCTGCCAATACTTACCCGGCATGCCGCCGATCACTCGTTCAACCGCATCACAGTGGATGGCGACACTTCAACCAATGATGCCTTGATGGTTCTGGCAACCGGAAAATCCGGCAACACACTGATTACCCGGCAAGACAGCCCAGCCTATATACAATTGCAGGATACCATCACACAAGTAGCCGCAGAACTGGCCAAAATGATCGTGCGTGACGGTGAAGGCGCAACCAAATTCATCACCGTACAAGTGGATGCAGGCAGGAACGAAGAGGAATGCCAGAAAGTCGCTTATGCCATCGCACATTCACCACTGATCAAGACCGCCTTTTTTGCCTCCGATCCCAATCTGGGTAGGATTCTGGCAGCCATTGGCTATGCCGGAATCAACGATCTTGATGTCAATCACATACAGCTCTATCTTGATGACATCTTAGTTGCGGAAAATGGAGGGCGTGCCATGCACTACCAGGAAGCCGATGGACAGCGCGTGATGAATCAGGCTGAAATTACCGTGCGTGTAATGCTGAATCGTGGTGCCGCATCGACGACCGTGTGGACTTGTGATTTTTCCTATGACTACGTCAAGATCAATGCCAGTTATCGCAGTTAAGTAGAGCCATGACCGAATTGGAACAACTATGCACACGCATGAATCGTGTCCTCGATCAGGTGGAAAAACTTTTTCCCGCACCCTTTGCAGAACCGGATTGGCAAGCTACTAACGTTTTCCGTTGGCGCAAACAAGGCCAGACTGGAATCATTCAGGCCGTTACCCACCCTCACCGGATTACCCTTGATGCATTGCATGGCATCGATGAACAAAAGCGCCGCATTGACCAGAATACGCGCCAATTCGTGCAAGGTCATTCCGCCAACAATGTCTTGCTGACCGGTGCTCGCGGTACCGGAAAATCATCCCTGATCAAGGCACTGGCCAATCAATATGCACAGGATGGCTTACGTCTGATCGAGGTGGAAAAGCAACATCTCGTTGACTTGCATGACATTGTGGAAAGAATTCACCAACGCCTGGAACGCTTCATCTTGTTCTGCGATGACTTATCGTTTGAATCGGATGAGCCGGGTTACAAGGCACTCAAGGTAGTCCTGGATGGTTCGACCGCTGCAATTTCCGATAATGTGTTGATTTATGCCACCTCAAACCGGCGGCACATGGTCCCCGAATGGATGCGTGACAACCTGGATACAAAGCATATTGGCGAGGAAGTCCATCCCAGTGAAGCTATTGAGGAAAAAATATCGCTATCGGAGCGATTCGGACTCTGGGTTTCCTTTTATCCATTTGATCAGGAACACTACCTGACCATTGTTCGCTACTGGCTGGCGCAATTGGGTATACGGTACATGTCCGCCAAAGCACGCACTGAAGCCTTGCAATGGGCACTCGAACGCGGTTCGCGCAGCGGACGCGTAGCCTGGCAGTTCGCCCGTGATTGGGCAGGTCGGCAGCAATCATCGCGTCCAACTCGCTGATCCATGTCTATCCACTCCACTCGATGACGTCTACCGCTACACCGATCGAAGTCGTCGCTGCGGTCATTCTGCAGCCCGATGGACGGTTTCTGCTGACACGCCGCCCCCAAGGCAAGATTTATTCCGGTTATTGGGAATTTCCTGGAGGCAAGGTGGAACCGGGTGAATCGCTGCACCACGCCATTGCGCGCGAACTCTGGGAGGAACTCGGCATTCACGTCCGTCAGGACTATCCCTGGATCACCCGCACTTTTACCTATGCTCACGCCACCGTACGGCTGCATTTTTTTCGGATTATCACTTGGAAAAATCAACCAATTGCGCTCGAACAACAGGAGCTTATCTGGCAACAACCTGGACACATCACCGTATCCCCCATTCTGCCAGCCAATGATCCGATTTTGCAGGCGCTGCGATTGCCACCGGTATACGCCATTACCCATGCATTCGAAACCGGACTGGAATCTGCTTACCGGCAAATCGAATGGGGACTTAAAAATGGAATACGGTTATGGCAAATCCGGGAAAAACAAATGCCTGTAGCCCGATTGCAAGATTTTACTGAGAAGGTTCTGCGAATGGCGCGTCCCTACGATGCTAGGGTATTGATCAATGATAGCGAAGTTATGGCACAAAAGCTCGGAACCGATGGCATTCACCTGACCACAGCCCGGCTACTGTCAACCTCACAACGCCCTGACAAAAAATACGGACTATGCAGCGCCTCGTGTCATAACATCGAAGAATTGGCTGCGGCCGAGGCATTGGAACTGGATTTCGTTGTGCTCGGACCGGTACAGCCGACACAAAGTCATCCAGGCGGTGCCGCACTGGGCTGGAACCGGTTTGCCACTTTGATTCGCGATTATCCGCTACCCGTTTACGCCTTGGGTGGAATGTGCACAGAGGATCTGGAAATAGCCCAGGAAATGGGCGCACATGGAATTGCCATGATACGTGGCATAGCTCCATTCGAATGACAATTTCCGCATGGATTCGTTGTTTATGTCTCTTTCTCTGATCCGGTCGTAACCGGAATTCGATAAGAATCCAGTGCCCAATCGGCCAGGTCACCGGTTTTACAGCGTTCGGAACAAAAAGGGCGAAATCGGTTTGAAATTGCCCAGGCGACCTTTTTTCCACAGCGGGGACAGTTGACGATGTTGGGTTGCATAAATAAACTCAGCGCTTTTTTGTGATATTGTTCAAGTATGACTGCCAATCATTTTAACAAAATATAAATGAACAAACAGTTACTGACTGTGACATTATTTTTTTAACAATAGTAAAGGTTACCATCCTGGCTACTCGAGAAGAGCTCTCCGATTTTCTGATTGAAACCGAGAGACGTTCATTTAAACAAGCCCTATTTGCAGTCCACGATGAAGATATAGCGCTCGATATCATTCAAGATTCCATGATGAAGCTGACTGTGAAGTATGCCGCCAGACCGGCGGAAGAGCTTCCCCTTTTATTTCAGCGCATACTGCAAAATACCATTCGCGACTACTATCGTCGGCAAAAAACGCGATCCCTGTGGACAACCCTTTTCTCGGCATTCACACCCAGCGATTCCAGCAAGGATGATGACGAATTCGATATCCTTGAAACTTTACATATAAAACAAGAATATAATGAACCAGACGAACAAGTTGCACGAGCACAACTCATCAATTTAGTTGAAAAGGCGATAGAAAATCTTCCGGCACGTCAACGCGAAGCCTTCCTGCTGCGTTATTGGGAAGAAATGAGTTTGGCAGAAACTGCAGTCATTATGAATTGCTCGGAAGGAAGTGTAAAAACACACTGTTCGAGAGCAGTTCATACATTAGCTTCTATCCTGAATGAAAAGGGGGTGCAATTATGAATGAGCAAGAGTTGGGTAAGGAAATCGCAAAACTTCTGGATTACAGTGCCAGTGACAATATTAAGCAAAGCACTGCCTATCGTTTGCAATCAGCCCGTCGAGCTGCTCTGGAACACTATCAACCTGCCTTGAAAATAGTTAATTCGGGAAATGGCACTTCCATTTTTAGCGGTCACGATTGGCATTTTAATACTGGAAAACTGATTTTGTTGGTCATGGTATTTTTTGCTTTTGTCGTTGGGTCGACAAGTTACTGGAAATTTCTGGAAAAGAGCAGGCACGATGTAGGAGATGATCCGATCTTGATCGACAACAGCTTTTCAACCGAAGATCAAAACGATACCGAACTGGAATGGAAAAGTGAATTCCCTGACGATCTTCAGCTCGACAAAACCCAGGATATCACTGATGAATCTCACCTCTCTCCCGCAACGAATCATCATTCCGAAATGATGCATGACCCATCACCGGAAGTTGAAACCGATACCAAACGCGAAGTCATGGATGAAGAATTGCCTACCGACATGCAGCTTGATCAAATAAACACTCCTGTGAGTAATTCACCCGAAGCCCATGCTGACGAGATCCCGGAAAAATGGCTGATGGAGTCCAATTAATTTCATCGGCGAGATTTACTCTGAAATTTTTTTCATCTTCAGCGTGCTAAACATGTCATAGCATTCGTATTCGACTGTGATCCACGTTTCAACATCTCATCAGCAAGATGATACGCTCGGAAATATCTTGTTGATGCGTTAGAAAGTGTTTCTTTTTATCGCCTTGCATCCAGGTTAAGTTTTTTGCTTTTTCAGCGGTTATTTTCATGCAACAGAATCCCTATTCTCCAGTTATCAGTCTGCCTTCAAGTTGGTCTGAATCCCTGACAGCACAATTATCAGAGGATGAAAATATATTTGCCTGGGTGGAAATTGATTTGGATATCCACCTGCACTTTTCCTCTGGTTTGGTTATTGTCACCGATCGTCGTTTGCTGGCAAGCATGTCACAAGGAGAAACGTGGCAGGAATGGCCTTTCCAACCCGGTTTGAAACTCGCGCAACGAGATCATGCCGGAGTAGGCAATCTTGAATTGTTTGATACCGACGGAAGACTGGCTCACTGGCGGTATCGGCTGGGAGGTGATCTGAATGTCGGTCGACTGATTGCAAGTTTTGATCAACAGCTTGATTTTCATGTAACGGGAAAATTCTCGCCGCCCTCACACGAACACAAACAATGTCCAAACTGTGCAGCTATCCTCCCCATCGATCAGGAAGAATGCCCGGTTTGCGAGAAACAGGCACAATTACCTCCGTCAACCTGGACTATCTTGCGCTTGTGGCGATTTGCAAAACCCTACAAGGGACGACTCCTGATCGGCTTTCTGCTGACCTTATGCAGCACTGCTGCAACATTGGTACCGCCCTACCTGACTATGCCACTCATGGATAATGTACTGATTCCATACCAGAATGGTCAGCCTATCGATAAGGATCTGGTAACGATGTATCTATCTGGTCTGTTAGGAGCGGCAATCCTGGCCTGGATACTGGGATGGGCACGAACCTACATGCTGGCACTGGTTTCCGAACGCATAGGCGCCGATTTGCGTACCACTACTTATGAGCACCTACTGAATCTCTCTCAGGAATACTTCGGCGGTAAACGCACCGGTGATCTGATGGCACGCATCGGTGCAGAAACAGACCGTATCAATCTGTTTTTATCACTCCATCTACTTGACTTTGCAACCGATGTCATCATGATTGCCATGACCGCAATCATTCTGATATCAATCAACCCGTGGCTAGCCCTGGTCACACTGGTTCCGCTCCCCATCATAGCTTGGTTGATTCATTTGGTTCGTGACCGGCTCCGCATCGGATTTGAGAAAGTTGATCGCATCTGGGCTGAAGTCAACAATGTGCTGGCTGATACCATACCCGGTATTCGTGTGGTCAAGGCTTTTGCTCAGGAAAAAAGGGAAGCGGCACGTTTCTACGCAGCCAATCAACGAAATTTGCAGATCAATGATCGAGTCAACCGGGTTTGGTCTCTATTTACTCCGACCGTGACACTGTTGACGGAAATCGGTTTGCTGGTGGTATGGGTTTTTGGTATCTGGCAGATCGCCAAGGATGAAATTTCGGTTGGTGTTCTCACCGCTTTTCTGGCCTACATCGGTCGTTTTTATATCCGGCTCGATTCGATGAGCCGCATTGTCTCCGTAACTCAGAAAGCCGCAGCAGGTACCAAGCGTATCTTTGATATTCTGGATCATGTTTCGAGTGTTCCGGAATCAGCCAATTCCGTGCATTTGCCTACTATCAAAGGCAAGATTGAATTGCGCAACGTCGGTTTTCGCTACGGCACACGCAGCATCACGCGCGATATCAACCTGACCATCCAGCCAGGAGAAATGATCGGACTGGTCGGTCACAGTGGATCAGGTAAAAGTACACTGGTCAATCTGATTTGTCGCTTCTATGATGTATCGGAAGGGATCATCCAGATCGATGGACAGGATATCCGATCCTTGCCCATTGCCGAATACCGCAAACACATTGGTCTGGTTCTGCAGGAGCCTTTTCTATTTTATGGCACCATTGCCGAAAACATTGCTTATGGCAAGCCCGACGCCACTCATGCCGAAATCATTGCTGCGGCTCGAGCCGCCCATGCCCATGAATTCATTTTGCGCTTGCCGCACGGTTATGACTCATTGGTGGGTGAACGAGGACAGGCCCTATCCGGAGGTGAGCGTCAACGTATTTCGATAGCCCGGGCGTTGCTCATCGATCCTCGCATCCTGATTCTTGATGAGGCGACCTCCTCTGTCGACACCACAACCGAGAAGGATATACAGAAAGCACTGGACAATCTGGTCCGCGGCCGTACCACCATTGCCATAGCGCACCGGCTGTCCACCTTGCGCGAAGCCAATCGGCTCATCGTGCTCGATCGAGGTCGAATCGTCGAAGTTGGCAACCATGCCGAATTGATGGCAAGAGAGGGCTTTTATCATCGTCTGTATCAGGCTCAAGCACGCAATGTCGATACCGAGGATCGAACACTCGAGCCTGCTGCTGAACACAGTGTAGCTGGAGATATCAAATGAATCAGTCGCCACGTTATCGGTTAAATCGCAATACTTTTGGTCGTCTGGTTTTTACCGATGAAGCGGGTGTAGCTCATGATGCCATTGTACCGGTTCGCTCATTTCCCATTTCCAATCCGAACCAGGGAATAGCCTTGGTTGATCCGCATGGTCATGAATTGGCATGGATCGAGCACTTGACCGATTTACCCGAGGAACATCGCGCACTCATTGAATCCGAGCTTGCTAGCCGGGAATTCATGCCGGAAATCAAGAAACTGCTAAAAGTATCCAGCTTCATCACCCCCAGCACCTGGCAAGTGGAAACAGATCGCGGCGGAGCCACATTTATTCTCAAGGGTGAAGAAGATATCCGGCGTCTGTCCGTAACCTCCCTGTTGATTGCAGACAGCCACGGCATCCATTTTCTGATCCGAGATCGCTTAACTCTCGATCACCACAGCCGTAAATTGCTGGATCACTTTTTGTAACACGATCGAAAAATTGTTTCTTGCCATGTAAACCAATTTGCGCCCAACCGCGTTAATGGCATTGTGTACAACTTAATTCCGACTTATGTCTACTTGCTCAACATCAGATAATCAAAGTGCAAAAGATATTAAATTTCTAGATATCAAGCAC
>JAAEXZ010000029.1 GCA_017879645.1 Nitrosomonas sp.
AGTCCTCGCCTGTATTTCACAGGAAATACAATATGATAATGTATCTGCCATGCACAGTGGCTCGCTTTCTCTACAACATCTCGCATCCCTACATTCTAAAACCTAGTTAGATCCCCGTGGCAAGACCACGGGGAATCACAAGTTAATTTCACCATTTCTTTCTGCCTAATGCAAGAGCTCTTTCAATATCTGAACTATTTCTTCTTGCTCCAGCTGGAATAGCGCTAAGAGCTTCTCCCGATAGCACGTATGTATTGTTTATCTTTTGTCTTAAAACAAATCCTTTTTTTCTCAAAAGATCAAGTTTGTGATTTAACCATTCATCGGAAACTAAAATATATTTTTTTTGTATTTCCACACTTAATTCCTTTATGGATACTGGTTGTAGAACTTTTATGACCCGTAAAAGAGCAACGACTGTTGGAAAATCCACTGGTGAATCTAACCAATACAGAGAGCCTAATTGAAGTTCTGCATTCTTTAGTACTAAAGTAAAATGTTCTGTAATTTCAATTTGAAGATGCTCGGATAAATTTGCCACTTCAATAAATCCATCAACAATAGATTTTTCTTGGAATGAAATATAGAGTGAGATTATTTGTCCATCAAATTTTCTATTTAGGATTCGATAGAAACCGGATTCCAGTTCTTTTTGTGCATCATTTTGAAATAAAATTACTTCTGCGTTTCTTGAAAATTTTTGTGTTATATCTTTCTTCAGGTTATTTAATTGACGAAGAGAAGCAAGACCCGAGTGTACTTTGGATGAAATTCTATCTTGTGATACATAAAGCATTACTGTTTCATCACTTGGACGAATCCGGACATCTGCAACATAAGTTTTCTTCTCGCTTGCAAGGTAATCCCTGATTTCTTCAATATTAATCAAGTCCTGCATCCCTCCTCACACTATAGATAATTTTGCAGTAATTGTTAGCTCGATCTGCCCAGCCACTCGCGGAATTCAATTTATAGTGCTTTAATGAGATAGTGTTTCCCTTTGTGGTTATGGTCGTCTCTGGTTCATAATCAGCTATAACACGAGCGTCATAGGCTTCTTTGAGCAAGCTCGCTAATTCTGATGTGGCAGTTCTTAGTTTTTTACGTAAGCGACTTACCTCGCTATCTGTCATCAAACCTTTCTTCTTATTTTGCTTCAACTGGTTAATAATTTGATTTGAAAATGAGGTTTCCAACAGATTAGGTATTTCAGCATGTGGAGTACATTTCCATTCAGATTTATACTTACTCAGCATTTCACGAGCAATTAAAAAAGCAGCGTAATAATATCTATTAAATGCGCTACGGCCGAATAAGTCTTTTTCATAAAAATCAGATTGGGTGTGTGCCCACCCTTCAAGCTGCTCACCTACAACTTTCATAGTAATAGCGGTACTCCTCTAAAACTGATTGTGATGAAGAACACAAGGGGCAACATCTCGACATCACTCACAATCAACTAATCAACCCCGCACCACCCGATAATCAGCCACTAACCGGCACTCCCCACCTGGCGCCACTTCCACCGCATCATCCGCCGCATTGGTCGTTTCCACGCACAGCAGGCGCTTGTAATCGTCATCTTCCAGATCGACCATATCCTTGGCGATTTTCTCCCAGGGGTTCCATACCACGGCGGTTTTGCTGTTCTGCGAGGTGATCTGAATGCGGCGGTTGAGCGCTGCATCGTCGATGATCAGAGTGTTGCCGACATCCAGATAGATACGGTCGACTTCGGCGCCGATGGTGACGTCACCCGTCTGGTGTTTTTGCGCATTACCGCCACCGGCTTTGTCGAGGTAATCGCAACCGGCCAGTCCTAGCACTTTTGCGCGGGTAATGTCGCCAACTTTGAAATAGGTGTGAAACGCTTGCGTGATGGTGAATTTTTCTTTGCCAGTGTTGCGGGTGATCAGCGACAGGTTCAGGGTATCGCCGATGACGATTTCCTGCCGCAGACTGAAGGCATGCGGCCAGATGGCTTGGGTTTCCGGCGTATCGTCCAAACCGACGGTGACTTTGATGTCGCCATTGGCCAGCGCTTCGGTCGTCAGCAGATTCCAGCCGCGGTTGCGCACGAAACCGTGTCCGGGGCGACCCTTGCCTTCCGGATCGGCACCGAACCATGGCCAGCACACCGGTGCGCCGCCCTTGATCGCCTTGCCATCCTGGTAATACGCTTTTTCGCTCAGAAACAGCACATCTTCCGCTTCACCAGCAGGTTGGTACGACAGCACCTGACCGGCATGGATCGAGATCAGCGCCTTGGCTTTGGCGGTTTCGACTTGAATCATCGGTAATCCACCTTTGCCAGCGATCAATTTCAGTTGCCCCGCGATACCAAACTTGGCGTTCAATTGTTCAATAGTCATCATTTTTCCTTTATTCCTGATTGATAAGAGTTAATCTTTGATTGGCACGACCCGGCTGGCAGCGAGCTTGGCACGCTCTCGCGCCTGGTCCGTACCACTGCCGTTGGCCAGCGCCACACCCATGCGCCGCCGCTTGAACGATTCCGGTTTGCCGAACAGACGGATGTCACTTTGCGGCACGTTGAGTGCGTCGACCACGCCGGAAAAGGCAATGCCTTTGGCTTCGAGCTGACCGTAAATCACGGCACTGGCGCCCGGTGCAAGCAACGAGGTATCCACCGGCAAACCCAGAATCGCACGCGCGTGCAAGTCGAATTCGCTCTGTTTCTGGCTGCACATCGTTACCATACCGGTATCGTGCGGCCGCGGACTGACTTCGCTGAACCAGACGTCATCGCCCCTGACGAACAATTCCACGCCGAAAATACCCAGTCCTCCCAGATCGTCGGTGATGATTCTGGCGATTTCGCGCGCACGCTGTAGCGCCACCGGCGACATCGCTTGCGGTTGCCAGCTTTCGACATAATCGCCATGCACCTGCACATGGCCAATCGGCTCACAGAAATGCGTTGTGATATTGCCGTCGCCATCCCGCGCACGCACGGTCAATTGCGTGATTTCATAGTCAAACTGAATCACACCTTCGACGATAACACGTCCCTGATCGACCCGGCTGCCGCTGGCAGCATACTCCCAGGCTGCTTTGACTTCATCAGCGTGATCGATGCGCGACTGCCCTTTGCCGGATGACGACATCACCGGTTTGACGATACAGGGGTAGCCGATGGTGCTGTCAATTGCCGCTTGCAATTCCGATGTCGGCAGCCCCAGCGTTTCCGCTGCCAGACAACGAATCCCCTCACGATTCATCGTCAACCGCGCAGCACGCGCGGTCGGTATCACCGTGGCCATGCCGGCTTGCTCGATTTCGACCAGCATGTCCGTGGCAATCGCTTCGATTTCCGGAACGATGATGTCGGGCCGCTCCTGTTCGACCAGTGCACGCAACGCCTGACCGTCCGCCATGTTGATCACGTGTGCGCGATGTGCCACTTGATGACCCGGCGCATTGGCGTAACGATCGACCGCAATGGTTTCAATGCCGAGGCGCTGCAATGCGATGATGACTTCCTTGCCAAGTTCGCCACTGCCGAGCAACATGACTTTGACCGCCGATGGACTGAGCGGCGTACCGATGACCGATGGTGTTTTCATAGGTTTCACTCCTGATTGGCTGTTCTTTTTTGATCCTGTTGCTGCAGCGCCCACTGCACATGTTCGCGCACCAGTTCGGATGCATCGTCCGTCCGTCCCTGCAATGCTTGTACGATTTCGGTCGAATACGGTGCATTACCCAAACCAACCGCAATATTGCGCAACCATTGCTGATAGCCGATGCGGCGAATCGCACTGCCGGCCAGCTTGGCCTCAAAGGTAGCTTGGTCCCAACCGAACAATTCGACCAGCGATACATCGTCCAAGCCGTTACGCACATGAAAATCGGCTTCCTGCGTAATGTGGGCATACTTGTTCCACGGACAAACCAGCTGGCAGTCGTCACAACCATAGACACGATTGCCGATCAGCGGTCGCAGCGGCTCCGGTATGCTGCCCTTCATCTCGATAGTCAGATAGGAAATGCAGCGACGCGCATCCAGCCGGTACGGCGCAATGATGGCCTGAGTGGGGCAGATATCGATACAGCGGGTGCAACTGCCGCAATAGTTCCCGGTTTCTTCATCGACCGGCAATGGCAGATCGACATACATTTCACCGAGAAAAAACATCGATCCTGCCTGGCGATTCAATAGCAATGTGTGCTTGCCGCGCCAGCCCAGGCCGGCTTTCTGCGCCCATGCCACTTCCATGACCGGCGCACTATCTGAAAACACCCGATACTGGAAGGGGCCGATCTGCGCTGTCATTCTGTCGGCCAGTTTTTGCAAACGCGCCCGTACTACCTTGTGGTAATCGCGCCCCAGCGCATAGCGGGAAATGAACGCTCCGGTGCCTGAGTGAATGACATCCCAGCTATTTTTTGCATGCGGTGGAGCATAATTCATACACACGGACAGGATGCGCTGTGTGCCGGGTTCCAGTTCAGCAGGTCGCGTGCGCTTGGTGCCGTGTTTCGCCATATAATCCATATCGCCGTGGCAACCCTGTACCAGCCAATTGAACAAACCGCTCTCCACAGCCGACATATCGGCATGGGCATCGGCGATACAAATGGCTTGAAATCCCAGTTCCCGGCTCCAGATTTTGATATCGTTAGCGAGCGCCGCATAATCCGGCATTGATTTTTTCGAGGTATTTTCTTGCATAGCACGCATTTTACAGATTCCAAACCTGAATCAGGTTTGCATTTCGATTTTGCCGATGAAACCAGCCTGCTGAATTGGGCTGGGAAGCTGGCATCCTGCCTGCACGCTGGCATGACCATTCATCTTTCCGGCACGCTGGGTGCTGGCAAAACCACACTCACACGCGGCATTCTACACGGACTGGGTCATACTCATCACGTCAGGAGTCCCACCTATAATTTAGTTGAAATCTATAAAATTTCTAGGTTATACTTGTATCACTTTGATTTTTATCGGTTCAATGATCGATACGAATGGGAAGAAGCAGGCTTCCGCGAATATTTTAACCCGGATTCCATCTGCATCGTGGAATGGCCGGAAAAAGCGGGTGATCTGTTACCCACGGCCGACATACAAATCTTTCTTGAAATTGTTGATTCGGGACGCCGTTTAGTAATACGTGCTGGCACAGATACAGGAAACCAATGCCTAGAAAAATTGAAGAATCAGATCCATATGTAAAGTTGAATGTGTTTGGATGCGCTCATGTCTTCATGGCGTGGTTTGCTTCATTGCTGGGATTGCTGCTGCTGGGCCTTGCCCCGTTCGTTCTCGCGGCTCCTGCAATCAAATCAGTACACGTCGGACTCACACCCGACTATACGCGCATTACGCTGGAATCCAATGAACCACTGCAATACGAGTTGAGTATGCTGGACAATCCGCATCGGGTCATCATGGATCTCAGGAATGTCAAACTCACCCCCACGCTGAATGCCTTACCGCAAAAAGTCGATGCCATTGATCCATTCGTGCAGAAGGTTCGCATCGGGCAGTTCAAGTCTGATGTCATTCGCCTCGTTTTCGATCTGAAGGCGAATGTGGTGCCCAAGACATTTGTCGTGGCACCAAACAACAATATGCAGCATCGCTTGGTACTGGACATCTATCACCCCGATAAAGCCGGAAAGATTCAGGACAATACGCGTATCGACAATATGGCAGGAACCGATCATGACGCCGATGTCCTTGAAGATCTGGTCACATCACTGTCGCAACCCATGCGGCAAGCCAAGGTGCAGGCCGCTGCACCATCTCCACAGACGCACCGACCACCGCGACCCAAACCTCAGGCCAGCCCTGCCAAACAAAGTGGCAATACCAACACTACCAACACTGCAGGCAGCAAAAACCCGGAACGCAAGGCAGCCACCAAGGTACCGCGCATGCTGATTGTTGCCATCGATGCAGGGCATGGCGGCAAGGATCCAGGTGCCGTAGGTAGTCTGGGTACGCATGAAAAGGATGTCACGCTGGCCATTGCCCGGAAACTGAAGGAACGTATCGACAAGGAACCGAACATGCGTGCCGTACTGACGCGTGATGGTGATCACTACATTTCGTTACCGCAGCGCCGCATCAATGCCCGCCGTGCCAATGCCAGTCTGTTCGTTTCCATTCACGCCGACGCCAATCCCAGACCTCATGCACACGGCTCCTCGGTTTTCACCCTGTCGGAACATGGCGCATCATCAACCACGGCAAGCTGGCTGGCCAACAAGGAAAATAGCGTGGATAACGATTTGATGGGCGGTATCGACATCACGACCAAATCCAAGGATATCAAGGAATTGCTGCTCGATCTGTCAGTCAATGCGACCATCAATGACAGTGTCAAACTGGCCGAACAGGTACTGAAACAGCTTGGTGATGTCAATCATCTGCACAAGCGGCAAGTTGAACAAGCCGGTTTCGCCGTGCTCAAGTCACCCGATATTCCTTCCATCCTGGTCGAAACTGCGTTTCTGAGCAATCCTCGGGAAGAGGAAAAATTGCGCAACCATACGTATCAGAACAAGCTGGCCGATGCAGTATTTTCCGGCATCAAAAGCTACTTCATCAAAAATCCGGCCATCGCACAGACAGAAATGGCACGTGTAAAATAGCGCCTTTTCACCAGAATCTTAAAAAGCAATCCGAGTTGTCAATTTGGACACACCTTGCCCGATAACCCGCTCCCTGCGCAAAGTTAGCTTGCCAAACCTACGAAGATATTGATAATTTGAACGGAACGATTCACTCTGGATCATCTCACCACAAATCAAATACTGCACACCATCGCATGCAAAACAGCTCCAGACTGACACAATGGTATCAACTCGAAGACAGACAGAATGTTCCCTGCATCTGTCTGACCGGGAACTATACCCTGCCAGCACTCGAGGATGTTTTTGATGACCTGGCAAGCGATCTGGCCCGGCAAGCCCAAAAACCGGATTTGCACTGGAATCTTCTTGGCATCCAGCAAATCGACAGTGCTGGCATTACCATGCTGTGGCAAGCCTGGCATGCACAACGCCCGCAGCTGATCGAGTTGCGGCCCGAGCATGAAAAAATGATCGAACGGCTGGAACAGCTTCCGGCGCATCAATCTGTAACAAAACCTTCCGACTGGTTGTGGCCGATCACACAAATTGGCCAACTGTCCTTGCTGTTATGGCAACACGCCATCAGCCTGCTCACCTTGATCGGTCAGTTGCTGCTTGACATGGGCTATCTGATCCGTCACCCAGCCTATATTCCATGGCGTGAGATTTCAGCCAACCTGTTTCGCACCGGTGCACAAGCACTCGGTATCACTGCCCTGGTCGGCTTTCTGATCGGTATTGTAATCAGCTACCTGTCTTCCAAACAACTCCAGCTTTTTGGCGCCGATATTTTCATTATCAATATACTGGGCATCAGCATCATTCGCGAACTGGGACCCATGTTGGCGGCCATTCTGGTGGCCGGCCGTTCGGGATCGTCGATGACGGCACAACTGGGCGTCATGCGGGTAACCCAGGAGCTGGATGCACTCACGGTAATGGGCATTTCGCACAGTTTGCGGCTGATCCTGCCCAAAATCCTGGGATTGGGGCTGGCCATGCCTTTACTGGTGATCTGGACGAGCGCCATGGCACTCATCGGCGGCATGGTCGCTGCTGAATTGCAATTAGGGTTGAGTATCCAGTATTTCATTTCCACATTACCCGACTCCGTCCCGATCGGTAATTTGTGGTTGGGACTGGGCAAGGGCGTGGTGTGCGGTATGGTCATCGCACTGATTGCCTGTCATTTCGGCATGCGGATCAAGCCCAATACCGAAAGCCTCGGTGAAGGCACGACTTCCTCGGTGGTAACAGCCATTACGATGGTCATCATCGTGGATGCCATCTTTGCCATCCTGTTTTCCGATGTAGGGTTACCCTGAAACATGAGCAACTCTCAGTGCATCATCGAAATCGAGGCGTTGCAAACACAGTTTGGCGATCATATCGTGCATCAGGACCTGAATCTGTGCGTGCATCAAAGCGAGATCCTGACACTGGTTGGCGGTTCGGGAAGCGGTAAAACCACCTTGCTGCGGCAAATGCTCGGACTGGAACAACCCGTTCAGGGAGTGGTCAGAATCTTTGGGCACAACCGCAGCGATCTGCAATCCGTGCAGCAAAACCAGAACATCCGTGGGCGCTCCGGTGTGCTGTTCCAGCAAGGCGCGCTGTTCAGTGCGCTGACGGTGTTTGATAATGTGGCCCTGCCATTGCGCGAACGTCACTCCCTGTCCGAAGCCAGTATCCGCGAACTGGTGATGCTCAAACTCAACATGGTCGCCATCGAACCGGAACATGCTGACAAGATGCCAGCAGCCCTGTCCGGCGGCATGATCAAACGCGTAGCACTGGCACGGGCTCTGGCACTGGACCCGGAATTGCTATTCCTGGATGAACCCACAGCAGGACTCGATCCGGTATTGAGCGAAAGCTTTGTCGAATTGATCAGGACTTTACGCAGTGAAATGGATTTAACCATCGTCATGGTGACGCACGATCTCGACACCCTGGTTGCCCTGTCCGATCGCATCGCCGTTCTGGCCGAACAGAAAGTCATTGCCGTGGGTCCCTTGAGTGAAATCGTACAATTGACACATCCATTCATTAGCAGTTTTTTTAAAAGCATCCATCCGCATTCAAACCCTCAGACTTCATCGGAGCCCTCATGGAAAACCGAGCCCATGCCCTCATAGCCGGTCTTTTTGTCATTTCACTAAGTATCGCCATTGCCATGGTTGCCATGTGGTTCAGTGGCAGCAACATTCAGCGTGTCAACTATCTGGTGGTGACCAAGGAATCCGTCAGCGGTCTGAATCCCCAATCCGCAGTGCATTTTCGGGGGGTCAATATCGGCAGGGTTGAGAGCATAGAATTCGATCCCGGCAATCCACAGCAGATTCTCATCCAGATTGCAATCGACCAGCATGTCATGCTCAGCAATACCGTCTACGCCCAACTCGGGTATCAGGGCGTCACCGGCCTCGCATACGTACAACTCAATGATGATGGATTCGGAACCAAACGACTGACCAGTGATACCAAGATTCCCATGCGCCGTTCGTTACTCGATGAAGTGGCCGGATCAGGTCAGGATCTGCTGACCAACGTCAATAAATTGGTGCTGAAAATGCACCACTTGCTGGATGACCAGAATCGCGAACACATTTCGCAAATCCTGCAAAATATCGACAAGGCGACCCGCAACTTTGACAAAATTGCCAGTCACGTGCAACCGGTGCTGAAATCCTTTACCGATCTGACCGTGGAATCCGGCACACTGGTCAAAAGGCTGGACTATCTGTTGGGTGAGATCAATCTCGCGGTTACCCGGGCCAATCAAAAGGAAGGTATTTTTGACAGCGTGTCACAAAGCACGCAGGAACTCGCCAATGTCATCCCGGAATTACATAAGGTCACTCACAGCATCACCCGCAGTTCAAACAACCTCGACCGCGTGTTACGGCAGTTCGAAGATAATCCGCAGAGTCTGCTATTTGGACGTTCTCCCGCTGCGCCCGGTCCGGGAGAAAGCGGCTTCATTTCCCCTACCGAGACCCAACCATGATCAAACGGCTGACCCTGATTTCCATCCTGCTGTTCCTGACGGGGTGTGTTATGTGGCACAAACCCACGACCGTATCCGTTTTCGATCTCAGTGCATCGCCACATCGACAGCACATTTCACCCCCAGCACACTGGCCATCGGGAAAAAGCATACTCATCGTGGATGCCACGGCACCTGCATGGTTGGATAATACGGCCATCCATTATCGGTTGGCCTATCACAATCCAACACAATCCTACAGTTATGCCCATAGTC
Organism: Nitrosomonas sp.; assembly: GCA_017879645.1. Taxonomy (GTDB): domain Bacteria; phylum Pseudomonadota; class Gammaproteobacteria; order Burkholderiales; family Nitrosomonadaceae; genus Nitrosomonas. Next base: position 9,869 of record JAAEXZ010000029.1, read on the forward strand.
GCTGGATTGCACCGCCCGCCGCAATCCTGACCCAAAAAATACGCAACCGGATTGCCAGTGACACAACTGGATCAGTGATCAAGAACAACAGCATGGCCAAGGCTGATGTGCTGCTGAATACCGAATTGACCGAATTCGTACAAATCTTCGATGGAACACATGACAGTCACGTGGTAATCAATCTGCGCGCCAGTCTGGTAGACCGCACTTCACGTCAATTACTGGCACAGAAGGACTTCACTATCCAGGAAGCCGCGCCGAGCGCAGATGCAACCGGTGCAGTCGCCAGCTTGAGCTCTTCCAGCGATCGGTTGATCGGGGAATTGATCCAGTGGTTGAGTGCCCTGTTACCAGCCGATTAGGCAAGCAGTGCATGCCAATAGAGAACTGAGCAAGTCAACGCATGATCGCAGGCACCCGGGATTGTTGCTTGTGGTAGTATCGTAGGCTTTCATTTTGCAGGAAATCGACTTGTGCGCGCACTTATCTCTACCACCTTGATTCTACTGTCACTCGGTGCATGCGGTCTGAAGGGACCGCTCTATCTGCCACAACCGGAAGAAGCCAGTCGTCAGCCCATACCGGCACCCACCACAGAAACTGAAAAAAAATGAGCGGCTTTACAGCATTTCATTACCAGGATGGCGAACTGTTTGCCGAGGCTGTACCGTTAAAACAGATTGCAGCAGAATTCGGCACGCCCTGTTATGTCTACTCGCGATCCGCACTCACTCAGGCTTTCCAGGCATTCGATACGGCGTTTGCAAACCGGGATCATCTGATTTGTTATGCGGTCAAAGCCAACTCGAATCTTGCCATTCTCAATGTGCTGGCCAAACTGGGGAGCGGATTCGATATCGTATCGGGCGGAGAATTGCAGCGTGTCCTCCTGGCTGGCGGCGATCCACGCAAAACGGTCTTTTCCGGCGTTGGCAAAACCACTGACGAAATGCGACAAGCGCTGGCCGCGCGGATTCTGTGCTTCAACGTCGAATCGGAAGCCGAACTGGCCGCTCTGAATCAGGTCGCACAGAGCATGCAAACCGTAGCATCGGTTAGCTTGCGCGTGAATCCGGATGTCGATGCCAAAACCCATCCCTACATTTCTACCGGTCTGAAAGAAAACAAATTTGGCATCCCGATGACCGAAGCCGCAAGAATTTATCAATCAGCACATCAGTACCCGCATATCCGGTTCACCGGCCTGGATTGTCATATTGGCTCGCAACTGACCGAAATTGATCCTTTCACACAGGCCAGCAGCAAGGTTCTCGGTCTGCTCGGCACACTGCAATCCCAAGGGCTGCAAATCGAACATCTGGATCTCGGTGGAGGGCTTGGCATTCGTTACCGGGATGAAACTCCGCCTTCCATTGCGGATTATGTCGCCACATTGTGTGCCAATACCCGAACAATAAAACAGAAACTGCTCATCGAACCAGGCCGTTCCCTGGTTGGCAATTCCGGCATCCTGCTCACGCGTGTCGAATACCTGAAACATACACCAGCCAAAAACTTTGCCATCGTCGATGCAGCCATGAACGACCTGATGCGTCCGGCGCTGTACCAAGCCTATCATGCCATCCTGCCAGTAGCGCAAAACCCGGCTGACACGAAAAATTACCAAGTGGTTGGTCCAGTCTGTGAAACTGGCGACTTTCTCGGGCATGACCGCGCATTAAGCCTGGATACCGGAGATTTGCTTGCCGTGATGTCTGCCGGTGCATACGGAATGAGCATGAGCTCGAATTACAACACCCGTCCACGTGCCGCCGAAGTGATGGTGGATCAGGAAAAAATACATGTCATTCGTCAACGTGAAACACTTGCCCAGCTCGTCGCCGGAGAACGGATTCTGGATGAATGAACGACATTTGGTGTGGAGTGGCGCCCAACTGTAGTAACATGCAGCATTGCCTTATGACAAACGAGCGATGACCAGTCTATCCAGCACGCATGATGAGCAGTATCAGGACAATATCCTGCAAGGTGTGTCGCGCACTTTTGCTCTGACCATTCCGCAGTTGCCGGAAGCGTTGCGCCGGGTCATTGGCAATGCCTATCTGTTATGCCGCATTACCGATACCATCGAAGATGACAGTGCACTGACACTGGAACAGACCAAGGAACTGACCCACATGTTCTCGGATGTGGTGTGCGGCAAAACACCGGCCGAAGCATTTGCACAGAAACTGTATCCCCTGCTATCGAATCATACGATTCCGGCAGAACACGATTTGATCAAGAACACGCCTTCAGTCATTCGCATCACACACAGCTTCAATCCGATACAACGCAGTGCCCTGGAACGTTGCGTGCGAATCATGGGTCAGGGTATGTATCACTACCAGGAAACCGAATCGCTGAGTGGACTCAAGGATTTGTCCGAAATGGACCAGTACTGCTATTACGTGGCAGGTGTCGTCGGAGAGATGCTGACCGAGTTGTTCTGCGATTATTCCGAACAGATCCACCAGCATAAGGATGTGCTGATGCCACTGTCCGTCTCCTTTGGTCAGGGGCTGCAAATGACCAACATCCTGAAGGACATCTGGGATGATCGTCAGCGCGGTGCATGCTGGTTGCCGCAGGATATCTTTCTCAAGCATGGATTCGATCTGGCACAATTGCAGCCGGGGCTACCGGATGAAAGATTCCAGGAAGGACTGGCAGAATTGCTGGGTATCGCCAGAAATCATCTGCATAATGCACTCGTGTACACCTGCCTCATTCCGCCACAGGAAAAGGGCATACGCCGCTTTTGTCTGTGGGCTATCGGTATGGCTGTATTGACCCTCAACAAGATCAATCACCACCGCGATTTTTCCCAGAGCAAACAGGTAAAAATCAGCCGCAGCAGCGTCAAAGCCACAGTAATCGTCACCAGTGCATTGGCAAGTCAAGACTGGGCGCTAAAACTGCTTTTCAGACTGACTGCAAGCAATCTTCCTAGAATCGAGCCCAATAATGACTTTCTACCCAAAAATCAAATTCGAAACGAGTGATTCTCACAATGAGCGTGCCGGCATGATTGCCCGCTTTCTTTTCCGCTCAGCTACACCATGAAGTCGCTGGTCACCGGTGCAACGGGTTTTCTGGGCTCGGCGGTCATGCGCTGTTTGCTTGCCGCAGGCCACCAGGTCCGCGTTTTGGTTCGACCGGGAAGCGACCGCAGAAACCTTGAGAGCTTTCCTGTCGAGATCGCTACCGGCGATTTGCGTGAGCACGACTCACTGAAGCGTGCAGTCGACGGTTGCGACAATGTCTTTCATGTTGCAGCGGATTACCGCCTCTGGGTACCCGATCCGCAAACCATGTTCGATATCAATGTTAAAGGAACAGAAGCGTTGATCATCACGGCCATGGAAGCGAACGTAAAACGAATTGTCTACACCAGCAGTGTCGCCACCTTGGGCTTGAATCAGGATGGTTCGCCAGCCAATGAGAACACCCCTTCGAGCTACATCGATGCCACCGGATTTTATAAACGCACCAAATATCAGGCCGAACAGGTCGTCAAGAGACTAACCGACGACTATGCTTTACCGCTTGTCATCGTCAATCCCTCGACTCCGATTGGTCCGGGAGACATTCGCCCTACCCCGACCGGGCGTATCGTCGTGGATACATTGAATGGACGCATGCCAGCCTACGTCAACACCGGGCTCAACATTGCGCATGTCGACGACATCGCCTTGGGTCATCTATTGGCCTTTGAGCGCGGCGTGCCAGGTGAACGTTACATACTGGGTGGAGACAACATGACATTGCTGCAAATCCTGCAAACAATCGATGAAATCGAGGGCATGCGGCGGCGACGTACCAACATACCACTCGGCATTATGTTTCCAATGGCATGGTGCATGGAAAAGATCGCAGCGATCACACGGCGCGAACCCCGTGCCACCCTCGACAGCATACGCATGGCAAAAAAGCTGATGTATTTTTCCAGTGACAAGGCCTATCACGAGCTGGGCTATCGCCATCGCCCTTCGGTGGAAGCCATACAGGACGCCGTCAGGTGGTTCAAGGACAATCACTACTGCGGTTCTTCGCAATTGCAATAACCGTTCTCATACTGTCGATTCTGGTTGCATCCTTACCAGCAATCCGCAATTACCCTCTCATTCCTGGCTTGCTTCCAGTTGACGTTGCAGATGGGCTTCGACATCCTGCTGACTGAAGCCGATGGCACTGGCAACACGGTCGGCGTGACTGACTTTCGACACCCCAGCTATCAGCCGGTGTGTCGGCCCCTGCGTAGCAAATTCAACTTGCAGGTACCGACCGATACCATCCTTTTGTAACAACTCGCACAATTCATGATTGTGTGTCACCAGCAGGGTACTGGCACCCAACTGGTGAAAACCCTTGAGGATATATTCCGAAATCGTCATTTTTTCCTCGAATGTCGTGCCTTCCGACAATTCATCCAGTACGACCAGACTGCGCGCCGTGGCATTAAAGAATATTTCACGGGTCCGCTTGAGCTCGTGACCAAAACGCCCCATTGCGGCACTCAACTGTCCCGGATCCGGGACTTGATAATAAATATGCTCGACCGGTACCAGTTGTCCCTGCGCAGCAGGAATATAACACCCTATCTGCCCCAGCAACTGAATTTGCGCCACCGTCTTGCAATACGCTGTTTTGCCGCCACTGTTGGGTCCGGTAATGATCAGTACCCGTCCGGCCACATCCAGATGAATATCATTCGGCACATAATCGTTGATCGTTTTAATCAGTAGAGGGTTTCGCGCCTGACTGACGATCAGGCGATGTTGTTTGTCATCCAGAATATCCGGTAACACCTTGGCACCGGCATGCGTTTGTCCATACCGGTAAAACGCCAGCAGTTCATCCACCAATCCAAGTACTTCCAGCGTTCTGGCCAGCTCCGGGCTCTCCCGGAACAGCTTGCGCAGTGGATAGATAATGGCATCACGATCCGTCGCCCCCATGGCCAGCAGAATGATGGGAAACACCGGCGCCGTCAGTGCCAGGATGCCGTAACTGATATAGGAGGCGCTGAATTGCGGCATCAGTACATCGAAAAAGAACAGGATACCGTACGATGCCGCAAAGAAAATGAAAGTGGGGAGCAGTTTCAGCAATGAAGGCCGAAAGCGTGAATACAGATCGAATGCCTTCTTTTCCTTACGGTTTTTGAACTTGCCGTTTGCCGTATAGACTGGTCCCTGTATCAGTGCATAAGTGCGCGACTCGGCAAATTCTTGCACAGCATCCAGCAATGTACACAGGTAAGGTGATTGCGGGCGCGGTATGTTCCTGCTGCCTTCCACCCAATCGACCACAAATTGCGTGCCATCCCGATATTGCTTGTAACCAAAGCCGCCGAATTCCAGCTTATCCGTGCGACTGCCGGGATCATCGGTAGCCAGTCCTCCGGCAAATTCGCCATAAAGCAGATATTGGAGTGATTTCTCCCCGATAACCGCACCCTGTACCCATTGCTCCAGTGCCTCACGCAGTGGCGCATTGGATTCGATTTCACGCAGGGCAGCCTGTTTCTGCTGCAACACCTGCGCATCCTGCTGCGGATTGGCAAACGAACGATATAGTGCCAGACGTCCCGTTTCAGTTCGAGTATGATCGACAGTCTCGAACAATGCTTCCGTTTCAATGGCATCAAAAGTCTTGGGGTCGAGAACTCCATACCGTTCTTCCGTCGGACGAATGTCGACCAGGCTGGTAGGTTGATCGGAATCGGATAAAATGAAACGTTTGCGCCAAATATCAATCATACGGATCGCCTGTGTAAATTATCTGAAAGTTCAATGAAGCAGTGACCGAATAAGCTCAGTTTTTTGGCTGATTAAAATACGCATATTTGCAATGAAATACAATGTTATTTTTCCCTACAACTTTCGTTTCAAATGAATTCTTCAGTAAAACAAGTATTCTCATCCAGAATCATCGGTCTTGTCATTGCAGTCATGGCGATTGCACTATCGAGCTGGTATTACACCCGCCCCAAACCACTGCTGGTCGACCTGGTCACCATCACAACCGGAGATGTCGAGTCCACGATTGTCAATACGCGCGCGGGCACGATCAAGTCCTGCCAGCGCTCCAATCTGGCTCCCATCGCCGGCGGACAGATCGCCAAAATTTGGATCAAGGAAGGCGACCATGTGCAGAAAGGGCAATTACTGCTAGAACTGTGGAATCACGATGTGCAGGCGCAACGCGAACTGGCTCAGCGACAACTGGTCATGGCGCAGGAACGTCGCCGGGAAACCTGCATTCTGGCGGAGAACGCCCGGCGCGAATACCTTCGCACACAGCAACTGGTGGAAGATGGCTTTGTCAGTTCTCAACGCGCCGATGACGCACACGCCAACGCCCGATCCCGACAGGCCAGTTGCGAGGCTGTCACAACCGACATCCAGCGCGCCGAAGCACAAATCCGGGTAGCCCAGGCTGGCATTGAGCGAACCGTCATAACTGCACCATTTTCCGGCGTGATCGGAAAAATATCTGGTGAACTGGGTGAATTCACGACCCCTTCGCCTCCCGGCATCCCGACGCCTGCAACCATCGATCTGATCGATGACCGCTGCTTGTATGTTACTGCACCGATGGATGAAGTCGATGCTCCCAAAATACAGGTCGGGCAAGAAGCGCGCATTACCTTGGATGCCATGCCAAACAAGGTTTTCCCGGGCAAGATTCGCCGCATTGCTCCGTATGTCACTGAAATCGAGAAACAGGCACGTACCGTCGACATCGAGGTTGATTTTCTGCACATCCCGGAAGATACACTGCTGGTCGGTTACAGTGCCGATGTCGAAGTGATTCTGGATCGCAGAAGTCATGTTTTGCGCATTCCCACCCAAGCCATTCGCCAGAATCACAAGGTGTGGGTCGTCGATGCCGGCGACAAGCTGGTGGAACAGCAACTGGAAGCCGGTTTAAGCAACTGGAGTTTCACCGAAGTTCGCCGTGGACTCCAGGCTGGTGATCGTGTGCTGGTTTCATTCGACCAGGACGGGATCAAAACGGGTGTCGCCGTACAATCCAAAGCACCATCACCATGATCAGGCTGCAATCGATCACACGCACATTCCACATGGGGGATCAAACAGTCTATGCACTGAACGACATCAATCTGCAGATCGATTCGGGGGAATACGTTTCCATCATGGGGCCTTCCGGCTCCGGAAAATCGACATTGCTGAACATCATCGGATTGCTGGATCAACCGAATGGCGGTCGCTACGAACTGGATGGCAGACCTGTCACCGATCTGACCGAGATCGAACAGGCACGTATCCGCCGTGAAAAAATCGGCTTTGTGTTTCAGTCCTTTCATCTTGTTCCACGTCTCACTGCAGCGGAAAACATCGAGCTGCCACTGATTCTGGGTGGTATACCGGCCGAACAGCGACAAGCGCGCGTGCAGGCCGCATTACAGGCCTTTGAATTACTGCAACGAGCCCAGCACCGGCCGGCTGAGCTTTCCGGCGGTCAGCGACAACGCGTTGCCATTGCTCGCGCCACCATCATGCAACCCAGCGTCATACTGGCCGACGAACCCACCGGTAACCTGGATCACCAGATCGGTGCCGAAGTCATGGTGTTACTGGAAAATCTGCACCATGCTGGTACCACGCTCATCATCGTCACACACGATCGCGAACTGGGTGCCCGAGCGCATCGTCAGATCGGCATGCGCGATGGCAAAATACTGACAGATCAGCATTCATGACACTCTCCGATACCCTGCTCACCTCATTCCGGACCGTAGTCAGTTACCGTCTGCGTTCGCTGCTGATCATCCTGGCCATGGCACTGGGTGTGGCTGCCGTGGTCATGTTGACAGCGCTGGGCGACGGTGCGCGCAACTATGTCATCAACCAATTTTCATCGATCGGCACCAACTTGCTGGTGGTGTTACCCGGACGCGCAGAGACCTCGGGATCGTTTCTTGGTGCCGTTCTAGGTCAAACACCACGCGACCTGACATTAAAAGATGCGCAACTGCTCGAACGCTTACCGCAGATTCGGCGCTATGCACCGCTCAATGTCGGTGCAGCGGAATTGTCCGCCGCCAATCGCCTGCGTGAAGTCACTGTACTAGGCAGTACCGAACACCTCATCCCCATCCGTCACATGAAACTTGCTCAAGGCAGTTTTTTGCAGCATGGCAGCGAACGCAGCGCACAAATCGTTCTCGGTGCCAAGATCGCTCAGGAATTCTTTCCTCACATCCAGGCCATCGGCCAGCGCGTGCGACTGGGCGACAACCGCTTTTTGGTTTCCGGTGTTCTGGCTGCACAAGGCGAAACCATGGGATTCAATACCGATGAAGTCGTCATCATTCCAATCGACTACGCACAAGCGATGTTCAATACCACATCGCTATTTCGCATTCTGGTGGAAACCAAGCATCACAACGATATCGAACCGGCCAAGCAGGCCATGCTGGCCATACTGAAACAGGCACATGATGGCGAGGAAGACATCACTATCATCACCCAGGATGCCATTCTCAGCACATTCGACCGGATTCTGCATGCACTGACCCTGGCGGTAGCTGGTATCGCGGCCATCAGTCTGATTGTTGCCGGCATTCTGATCATGAATGTCATGCTGGTCGCCGTAAGCCAACGCACCGCGGAAATTGGTTTACTGAAAGCCATTGGCGCAACATCAAGTGATATCCGCCGTTTATTCTTTGCCGAAGCCTTGTGGTTATCGTTGACCGGTGCCTTGTTTGGCTTCCTGCTCGGTCAATTGGGCAGTCAGTTGATTCGCTGGGCCTATCCGCAGTTGCCAGCATGGGCACCGCTTTGGGCATCGATTGCCGGTATAGCGGTAGCGGTGATCACAGGCATCGTGGCCAGCATATTACCCGCCAACCAGGCAGCGCGACTGGATGCCGTGCAGGCGTTGGGCAAGCGATGAACTGGCTCGATACACTGCGCTTTGCCATACGCTCACTGACTGCTCATCGCACACGGACAATTCTGTCGGCTTCGGGCATTGCCATCGGCATTGCCGCTGTGGTGCTGCTCACCGGCATCGGTGATGGCATGCAACGCTTCGTACTGGCCGAATTCACTCAATTTGGCACCAACATCGTTACGATCACGCCCGGGAAAATCAATACCCATGGCGGTTCACTCGGTGCCATCGGCAGTGCCCGGCTGTTGACCATCGATGATGCACTGGCACTCAAGCACAGCCACTTCACGCAGTACACCAATGCCAGCGTCATCGGCAATGCGGAAATTCGTGCTAACGGCCACAGTCGCCGGGTTACGGCTTATGGCCAGGGACCGGATTTCGCCAGGGCATTCAACATGAATGTCGCCATCGGTCAGTTTCTACCCGATGATGACCCCCGTAATCCACGCGCTTATGTTGTATTGGGTGCAAAAGTGCGCAGCGAACTGTTCGGCGATGCCAACCCACTGGGTGCGCTGTTACAAGTTGGAGGCACACGCTTCCGCGTAATTGGTGTTATGGCATCGAAAGGACAGATTCTGGGGTTTGATCTGGACGACACCGTTTTCATCCCTACGACACGCGCACTGGAAGTTTTCAATCGCCAGGGTGTCATGGAAATCAACGTATCCTATATTGCCGATTCGCCCATTCAGGCAGTGGTGGAAGATATCCGGCGCATTCTGGTTGCACGTCACGGTCGCGAGGATTTTACCGTCAAGCCGCAGCAGCAAATGCTTAGCACCCTGTCGACAGTACTGGATGTGCTGAAATTCGCAGTCGCTGCACTGGGGAGTATTTCCTTGCTGGTTGGCGCTGTGGGCATGATTACATTGATGCACATTACCGTGTCCGAACGGGTAGCAGAAATTGGTTTGCTGACAGCACTGGGTGCAACCCGGGCTCGAATCCGCATGCTTTTCCTGCTGGAATCGGTTGCCCTCTCCACACTGGGTGGATTGGCCGGTCTGTTGATCGGTGCCGTCATTGCAGGATTGTTACAGTGGCTGATCAGCGGACTCCCCGTTAACATCCCCTGGCATTATGTGCTGATCGCGCTGGGTCTTTCTGTCCTGATTGGCCTGATTGCCGGAGTCATACCCGCCATGCGGGCCGCAAAACTGAATCCTGTCGATGCACTGAGAACCGAATGACCCACCCCGAAAGTACCGGAGCGCGTATCAGTGCAACAAATCGTTCCGCTTCTTCAAAAACTCACTGGCAGGAGACGGCTTTCCAATGTAATAACCCTGCGCATAATCGATATCCAGAGTTTCCAATATCGCCAGGATCTTGGCATTTTCAACAAACTCCGCCGTAATTCTTTTGCCGAATCCCCGTGCGACGCTACACAATGCATTCACCAGAATAAGGTCATCACTGTTATCCGCCAGGTTCTTGATGAATGAGCCATCAATTTTGACCACATCAACCGGCAGTTCACGCAAATAGTAGAACGACGAAAAACCGACACCAAAATCATCCAGCACGAATCCGCATCCCAGTTCCTTGATTTCCTTCATCAGACTTCGCGCCCCTGGCAAATCTTCCAGCGCAGCCGTTTCGGTAATCTCGAACATCAGGTTTTCCGGTTCAAATTGGTGACGTACCAGTTCCGCCTTGAGAATAGGCAGTAACTCGGGATCATTGAACGCATGCGCCGATAAGTTGATGGAAAAATTCATCTTGTAACCGGCCTTGTAACTCTCAGCCGCGTGGGCGATGGATTTACGCAACACCATATGGTCGATCGCATGGATCAGTCCGGTATGCTCAGCAGCAGGAATGAAATCTGCCGGAGAACGCACTGTGCCATCCTGATCATGCATGCGCAACAATACCTCGTAGTGGGAGATTTCCTTGGTATTGATGGTCATGATGGGTTGCAGGTACAGCACAAAGTTGTCGTGCAAGTGCGAGTATTCGATTTTCTCTTTCCAGTACACCAGAGTCTGGATGCGTTCGCGGCTCAGATCCTTGTCAGAGAACAGATACCAGGCGTTACGTCCCATGGCTTTGGCCTGATACATCGCCAGGTCTGCAGCAGCCAGCAAATCATGAATATTGGCGCCATGCTGGGGGAACAGGGCAATGCCGATACTGGCGGAAATTCGGTGCGTGCGATTATTGATTGACAGCTCGGCCTGATCCAGTTGATTCAGCACTTTTTTGGCCACTTCGATGGCGCCATCGGCATTAATTTCCGGCAAGATGATGGCAAATTCGTCTCCACCCAAGCGTCCGGTAATGTCATCGGCACGGATGGTTTTCGACAGCATGGTCGCCACAATCTTGAGCAGTGTGTCACCCGCCTGATGACCACTGGTGTCGTTGACGTATTTAAAGCGGTCCAGATCGAAAAATAACAGCGCCCCCGGATGCTGGTAGCGTTCGGCACGGCTTAGCACCTGTTCCAGTTCCTCGCTGAAGCGGCGACGATTGAACATGTTGGTCAAGGGATCATGATCTGCCAACCAGGCCAGATGCCCTTCTACACGCTTGTATTCGGTGACGTCCAGTCCCACCGACAGAATGGACGCATCTTCTTCCGAATTCCAGGTGAGATGCGAATGCAACCACGCCACGTGGCGAGTCGACCCATCCTTGCAATGCGTAATGGCTTCATGTCGCAATTGCATCTTGATCCCGTTGTGTATTTCCTTGAAGCGGATCAGCGCATCCTGGGATTCGTATTCCGGAATCAACACGCTCAGGTAGGATTTCCCGCGCAATTCATGTTCCGAGTAGCGCGTCAGCATTTCACCATAGGCATTGATCGATATGATCTTGCCGTCGGGATTCTGGGTCAGCACGATAGCTTGGGCAGTATCCAGCAAGTTCTTGACGAAATCCCTCTCTTTACTCAGTTCGTCACGCTGTGAGATGAGCATTCGGGTACGCGATGTCACTTTCTGCTCGAGCTTCTCCAGTTGAACTGACAGCGCAACGGCTGCTTCCGACAAGGTATCGATCTCGTCCCTGACATGATGCAGTCGGTCTGTCGAAGCCAGCGACAAACGAAAATGCTCGAATTGACCGTTGGCAAGCAGTGGCAAGGCGTATGCGACATCCTTCAATCTTGCCAGCAAGCGTGTAAAAATCAGGAACAACAGAATTTCTGAAATGATCAATCCCAGTAAACCAATCAGCGCAATCTTCCAGATCGAATCATGAATGTTTTTGACCGCAGTGGTCACATCGGTGAGTACAACCAGATGCGCCCGGCCTATTTCCACTGAATTCAGTGGTAACAACTTGACCTGTTGAAACTGGTCGTTCCAGTTCACCTGCACACCATCATTCAATGTCAGGATTTCCGGATACAGTTGCGATGTGAGCTTGAGGATCTGCGCATTCTGCTCGCGACTGGTCAAGGCAGAAATCTGGAAATCCCAATGCAAAGTATCCGGATCGTTGCCATGGGATGATTGATCAGCACGATTGACCAATAATCCAATATCAGCACCGAAAATCCGCTTAAAAGCCAGCAACACATCGGCCAGGGATATCCCCAGAACGACCACGCCGGCTTTCTTACCATCCGTAAGCAGCGGTGCAATGATGTACTGCATGCAATTTTCCCGGCAAAGTAAGGGATTCATGGGTTGCTCGGTATAGTTCACCTGCCTGACCCAATCGAGCAGCAAGTCTTCGTCATCGATACTGGCTTCGAGATTCTCCCAGCTGGCTGTAAGTTGATTGGTTGAACTATAGAAGTGCGCAAACTCGACCCCATTATGAAATTGCATCAGAGCCCAGTGCTGATCGAATACTTTGCTGATGGTTTCACCATCGCTGGATTGGAGTGCCTTTTTCATTCCGTCCAGAAATGGAATAATTTCTGCAAGCCGGTACAAACTCTGTGCAGTATTCTTGACCAGATTGTCGATTTCACGCGTATAACGCTGGTAATCCGTTGAACGCTGATTGTCGAAATTGGACATCAAGCTCAGATAACTGACAAACGAGAACAACATCACGACAGCCAGCAGGATCAAGCTGCTGCCCAGCGAAATCTTCCACAGTAAACTGCGAAATCTTCGCTCTTTAACGCCATGTACTTTGTAGTTTTTTTCCAAGGCAAGCTCGGAGCTCTTATCCATGGGTATTTCCAATTAGAAACGGTAAGAGGCCAGTATACCGAAGAGATCCCAATGCTGTGTTGTTCCGACTGCGGTAGGGTTATCTAGCCGCGATAGCCAGCCCGTCCCATTCACATGATGATATTCTGCGCGCAACATAAACTCTGGTGTGACATTCCAGCGTAGCCCTACGGTAATGTCCTTGGCAAACCGTGTATGCGCGATAGCTCCAATCGCTGCAAAATCATGCGCAAATTGACTACCATCCCTATCATTTCTGTCAGCAAAGTAAGCATCATACCTTACAAATCCTTCCCATCTTGGGGTAAAGCGGTATTCCCCCTGAAAATAATAACTTTCTCCAACAGAGCTTTTTCCATTAAGAAGAAATTTATTACCAAATTTGTCATTATAGGAAATATTACGAATTGCATACTCCGAGGTCAGACTCCACTTTTCGGTATTGTACTGAGCTGAAAAATAGATGGGTGTAAATTGAAACGACCCTGGACCAAGGGGATCCAGCGAATGGAATGAAGGATCATACGATGTATTCAGCCAAACCCCACTGATACCGAGACGCAAGCGTTTATCATTTGTCTCAAAAATACCTCGCCCAATATAGGATGCCTCTCGATTCAAGGAACCCGGTCTTCGATGATCTAGTACCACTGAGGATTCAGTATCCTTATCACTGACAATAGGCCAAAACACCCCAAACTGCGTCGAAATAGTCCCCCAATTAGATATTGCCTTTTCGCCATAAAGCTGTACCGAATCACCCGACAATCCAAGATTACGGGTACGGTCAAAATAAATCGATTGTGGCAGTAAGATGCCGGGTCGGGTAAAAGCAACGTCTCGCGTGTCATTATAAAAACCGAACGGATTCTTCAGTCGCCCTACACGAATACCAAACTGATCCGCTTCATGCGAATACACCTGATAATCCAGAAAGGCGTAATCAAGACGCGGCATGCCGGTATTGCCTTCCCCTGCCCGACGCGATAAAACCTGTGCAGAGATCTGCAATTTAGGCAAAGGTCGCGCCGAAGCATTCAGAGCAGCTTCCGTCAGACCGAAGCTGCCGCCTTTATCGCTATTGCCAAATACATCATTGTCTGAAGTAGCAATATAGGCTTGGGTTACAAAACCATGAATCTGGAGATCGCCAGGTAATTCATTATTTCTGAAACGATTGATGGCCGAACTGACCCATCCCGGTTTTTTCTTGTTGTCTTCCACACCGGTTGCTTCAGCAGGTAATTCCGAAGTTTTAAACCAGTTACTCAGGGACTGTAAAGGCCTGAATTCTTGTGGTGAACCAGTTTCCGGCTGAGCCTGAGCCGAAACACTTCCCGCCAGCATCATGATGACTAGCCACCGGATGTTGCGCGAGGAAAAATCGCACAAACAGCTACTTAATCTGGAGCACGTTAACTGATTCATTAATATTTGCTCTCCATAAATAACCAATTGCTCCGGGTGTACTCGCGATCTTGGCAAGCATTTCCTCATTTGAATTTACTTTGATGGGCGCCTGACCGGTGCCTGAAAAAACCAGTCGATCCCATGTGGATCGTAATTGATAGGGAAAAACGTTTAATTTTTCCTTGGCAACGACCTGGTGTAATTGATCGTCATCCGCTAATACGAAAACTCTAATCTTGGTTCCATCCGTCCAGGTTTTAAGTCGCATACTGAAAATGGAACGTAAAACGTTACCTGAAACGTTATTCTCGGTTACCCCCGAGTTGACTACAATTTCAGGTTGTTCGTTTGACCAAGCATTTGAGTTGATACATAAGAAAAGCGTGAGCAGGAAGCAGCCAACTAATGCTCTTCTTTTGAATGTGAAATAACTAAATAATCGAATATGCAAAATGAATTGGAGTAGTTTCAACAAAAACTTCCTAATTCAACATCTTTTGGTTAGATAAAAGATCATACTTGCCAGCATCTGTTAATACTTGCCAAGCATCGTGGTGATCCTTATACATACTTTGTAATATTTCTTCTACTCTGACTATGTAAGGACGTCGCATCCCATGATAATTCACTGGCGGACCGATCGGAATAAGCTCTACACCGTCAAATCCGAGTAGTCTTTTTAAAGGTGTGTCCACCATGGACAACCAATACCGAACGTTATGTTGTACAGACATTCGCATGACGCCAGCCATCAACACAAGCGCGATTGTTAATCCAGATCGTCGATCTGTGGTGCGACGCTCTTCTGTCTCCTTACCGTCTGCACTAGGTTGAGAATCTCCTCTACGACGGTTTTCCTTTCGGCGATTAAATCGGTTGATCACTACAAAACGGGATACTTCGGCAGTGTGCTGACGTGGCAGTCTATCCACATCACAAAGATCCAGATCTAATTGCGTATTTAATTCCACTGGAAAAAGTTTTTGTGGTTGCTCAGGATTAAACAATATTAACCTGACAGTACCGATATACTCATCGGTGGAACGAAACTTTAGCAGAGCATGCATAGAATGAGCATCATCGTCATCCTTTTCCTGTTGGTCCGGAAACTGTGAAGGCTCAAAGCCCGGAATACGTTGCTCTACACATAACACCTGATAACGAATTTTGTAAACTTGCTCAAGTAATTGCGGTGTATCTGCGATTACAATTTCAAAGTATTTATTAAAGCTATTATATAATTCATTCATCACATCACCCAGATCCATTCTTGTATAAATCCTTTTTATCAGATAAAAGTAAAAATACAATTTTCGTCAAACTGTAAGAACTACCACTAAGTGCTTAAAACGCCTGCCAATATAATGCAAGTCGAATTGAATACACTCAAGAAAAAAGGTGCAAACCTGGCCTTTTTTTAAGCTTCGTGTTG
The DNA here is from genome assembly GCA_017879645.1 of Nitrosomonas sp. Classification (GTDB taxonomy): domain Bacteria; phylum Pseudomonadota; class Gammaproteobacteria; order Burkholderiales; family Nitrosomonadaceae; genus Nitrosomonas. The sequence goes on from JAAEXZ010000029.1 coordinate 25,787, forward strand.
TTTCTGTGTTTCGGAATTATTCTGTTTCTTTTTGATTGGCTCGAAATAGTAAACAAGCCATTTAACAAATACTTTTCATTCAGTGACTAAGTAACACAGGGGCATTATATTCGCAATTCAAATCGATTATTCAATAGATCGTGATCGAAAGAATGAAGAATTGCAGTCAAATAATGAATTTGTACACAATATGCAACAAGTATGCTGATTATTACATGATGAATCTGATTGGAATCCGAAATGGGCCGATACCGAATGCTACACCAAAACTTCAACCGGCTCGGGATGGTTCAGGAATGCAACCGGACTTGCTGTTAATCCATAGGCTCCGGACTGCAATACCACAACCCAATCCCCAGGGCATGCTCTGGCGACAGGGATTTGTTCCGCCAAAATATCAAGTGGCGTACACAATGGCCCGACTATTGTGGCCACTTCATCAGCATCTTGATGAATTTTGTTTCCGATCAAAACAGGAAAATTCTTTCGTATCACCTGCCCCAGGTTGCCAGAAGCAGCCAAATGATGATGCATCCCACCATCCGTTACCAGAAAAATCTGCCCGCGCGATATTTTGCGTTCCACCACGCGACATACGTAGATACCGGCTTCCGCCACGATATAGCGCCCCAACTCCATGGCTATTTCTATCCTCGGAAAGATCTGCCTGATTTCGTGCACCAATCCATGCAAATGTTTACCAACAACCGCAAGATCAAGGGGTTGCTGCCCCGGAAAATAGGGAACGCCCAATCCCCCGCCAATATTAAGCCGAGGAATGGCAACTCCGGTTTGAAGTGCAATTTCTATCGCCAATCGAATCGTTTTTTCCTGCGCCTCGCAAATAGCGGATGTATTCAGATTCTGCGAGCCACTAAAAACATGCAATCCCGCAAAGTTCAGTCCCAGTGTACCCACATGTTGCAATAATGATGGAACCTGTTCCGCATCGATACCAAATGGCTTGGCTCCCCCGCCCATTTTCATTCCGGAAGACTGGAGTTCAAAATCCGGATTCACCCGGATCGATACCTGAGGCAACATGCCCAGTTCCTCGCCACATTGAGCGGCACGCTCCATTTCACTTGCCGATTCAACATTAATGATCACATCGGATGCCACAGCACTGCGCAATTCTTCCAGCTTTTTACCTGGACCGGTAAAACTGATTCGATGCGGGGACAGCGGTGTATCCAATGCTACTTTCATTTCTCCCAGCGAAGCGACATCCATGCCATCCACCAATTTCGCCAGATGCTGCACCACAGCCGGCATAGGATTGGCTTTCATGGCGTAATATAACTGTATTTCAGGCGGCATACTTCGACGTAGCAATGCGACACGCTCAGAAATTTTTTTCCTGTCGTAGGCATAAAAAGGAGTGGTTCCAACACGCTGAACCAGTCGGGTCAATGGCATGCCACCAATTTGCAGGCAGCCATCCTTTACATCGAGCGACTCCAGCACCGCGTGCTGTGGGGGGTTATTCACTGCGTATACACTCCGAAAAGATGCTGTAATTCGTGATAGAGCAACCTGCGATCCACTTTTCCATTGGGATTGCGCGGCAAACTCTCGTGCCTGATCTCGTAATGATGCGGCTGCATGAATGACGGCAGTCTTTGTTTGCATGTTGCACGTAGTGCTTCCACATCCAGCGGCTGGTTTATTTGAGTCACAACCACGACAGCAATCGCCTGCCCCATCAGCACATGTGGCACACCGATGGCAATCGCTTCGACCACATTTTCCAGTGAAAAAATCACCTCTTCTATCTCGGTAGGACTGATCCGGTAACCGGAAGATTTAATCATTTCATCGCGACGTTCGACAAAATACAGAAAGCCCTCGTGATCCATACGAACCGTATCGCCAGACCAGACCGCAATCTCGTTTACGGATACGCCTTGAACTGGATGTATAGGCTTGAAGCATTGAGCCGTTTTTACATCATCATTCCAGTATCCCATGGTTACCAGGGCACCCCGGTGAACCAATTCTCCTGGCTCGCCGGGAGCGCAATGCGAACCATCCTCGCGTACCACCCAAACTTCGGCATTGGGAATGGCCTTGCCAATCGAATCCGGACGGCGATCGAGCTCTTCCGGCGCCAGATAGGTTGATCGAAATGCTTCCGTAAAACCATACATCAGGAAAATTTGTGTATTGGGTAAAGCACTCCGCAAGCGCTCCAGCGTTGTGCGAGGCATCACACCGCCCGAATTCGTCAAGTAGCGCAGTGAAGTCATTTTTTCACACTCCAGTTGCGCCAACTGAATCCACAACGGTGGCACGGCTGCAAGGCCGGTGATCGCCAGTTCATCGACCAGATGGATGATGTCCTGGGGTAACAAATAGTTCATCAGAACATTGGTTGCCCGGGAATGAAATGCTGTCGTCAGCTGACTTAAGCCATAGTCGAAACTGAGAGGCAACACAGTCAGAATCCGGTCTTGGGGAGAGTTCCCCAGATAGCGGGATACACTTCCGGCACCCGCCACCAGATTACGATGTGACAATACCACCCCTTTGGGCTTTCCAGTGCTGCCCGAGGTGTAGAGTATTGCGGCCATATCGATATCGATCACTGTCACCGGGCCTGCGGTACATTTCATCTGTATCACAGCCTTCCATTCCTCAATCAGCAACCCCGCGACTGGTTTCAGACTATCCTGTACATCAACCAGCATGATCGTCCGCAAAAAAAGCCAGGGATGCAAAACCTCTTGCAGCACACCCCAACGCTGTTGCGAAGTTAACAGCATCTTCACTTCGCAATCCAGCAAAATATGCTTGACCTGATCTGGCTTTAACACAGGATTTACCGGAACAAATACACCACCAGCCGCCGCAATGGAAAATAATGCAACAACCGTCTCCAGTCTCTTTTCGAGATAAACAGCCACACGTTCGCCACGATTCAGACCCAGTGTTCGCAAACCATTTGCAGTATTTCTGATTGCTTCTGCCAACTCAGAATAGTTGAGTATCTGTTCTTCGTATCTTAATGCGTGGACATCTGGCGCATGATCGGCAGCCGAGAAAATCAATTCGTGAACCAGATCTACCATACGTGAATCACTATCATCGGATATATAAAAAGCGCAACCATGTCGATTCACATTATAATCGGAACTGCTTGGAGAAGCATGTGTGCTGTCTCATAGCGCATAGGCAACAGATAGACACGATAGATGCTAACCCCAAATATATCACCCCGTTTTATTACACGCATTTGATAGGCAAAGACAGATAACATCATGGTACGTACACGTTTTGCACCCAGTCCAACCGGTTACCTCCACATTGGCGGTGCTCGCACAGCACTTTTTTCCTGGGCTTTTGCGCGCAAGCATGGCGGAAAGTTCATTTTACGCATCGAAGATACAGATCAGGAACGATCAACCCAACAATCTACTCAAGCCATTCTCAATGGTATGGCATGGCTGGATCTGGATTACGACGAAGGTCCGTTTTACCAAATGCAGCGCCTGCAACGCTATCACGATATCGCTGAACAACTGCTACAGAACAATCAGGCATATTACTGCTACGCTACCAAAGAAGAACTGGATGAAATGCGTGAGCGACAACTCGCAGCTGGCTTGAAACCACGCTATGACGGGCGCTGGCGCGATTCAAAACAACCCCCCCCAGTGGGAGTGAAGCCGGTATTGCGTTTCAAAAATCCACTGGAAGGCTATGTGACATTCAACGATCTGATCAAGGGACGTATCAGTGTTGCCAATCAAGAGCTGGATGATCTGGTGTTACTTCGCGGTGATGGTATCCCCACCTATAATTTCAGCGTGGTCGTGGATGATCTCGACATGCAAATCAGTCATGTCATTCGAGGAGATGATCATGTCAATAATACTCCACGGCAAATCAACATCCTCAAGGCATTGAATGCCTCGCTCCCAGACTATGCGCATGTACCCATGATCTTGGGCGCCAATGGCGAACGACTATCGAAGCGCCACGGTGCCGTATCGGTTACGCAGTATCAGGATGACGGTTATCTGCCAGAAGCACTAGTGAATTATCTGGCTCGGCTCGGCTGGTCACATGGTGACGAAGAAATTTTCAGCCGCGAGGATCTGGTCAACTGGTTCGATCTATCCTCGATCAGCCGTTCACCGGCAAAATTCAATCCTGAAAAATTACACTGGATCAACCAGCAATACCTTAAAAAGACTGATAATACAGCCTTGGCCAAGCTTGTCGTGCCTTACTTGGAAAAAGATGATTGCGATATCACCGATGGACCTGACCTGTCATGCGTCGTTAACTTATTGAAAGAAAGAGTCAACACGATTGAA